>CAXTPV010000008.1:0-25606 GCA_964246135.1 uncultured Acetobacteraceae bacterium | reverse complement strand
GAGCTACGCCCTGCTGATGGCCGCCCGTGTGCTGACCGCGTTCTGCCACGGCGCGTTCTTCGGCATCGGCTCGATCGTGGCCGCAGAGCTGGTGCCACCGGGCAAACGCGGACAGGCGATCGCCATCATGTTCAGCGGCCTGACACTGGCCAACGTGCTCGGCGTGCCCGCCGGCACCGCGCTCGGCCAGTTCGCCGGCTGGCGCGCCGCGTTCTGGTGCGTGGTCGCGATCACGCTCGCCGCCACCGCCGCGATCGCCTGGGCGCTGCCGCGCCTGCCCGCGCCGCCTGCATCCGCGCTGTTGCGGGAGTTTCGGGTGTTGGGCAAGCCGCAGGTCGTACTCGCCATGCTGATGAGCGTGCTGCTCTCGGCGAGCCTGTTCAGCGTGTTGACCTACATCACCCCGATGCTGGAACGCATCGCGCACGTGCCCCCCGCCGCCGTCACCTGGCTGCTGCTGCTGTTTGGCGTCGGCATCACCATCGGCAACCTGCTCGGCGGCCGGCTCGGCGACTGGCGCCTGATGCCCAGCATCGCCGGCGCGCAATCCGGCCTGATCGTCATCCTGGCCGTGTTCACCCTGACGCTGCCTTTGGCCGTCCCGGCCGCCGCCACCCTGATAGCCTGGGGCATGCTGACGTTTGCCGCCGCGACGCCGTTGCAGATGCGAGTGGTCGATACCGCGCCCGAAGCGCCCAACCTCGTCGCGACCCTGAACCAGGGCGCGTTCAACCTCGGCAACGCCGCTGGCGCCTGGCTCGGCAGTGCCGCGCTCGGCGCCGGATTATCCTACCAGTCGTTGCCGTGGCTCGGCGCCGCCTTGAGCCTCGTGGGTCTCGCCACGACGACGCTATCGATCGCGCTCGACCGCCAAAAGGCGCGACGCGAACGCGCGCTTGCGGGGACCGACATCACCGCGTGAAACGCAGCCCACACGCGTCGGACAGGGCCCGGCGGCCCACCCTTGCTGCCGGACGGCAAAGCGCGGTACCACTGACCGCCGGATCGGAGCCACCGTATGGACCGCGACGAACTCACCGCCTGGGCGATCGGCAATGGCTGGCAGATGCTCGCCGGCCATCTCAGCCTGACCAAGCCGTCCGCGCCGAAGGAAGCGATCGTGCGCATGGTGTTCAAGGCGACGCTGGTTGCCGTCGAGGCCAAGAAGCCCGCCGGCAAGTGGGAGAAGATCGCCGGCAGCCCGTATGGCAAGGTCACCGCCGACCCCGACACCGGCCTGCCGCGGGGCCTCGGCTTTGAGCGCATCCCAAGCTTCACCATGCTGATGCGCGACAACAAGGACCGGCAGGTGTTTGCGGGCTTTAGTTCGCGGGGTTGACCGGGCGGGCGGCGGCGCCCGACCCTATTGCGTCGGCAGCAACAGCGCCCGGGCCGCCTCGGCGCGCGCGATTGACGGCAGGTAGCCCGGCGCCGGTCGCGCGCCCGAAAGCGCCTCGAACGCGGAACCGAAGTCCAGCAACCGCGCCTCCGACCAGGCCGGCCCGATGAGCGACAGCCCGACCGGCAACCCGTCCACCATGCCCATCGGCACCGTCAGATGCGGCAACCCGGCGACCGCCGGCAAGGTCGAGGCACTGCCGCTGTCATGGTCGCCCGTGACCACGTCAATCAGCCAGGCCGGGCCGCCGGTCGGCGCCACCAGCGCGTCGAGGCGATCGCCCGCGAACATCCGGTCGAGCCCCTCCGCGCCGGCGAGCCTGCGCATCCGCCCGACCGCTTCACGGTAGCCCGGATCACCCGTTCCGCCCGTCGCCTCGGCCTGCTCCATCAGTTCCTGCCCGAACAGCCCAAGCTCACGGGCGGCGTGGGCCTTGTTGAACGCGATCACCGCCGCCAGGCTGCGCGTCGTCACCTCCGGCGCGGCGGCCGACAGGTAGGTGTCCAGCCCCGACTTGAACTCGCACAGCATGGCCTTCATCTCGGCCGCCCCGATCGCATCCATGTCCGGCCCGTCTTCGATGTCGACCAGCACCGCGCCCGCCGCCCGCAGCCGATCGAGTGCTTGCGCGAACACCGCGTCCGTCGACCGGTCCTTGCCGGCGAGGAACCGCGCGACCCCGATCCGCCGCCCGCGCAGCGCCCCCGCGGCCAGCGCTGCCGGCGCGACCGGCAGATGCCGGTCCGCCTCCATCGTCGCGGGGTCGGCGGGATCGCTTCCCGCGATCACCGACAGCACCAGCGCCGCGTCGGCGACATCGCGCGTCATCGGCCCCGCGGTGTCCTGCGTCGCCGAGATCGGCACCACATGGGTGCGCGAGACCAGCCCCACTGTCGGCTTGAACCCCACCAGTCCGGTCATCCCGGCCGGACAGGTGATCGACCCGTCGGTCTCGGTCCCGATCGCGGCCGCCGCCAGCGATGCCGCGACCGCGGCGCCACTGCCGCTCGACGACCCGCAGGCGGAGCGGTCGAGCGCATAGGGGTTGCGGGTCAGGCCGCCGACACCGCTCCACCCCGAAATCGAGTTCGAACCCCTGAAGTTCGCCCACTCCGAAAGGTTGGTCTTGCCGAGGATCACCGCGCCGGCCGCACGCAGCCTTGCCACCAGTGGCGCATCCCGCCCGGTGACGTTGCCCGCGAGCGCGAGCGAGCCCGCCGTGGTCGGCATCGGCCCCGCGACCTCGATGTTGTCCTTGATCAGGATCGGGATGCCTTCCAGCGCGCGCGTCGCGCCGCCACCCGCGCGGTGCCGGTCGCTCGCCTCGGCCTCGGCGATCGCGTCCGGGTTCAGCGCGATCACCGCGTGCAAGGTTGGTCCGGCCCGATCCAACGCCGCGATGCGTGCCTGGTAGGCCCGCACCAGCCCGGCCGCGCTGACCTGCCCCGAGGCCATCGCGCCCGCCAGGGCGGCGATGCCAAGGCCCTCGACGTCGAACCCGGCGCCGGCATTCGCCGCCTCAGCCACCGACCACGCTCCCGCACCGCCCAAGGCGCCCAGCAGGAGCCATGCCCGCCAACACGCAAGCCGCACCCTCATCAACCATCCGATCGATCCCGTTCATCATGTACTGACCCTGACCGGTTCGGCGGAAGCTGCAAAGTATCAGCGACCAATGGCGCGTCACGCCATCCCTACTCCGCGGGGGTGTGACCCGGGCGCGGCGGCTCGCGCCGTCCGGCGAGACGGTGCGCGCCCTCGCGCAGCGTCTGGAACGTCACATATAGCATCGGAATGACGAAGATGCCGACGCCCGACGCCGCGATCATGCCGGCAAACACCGGCGTGCCGACATCGCGGCGGCTGATCGCGGCGGCGCCATGCGCGATCACCAGCGGGATCAGGCCGAGAATGAAGGCGACCGAGGTCATCATCACCGCGCGGAACCGCATGCGCGCGCCAAGGATGGCGGCCTCAACGATTGAGACGCCCTCCTCTCGGCGCTCCTTCGCGAATTCCACGATCAGGATGCCGTTCTTGGCGGCGAGCGCGATCAGCACGACGAGGCCGATCTGGGCGTAGAGATCGAGGCTCAGCCCGGCGATGGTGATGCCGATGAACGACCCGAGCACGCCGACCACGACCGAGAGCAGGACCGGGAGCGGGATGATCCAGCTCTCGTAGAGGCCGACCAGGAACAGGAACGCGAACAGCACCGACATCCCGAGAATGGCGCCGGTCTGGCCGGCGGCCTGCTGCTCCTGGAAGGCGGTGCCGGTCCACTCGTAGGCGTAGCCGTTGGGCAGCGTGCGCTTGGACAGGCCGGCCATGACGGTGAGTGCCGCGCCGGAGCTCTGTCCGGCGGCGGGGCTGCCCTGGACGGTGATCGCGCGATAATTGTTGTAGCGGGTGACGACCTGCGGCCCGGTCACGATGCGCAGGTTGGCGATCGCCCGGAGCGGGACGGTCTGGCCCGAGCTGTTGCGTATGTAGATGCGCCAGAGGTCGGCGATGCGGGCGCGATTAGCGCCCTCGCCCTGCACATTGACCTGCCAGACGCGGCCGAACAGGTTGAAGTCGTTGACGTAGACGCCGCCCAACGTCGCGCCAAGCGTGGTGAAGATGTCGCTGATGTTGACGCCAAGCGCCTGCGCCTTCCGGCGGTCGATATCGAGAAACAGCGACGGCGTGTGGCTCGAGAACGTCGAGAACACGCGGGCCAGGCGGTGATCGCCGTTGGCACTGGCGATCAGGCCCTGCATGACCGCGCCCATGTCGTTGTAGTCTTGGCCCTGCAGGCCCTCCAGCTCGTACTCGAAGCCGCCGCCGGTCGAAAGCCCGATGATCGGCGGCAGGTTGAACGGGAACACCGTCGCTTCCCGCACGCCAAGCCCGATCCCGAAGATGCGGCGGATCAGCGCCTGCGCGCTGGTGGCGGCCCCGGCGCGGTCGGCGAACGGCTTTAGCTTGATGAACATGAAGCCGGTGTTGCTCTCCTGCACCGTGTCGACGATCGAGAAGCCAATGATCTGAAACACGTGCAGCACGCCGGGCAGCGGCGCGATCTGCTTGCCGACAGCCGCCATCACGGCCGAGGTGCGCGCGACCGACGCGCCATCCGGCAACTGCACCAGGACAAAAAAGCCGCCCTGATCCTCCTCCGGCAGAAAGCCCGACGGCAGCCGCGCCTGCAGCCCGAACACGCCGAGTGCCAGCACGACGATCAGGATGATGCCGGCGATGCTGACGCGCAGCAGCCGGCGAACGACGTTGGCGTAGCCGTCGCGGGTGCGATCGATCCCGCGCAGCACCCGGCCCATGATGCCGCGCCGGGGGCCGGAGTGGCGGAGGAAGACGCCGCACAGCGCGGGCGAGAGCGTCAGCGCGTTGAACGCCGAGATGATCATCGCGCTCACGATGGTGACCGCGAACTGCCGGAACAGCTGGCCTGACAGCCCGGGGATGAAGGCGATCGGCACGAACACCGACAACAGCACCAGCGTGATCGCGATGATCGGCGCGGTGATCTGGGCCATTGCCTGCTTGACCGCGAGTCGCGGCTCGAGCTCGGGGTTCTCCTCCATCACGCGTTCGACGTTCTCGACGACGACGATCGCGTCGTCGACGACGATGCCGATCGCGACCACCAATGCCAGCAGCGACACCGTGTTGGCCGTGAAGCCGAGCGCCGACATGACGCCGAACGCGCCCACCAGGCTGACCGGCACCGCGACCATCGGGATGATCGTCGCGCGCACGCTGCCGAGAAACAGGAAGACGACGATGACGACGATGACGAACGCCGCGACGAGCGTCTTCAGCACCTCGCGCACGGTATCGCGCACGAAGGTCGTGCTGTCATAGGTGACGTTGTAGGTGAGGCCGTGCGGGAACCGCGCAGCCAGGCCCGTGACCCTGGCGTTGATCGCCGACGCGGTGTCGAGGGCGTTCGCCCCGGGGGCCAGATAGATCGCGATCGGCACCGAGGGGCTGCCGTCGAGCGTAGCCTCGCTGTCGAGGTTCTGGGCGCCGAGCTCGATCCTTGCGACATCGCCGATGCGCAACGTCGAGCCGTCGGGGTTGGCCCGCAGCACGATGTCGCCGAACTGCTTGGTGCTGGTCAGCCGCCCGGTGGTCTGGACGTTGAGCTGGTATTGCTGATCAGCACCGATCGGGCGGGCGCCGATGCGGCCGATCGCGGCCACCGTGCTCTGGGCCGAGATCGCGGTGATGATGTCGGATGGCGCCAGACCGAGATTGGTCAGGCGGTTGATGTCGAACCAGACCCGCATCGAATAACTCTGATGCGATATCAGGGCCGCCTGGCCCACTCCGTTGATCCGGCTGATTTCGTCGAGGATGTTGATCGTCACGTAGTTGGCGATGAACAGCACGTTGAACTTGTGGGTCGGTGCGTAGAAGTTGATGAACTCGAGGATCGCCGAGGACCGCTTCTGGACGGTGGTGCCCTCGGCCTGCACCTCCGCCGGTAACTCGGGCGTCGCGGTCTGCACCCGGTTCAGCACGTTGACGGTGTTGATGTCGGGGTTGGTGCCGAGCAGGAACGACACCGTCAGGATGTAGGTGCCGTCATTGCCGGAGAACGACCGCATGTAGATCATCTTGTCGACGCCGACGACCTGCGCCTCGATCGGCTGGGCGACGGAGGATTCGACAACGGCGGCCGACGCGCCCGGATAGGTCGCCGACACCGTGACCTGTGGCGGCACAATGTCCGGGAACTGCGCCACCGGAATGCGCGACAGGCCGACCAGGCCGGCGAGCGTGATGACGATCGAGATGACGACCGCGAGCCGCGGCCGGTCGACGAAGACGTCGGAGATCATTGGCCGCGGCCCGACGCGCCGCCGCCATTGCCGGGATTGCCGGCGGTGCCGAGCTTGTTGGTCTGTCCGCGTGCCTTTGGAGGATTGCCACCCGGCGCTTCGCCGGGCGGCACCGCGGCGGCGGGAGGCGGCCCCGGATGCACCTTGCCGCCATCACGCACCCGCTGCAGTCCGTCGGTGATGATCGTGCTGCCATCGGCAAGGCCCGAGAGGACCGCGACGTTGGTGCCCGCTTGCTCCCCGGTCGCGATGTTGGTCCGGCGCGCGACATCGCCGGCGGCGACCACGAACACGTAGGAACCCTGCTGATCGGAGAGCACCGCGGATTGCGGGATGGTGATCAGCGAGATCGGCTGCGGCGCCTGGATCAACACCGTCACGAACTGGCCCGACACCAGCGCCCGGTCGCCGGTCCGGCTGTCCGCGCCCTCGCGCTTCGGGTTGGCGATGGTGGCGCGCAGCGTGATGGTGTCGGTGCTGTTCGACACCGTCGGCGCGACGTAGTCGAGGTGACCGTCCTGGCCATAGACGTCGCCGTCGCTGAGACGGACGCGTATCGCCACATGGACCAGGCCGCCCGCCTTGGCGTAACGCCGGCGCAGCGCCTCGAGGTCACGCTCGGCGACCGGGAACACGACGTACATCGGATCCTGGCTCACGATGGTCGCGAGCGTGCCGCTGGTGGGGTTCACCACATTGCCCTCGTTCAGCGCGGTCGCGGTGATGCGGCCGTCGATCGGGGCGCGTATCTCGGTGTAGCCGAGGTTGATCTGCGCGGCCTTGAGGTTGGCCTCGGCGCTGAGCACCGCGGCGGTGTCGCCGCGTTGCGTCGCCTGCGCCTGGTCGAAGGTGGAGCGCTGGCCGGCCGGCGTGTTCAGCAGGTTCTGCTGACGGTTGAGCTGGGCAACCGCGAAGGCGGCATTGGCCTGCGCCTGCAACAGGGTGCCCTGGTCCGCCTCGACCGTCGCCTGGAATGGCGGCTGCTCCAGCACGTAGAGCAGCTGCCCCTTCGTCACCTCCGACCCTTCGGTGAACAGGCGCTGCTCAAGAAAGGCGGTGACGCGGGCGATCAGGGCCACGCTGTCGACCGCCTGCACCCGGCCGACATACTCGCTGGTCTCGACGACCGGCGCGCGGTGCACCTCGATCGTGCCGACCGCCGGCGCCGGCATGGCGGGCTGCGCCGAAGCCAGCGAGGGAAGCGCGGCCACAACAAAGCTGCCCGCAAGGAGCGGTCGGAGCAGACGCGACATCGGCAATCCTTGAACGGCGCGCCAGACACCTAGCGGCAAGCTGACCGAACGGTCAAATTTGGTCAGGGCGGCGATCCTGCAACCGTGTAACCGTAGCGATGTTGTTGCACCGCGACGGAATGCCCCGTCCCGGCAGCAAGGCATACTGATGTCTGATCAATCGAACCGGCTCTCGGAGGGCCTGCCTTACCCGCTCGGCGCCACCTGGGACGGTGACGGCGTGAACTTCGCGATCTTCTCCGCCCACGCGACCGGCGTGACGCTTTGCCTGTTCGATCCCGCGACCGGACGCGAGACCGACCGGGTGCGGCTGCCGGAATACACCGACGAGGTCTATCACGGCCGCCTGGCGGGTGTCGGTCCGGGCCAATTCTACGGCTATCGGGTGCACGGGCCATACGCGCCGGAAGCAGGACACCGGTTCAACGCGAACAAGCTGCTGCTCGACCCGTATGCCCGGGCGCATACCGGCGAGCTCACCTGGGACCCCGCCTGCTTCGGCTACATTCTCGGCCACGCCGACCAGGATCTGAGCTTTGATGCGCGCGACAGCGCACCCTTCATGCCGCGCTCGGTGGTGGTCGATCCCGGCTTTGACTGGACCGGCACGCGCGGCCGCAACCCAGTGCCCTGGGACCGCACGATCTTCTACGAGACTCACGTCAGGGGCTACACGCAGCTGCATCCTGACGTGCCCGAGATCGACCGCGGCTTTTATCGCGGCCTCGCGTCAAAACCCGTGCTCGATCACATACGCGGCCTCGGCGTCACCTCGGTCGAGTTGCTGCCGGTCCACACCTTCATCAACGACGGCCCCCTGCTCGACAAGGGGCTCACCAACTATTGGGGCTACAACACGATCGGGTTCTTCGCGCCGGACCCGCGCTATGCCGGCGACCGGGCGGAGTCCCTACGCGAGTTCAAGGAGATGGTGGCCCGCTTCCACGACGCTGGTCTCGAAGTCATCCTAGACGTCGTCTACAACCACACCGCCGAGGGCAACGAGCAGGGTGCGACGCTGTCGTTCAAGGGCATCGACAACGCCAGCTACTATCGTCTGATGCCGAACGAGCCGCGCTACTACATCAATGACACCGGCACCGGGAACACGGTGAACGTGAGCCACCCGCGCGTGCTGCAGATGGTGACCGACAGCCTGCGCTACTGGGTCAACGAGATGCACATCGACGGCTTCCGGTTCGACCTCGGCACCATCCTGGCCCGCGAGCCGAACGGGTTCGATGACCGCAGTGGCTTCCTAAAGGCCTGCATGCAGGACCCGGTGCTGGCGCGCACCAAGCTGATCGCCGAGCCCTGGGATTGCGGCCCGGGCGGCTACCAAGTCGGTGGCTTTCCGCCCGGCTGGGCCGAGTGGAACGACACCTATCGCGACACCGCGCGCGACTTCTGGCGCGGCGAGGCGCCGCCATCCGCGCTGGCGCCCAAGCTGCTCGGCTCGCCCGACAAGTTCGACCATCACGGCAGGCGTCCGTGGGCATCGGTCAACTTCCTGACAGCGCATGACGGTTTCACCCTGAACGACACCGTCAGCTACAACGAGAAGCACAACGATGCGAACGGCGAGGATGGCCGCGATGGCAGCTCCGGCAACCGCTCGTGGAACTGCGGCGACGAGGGACCGACGGAGGACGAAAACGTCAACGCGCTCCGCTCACGTCAACTCCGCAACTTCTTCGCGACCCTGCTGCTGAGCCAGGGCACGCCGATGATCGTCGCCGGCGACGAGTTCGGCCGCACCCAGGGCGGCAACAACAACGCCTACTGCCAGGACAACGAGATCTCCTGGGTCGATTGGAAGATCGCGACCAAAGGCGACGCGCTGATCCGCTTCGTGCAATCGCTGACCAAGATACGCGCCGAGCAGGCGATGCTTCGTCGCGGCCGCTTCCTGATGGGAACACCCGAAAAGGGCTACGACTTCGTCGAGGCGCTGTGGCTTGCGCCGTCCGGCGAGGAGATGCAGCAGGCGCAATGGGATGACGGGGTGACCCGCTGCTTCGGCCTGCTGCTCGACGGGCGGTCGGCCTCGACCGGGCTCGGCATGCCCGGCCGGGACGACACCCTGCTGATGGTGTTGAACCAGTGGCAGGACGGGGTCGACTTCACCTTGCCGCCATCAACCTCCGGCGCCGCCTGGGAACGGCTAATCGACACCAACCTGGAGGATCACGTTCGCGGCGCCTTCTTCAAACCGGGCCATGTGTACGCCGCGACCGGTCGGTCGGTGCTGCTGTTCGCGACCCCGAGCGACGCCAAGGTCGACACCGCCAATGGCGGCGTCCTGACATGAGCGCCACCGTATCGCGTCGGCACACGATGCCGCACGGCGCCGAGATCGCGCCTGACGGACGGGTCCGGTTCCGGCTATGGGGGCCTGATTGCGACGGCATACGCCTTGCGATCGCGGGTGGCCCGACTCTGCCGCTCGAACGTGACGGCGATGGCTGGTACGAGCTCGTGACCGATGCAGCGCAAGCCGGCACGCTCTACCAGTACGAACTGCCCGACGGGCTGCGCGTGCCGGACCCGGCAAGCCGGTTCCAACCGCGCGACGTGCACGGGCCGAGCGAGGTGATCGACCCGACCGGTTTCGAGTGGCGGGATGAATTCAACGGTCGGCCATGGTCTGACGCCGTCGTCTACGAGCTGCACGTCGGCACCTTCACCGCCGACGGCACCTTCACGGCCGCGACCGAGCGCCTGGCGCATCTCGAAGCGCTCGGCGTGACGGCGATCGAGATCATGCCGGTGTCTGATTTCCCCGGCGCGCGCAACTGGGGCTACGACGGCGTGCTGCCGTATGCGCCGGACTCCTGCTACGGCCGGCCCGACGACCTCAAGCGCCTGGTCGCGTCGGCGCATGAGCGCGGGATCATGGTGATCCTCGATGTCGTCTATAATCATTTCGGTCCCGATGGGAACTATCTACCGGTCTACGCCAAGCGATTCTTCACCGACCGGCACGAGACCCCCTGGGGCGCAGGCATCAATTATGACGGGCAGGACAGCCGTCCGGTACGCGACTTCGCGATCGAGAACGCGCTCTACTGGCTGGAAGAGTTCAACCTCGACGGCCTGCGGCTCGATGCCGTCCACGCCATCAAGGATGACAGCCCGACCCACCTGCTCGACGAGCTCGCGCATGCCGTCCACGCGATGCGGCGCGGGCGGCCGACCCACCTCCTGCTCGAGAACGAGGAGAACGACCCGCGCCGCCTTGCGCGTGACGCCGAGGATGCGCCCGGGAGCTTCACCGCGCAATGGAACGACGACGTGCATCACGTGCTGCACGTCGCCGCGACCGGCGAGGAGACCGGCTACTACGCGGACTACAAGGGGCGGACCGACCTACTAGGGCGGGCGCTGGCGCAAGGCTTCGCCTACCAGGGCGAGATAATGCCGTATCGGGGCGAGACCCGCGGTGCCCCGAGTGGCTTCCTGCCGCCGGTCGCCTTCGTCGCCTTCATCCAGAACCATGACCAGATCGGCAACCGCGCGTTCGGCGACCGGCTGACGACGATCGTCTCCCCGGAGCGGTTGCGGGCGCTGCACGCGATCACCTTGCTGCTGCCACAGGTGCCGATGCTGTTCATGGGCGAGGAGTGGGGCGCGCGCACGCCGTTCCCGTTTTTCTGCGACTTCTCGGGCGAACTCGCCGACGCCGTCAGGCGTGGGCGTCGCGACGAGTTCAAGCGCTTTCCGGAGTTCCAGGACCCCGCGATGCGCGACCGCATCCCAGACCCGCTGGCCGAAGCGACCTTCACGTCGGGCAAGCTCGACTGGAGCATTGTCGACGCGGTGGCGCTCACCCGCACGCAGACGCTGCTCGACATCAGGCGCCGATCGATCCTGCCGCTGCTGCCGCAAATCCGGCACGGCGGCACCGCGACGGAACTCGGCCAGGGTGCCGTTGCGGTGCGCTGGGACGCAGGCCAGGCGGGCACCCTGCTGCTGGCCGCGAACCTGTCAGATCAGCCGGTGTCGTTGCCGGGGCATGGAGGCACGGTGCTGCACCTCGAAGGTGACGCGGGCGACCGGCTCGGGCCGTGGTCGGTGCTGTGGTCGAGGATCGAGCCTTGAGCGGCGCGGAGGCAGCCGCGTCGCCGCGGCCGCGCGCCACCTACCGGCTGCAGTTCCGGCGCGAGTTCGGCTTCCGCGACGCCACCGCGATCGTGCCCTACCTCGCGTCGCTTGGGGTCAGCCACGTCTACGCGTCGCCATTCCTGAAAGCACGGCCCGGCAGCACGCACGGCTACGACATCACCGATCATTCCCGGCTCAACCCGGAGCTCGGCACCGACGAGGATTTCGCCGCCTATCGCGCGGTGCTGCGCTCGCACGGGCTCGGGCAGATCCTCGACTTCGTGCCCAATCACATGGGGGTCGGCGGCAGCGACAACCCGCTCTGGCTCGACGTGCTGGAATGGGGACCGGGATCGGATCACGCCGGCTGGTTCGACATCGACTGGGATCCTGACCGGCGCTACCTGCACGACAAGCTGCTGGTGCCGGTGCTCGGCGACCAGTATGGCGTCGAGCTCGACGCCGGCAACATCCGGCTCAAGCTCGACCCCGAAACGGGTTCGCTCGCGATCTGGGCCTACGACACCCACAAGATGCCGATCTGCCCGCTGCACTACGCCGAGGTGCTCGACCACGCCCATCCTAGCCTCGAGCGGCTCGGCGATGCCTTTGACGATCTGCCGTCCTGGCGGCCCCAGGTCGCGTCGCGCGCCGCGTCGCTGAAGGCAGAGCTCGCGGCGCTGGTGCGGGACGACCCGGCGGCGCGGGAGGCGATCGAGGCGCGGGTCGCTTCGATCAACGCCGATCTCGGCACGCTGAACGAGCTGATTGAGCGCCAGTACTGGCGGGTGGCGAGTTTCCTGGTCGCCGGCGACGACATCAACTATCGCCGGTTCTTCAACATCAACGACCTCGCCGGCCTGCGCATGGAGCTACCGACCGTGTTCGCGCAGTCCCACGCGCTGGTGTTCGCGATGCTGGCGGACGGCACGCTCGACGGCCTGCGGATTGATCACATCGACGGGCTGCTCGATCCCAAGGAATACCTCGATCGCTTGCGTGAAGCGGCACCAAGACCGTTCTACCTGGTGGTGGAAAAGATCCTCGCCCGTCACGAGACGCTGCGCGAGGACTGGCCCGTCGAGGGCACCACCGGCTACGACTTCACCAACCTCGTGCTTGGCGTGCTGGTCGATCCCGCCGGCGAGGAAGGTTTTTCGCGCGCCTACACCGCGTTTACCGGAGAGACGGCGAACTTCAAGTCGATGGTGCACGCCTGCAAGATGCGCATCATGGACAACGAGATGGCAAGCGAGCTCAACGTGCTCGGCCGCGATGCCGGACGCGTCGCACGGCAGAACCCGCGTACCGCCGATTTCACCCGCAACATCCTCCAGCGCGCGATCCGGCAGATCGTCGCCTGCTTTCCGGTCTACCGCACCTATGTCGACCGCGAAGGCGTGCCCTCCGAAACCGACCGGCGTGACCTCGACTGGGCAATCACCACCGCGCGCCGGATCGAGCCCGATATTCCGGCAAGCGTGTTCGACTTCCTTGAACGCGCGCTTTCGGGCGACCTTGTGGCGGGGCCGCAGAGCGGGTTCTCGCGGCTGTCGGTGCTGCGACTTGCGATGAAGTTCCAGCAGTATAGCGGCCCGGTGATGGCCAAGGGTCTCGAGGACACGGCGTTCTATCGCTACAACCGGTTCATCGCGCTCAACGAGGTCGGCGGCGAGCCTGAGCTGTTCGGGCTCACGCTGTCGGCGTTCCATCGTGCCAACGCGGCTCGGGCACGGCGCATGCCGGCCACGATGCTCGGAACATCGACCCACGACACCAAGCGCGGCGAGGACACCCGGGCACGGCTCGCGGTGCTGTCATCGATGCCCGACGACTGGCAGCGTCAGGTGCAGGGCTGGAGCCGGCTGATCCGGGCCAGGCGCGGCGATGTCGAGGGCACCGCGCCGCCTGACCGCAACGACGAGTACTTGCTCTACCAGTTGCTGCTCGGCACCTGGCCGGTTGAGTTGCTGGACCCGACGACGATCGAGACCGAAACCGGTCGCAAGGCGCTGATCGCCTATGGCGAGCGGATCGCGGGCGCATTGCAAAAATCGATGCGCGAGGCGAAGCTACACTCGACCTGGTCCGCACCCGATCAGGTCTACGAGGCGGCAATGCAGGGTTTCGCAGCCGACGCGCTGGACCCGTCGCGGCCCGCCTTTCTCAACGCGTTCCTGCCATTTGCCCAGCGCGTCGCCCGTCTCGGCGTCGACAACAGCCTGGCGCAGCTGGTGCTGAAGCTCACCGTGCCGGGAATGCCGGACTTCTATCAGGGAACCGAGCTATGGGACCTCAGCCTGATGGACCCGGACAACCGTCGCGCGGTCGACTACGCCGAGCGGTCAAAGCTGCTAGGACGCGTCAATGCCGCGCTGGAGGCTGACGCGGCCGGCGCGATGCGCGACGCCTACGCGAACTGGCAAGACGGTGCAGTCAAACTGGCGGTCACCCGCCTGTTGCTCGGGCTCCGTGCTGGCATGCCTCGTCTGTTTGACAACGGAGACTACGAGCCGATCGAGCTGGATGGCGTCCCTGACGTCATCGCGTTTGGGCGTCATGATCAGGAGGAGCGCCTGACGGTGCTGGTGCGGCGCTTTCCGGGCGGATCGCCGGCACCAACGTCCGACGGCGCCATACTTGATGGCTTGTGGGAAGACGTGTTGACCGGCATTCGCCTAGGCGGACACGATGGCGGCCTGACCCTCGCTGCCGTGTTCTCGGTGCTGCCAGTCGCGGTGCTACGGCCGGCCTGAGCGGATGGGAGGGGGGTGCCCTCCCGAGCCGATCCAACTAGTAGCCGTAATAAGCGACCGGCGGCGCCGCGTAGACGACCGGCGGGGCCGCGTAGCCATAGCCGTACCCATACGGATAGCCATAGCCGCCATAGCCATACGGGTAGCCCAGACCATAACCAGCCGCGAGACCAAGACCGAGACCAAGACCGAAGCCGCCGAAACCGTAGCCATAACCGCGATAGCCGTAGCCACCCCGATAACCATAGGCGCCGCGGTAGCCGCCATAGCCGCCACGATAGCCCCCGTAACCTCCACGGTAGCCGCCATAGCCGCCACGATAGCCCCCACCACCACCGTGGAAACCACCACCGCCAAAGCCGCCGCCGTGACCACCCCAGGCAAGCGCAGGCGTAGCCGCGACGAGCGTAGATGCCGCCGCGAGCACAATCAGTGACCGATGCATCGAGGTTCTCCTTCGGACGTCATAACGCCCCAGCACGACAAATGTTGTTCCTGATCCGGTCAACATGAAGGGTTCGCGCGTGCAACCTTTGGTGACAGCCGTCAACCAGCTGACCGCGACCTTTCAGGCGCTCGGCTCCCAACCGGCGGTCGAGGTCGCGGGCAAAGGGCTGGGAGGGAACCTTGTGAGCAGCTCAGGCAAGCAATCCGGAACCGCGGCGGCGGAGCCGGGCGACGATCAGATCAGCGCCTGATTATCCCTCCGATGGCATTCCTCCAGACCCTGCTGGCACTCGCGTTCGCCTTCGTGCTCGGCACCGCGATCGGCTTCGAGCGGCAGTGGCGACAGCGCAATGCCGGCCTGCGCACCAACGTGCTGGTGGCGGTCGGGGCCGCCGCGTTCGCCGATCTCGGCCTGCAACTGACCGGCAAGGACGGCGCGATGCGCGTCGTCGCCTACGTCGTGTCGGGGATCGGCTTTCTCGGCGCCGGCGTCATCCTGAAAGACGGCACCAGCATACGCGGCCTCAACACGGCCGCGACCTTATGGTGCTCGGCCGCGGTCGGCAGCTTTGCCGGCGCCGGCCTGCACGGCGAGGCGGTCGCCGTCACATTGTTCGTCCTGGCCGGCAACACCCTGCTCCGGCCGCTGGTGAACTGGGTCAACCGCCGGCCGATCACCGCGGCCACCACCGAGGCGCATTACCGTGTGCACGCCATCTGCGACCGCCAGGATGTTGCCGATGTGCGCGACCTGCTCGACGAGGTGCTGTCGCGCGCGAACTACCCGGTGCGGGAGATCGATGCCCTGTCCGACACCCAGGGGCTGGTCGAGCTGGCGGCGGCGCTGGTGCCGATGACGGCGGATGCCGCCGAGCTCGAGATCATCGTGGCCGAACTGGAGCGCTCGCCGCTGGTCCGCTCGGCGACCTGGACCGCTGGCACCACCGCCTGATCCGGCATTCGGCGGAGGGGTCTGTCAATCCCGAGGCACCTCCAGGCCGATCGCGCGCAGTCGGGCGCCCTCCTCGTCCCAGCCGGCGCGTTCCTTGACGTTGAGGAACAGGTGACATGGCCGGCCGATCAGCGCCGCGAGGTTGCGCCGCGCGCGGCTGCCGATCTCGCGTATGCGCGCACCCCCCTCGCCGATCAGGATCGCCTTGTGGTTGGCGCGGGCGACATAGATCGTCGCATTGACACGGACCGAGCGGTCAGGGCGCTCGGTCCAGCTCTCGGTCTCGACGGTGACCGCGTATGGCACCTCCTCGTGGGTCTGCAGGAACACCTGCTCGCGCACCAGCTCGGCGGCGAGCAGCCGGTCGGGCAGATCGGTGAGTTCGTCCTCGGGGTAGAGCAGCGGGCCGTCAGGCAGACCGTCCGCCAGCGCGTCGAGCAGGCGTTCGACGCCGTCGCCGGTCGCCGCGCTGACCATGAAGGTCTGCTCGACGGCGAGACGGTCGTTCAGCGCCCTGGTGAGCGGCAGCAGGCGTCCTGGCGACACCAGATCGACCTTGTTCAGCACCAGCCACACACGCGGCTTTAACTCGGCGAGCCGTGCTACAATGGCATCCGCCTCGGCGTCGAGGCCGGCGCGGCTGTCGACCAGCAGCAAGGTAAGATCCGCGTCGGCGCTGCCGCTCCAGGCGGCGGCGACCATGGCACGGTCGAGTTTGCGTCGTGGCCGGAAAATCCCAGGCGTGTCAACCAGCACGATTTGGGTCCGGCCGCCGGCCGGGGCCTCGCGCATCAGGATGCCGAGCACGCGGGCGCGCGTCGTCTGCGCTTTCGGACTGACGATCGACAGCTTGGCGCCGGCCATCCGGTTGAGCAGCGTCGATTTGCCGGCGTTGGGAGCGCCGACCAGGGCCGCGAAGCCGCAACGTGTCGTCATGCGACATGACCTTTCTGGCCGGCAGGCGCCGGAACTGGCGGCTGCTGAGCGATGCAACTTGCCCGAGTGCTGCGGGGCACGGGAGTCCGGCCGCGTCACCCGGCGTATGACAGGGCTCACCATGTAGCCGGGAGGGTCGTAAAAGCCGTCATGCCCATGTTCGGTGACGATTTCCGCACGCAGCTGATCACGCTGTTCAGGTGGCGACGCGACGTGCGTCACTTCCGGGCAGAGCCCGTCCCGGAGCCGCTGCTCACGCACCTGCTGGAAGTGGCGTCGCTCGCACCCTCGGTCGGGCTCAGCCAGCCTTGGCGCTTCGTCACCGTCGATGATCCAGGCCGGCGCGCCGCGGTCCGCGCGAGCTTCGAGACCTGCAACGCGCAGGCGCTGGCCGCCCAGGCCGCCAGCCATGCCCTGAGCTACGCCCGCCTCAAGCTTGCCGGCCTCGATCAGGCGCCCTCCCACCTCGCGGTGTTCGCCGAGTCCGATCCGACGCAGGGACACGGCCTTGGGCGCCGCACGATGCCCGAAACGATCGCCTACTCGGCGGTGATGGCGGTGCACACGCTCTGGCTCGCCGCCCGCGCATCGGGCCTGGGACTGGGGTGGGTGTCCATCCTCGATCCGGCCGCGGTGACCGCGGCGCTCGACGTGCCGTCGGGCTGGGCCTTCATCGGCTATTTCTGCCTGGGCTATCCGCAAACTGAGGCGGATTGCCCGGAACTGGAGACCGAAGGCTGGGAGCGGCGCCGGTCAAGCGACGCCGTCCTTCGGCGCTGATGCGCCCGCAAGGTGCCGCGTCTCAGGTCCGCGAACTCGGGTCCGAGGCGTTACGGCGGCTGCGCGGCGCACTGCGCAGCCGCGTCAGCAGTTCGGCTGCCGCCGCGCGCTCGGCGACCCGCTTGCTCGCCGCCTCTCCGGAGCCGCTCTGACCGCCGCCGGTCGCCTCGATCACGAAGCTCGGGGCATGCGACGGCCCGGCCCGGCTGATTTCCGCGTATTCCGGCAGGCCGAGGCCGCGGGCGAGCATCCACTCCTGCAACGCGGTCTTGCTGTCCTTCGGCGGTGACAATTGCGCGTCGATCGCCGGCGCCCATTCGGCCCGGACCAGCACGCGCACCGCATCGAGGCCGGCATCGAGGTAGAGCGCGCCGAGCACCGCTTCCATGGTGTCGGCGAGCACGTTGGCCAGCGAAGCGACGCCGGCGCGGGCGGCGTCCGGGGCGAGTGCCAGCGCCTGCTCGATCCCGAACCTGCCGGCGATCCCGACCAGCACCTCGCGCGAAACGAGATGGGCGTGGCGCGCGCCAAGCTCGCCCTCCTGCTCGTCGGGATAGCGCTCCAGCAGCCACTCCGCGACGAGCAGTCCGAGCACCCGGTCGCCGATGAATTCGAGCCGCTCGTTCGAGCCGGTGCCGCGGCGAAGCCCCGCCCGGCCGGCCGCGCCGCCGATCGCCGAACGATGCGTCAACGCCTCGCGCAGCAGGCGCGGCTCGCGGAAACCATGCCCGATGCGGGTCGCGATCTCGTCCTGCGCCGTCACGCCGCGTGGCCGAACGCCTCAGCGCACGAAGGTCAGCAGCCGATGCCAGCGGACCTCGAACGGCCACTCCCAGAACTGCCACAGCGGCGCCCGGCCATCGACCGAGAAGAAGATGATGGAGGCACGCCCGACCAGGTTCTCGATCGGCACGTAGCCGAGATCCTCTGGGTCGGACCCCTGGAAGCGGCTGTCGGCGCTGTCGTCGCGGTTGTCGCCCATGGCGAAGAAGTCGTTTGGCGGCACGACATATTCCGGCGTGTTGTTCTGTGAACCCTCGCTGGTCTCCTTGAGGACCTGATGCGGCACCGGCTTGCGCCCGCCGCTGCCTGGCAAATCCTCGGTGAAGCGACGGCCCTGCAACAGGGTGCGGTTCTCGTCGACCGCGGCGTATTCGCCCTCGTCCTGGCGCGGCACCAGGGTGCCGTTCAGGTAGAGCTGTCCACCGGTCATCTGGATGCGGTCGCCCGGCAGGCCGACGATGCGCTTGATGTAGTCGATGCTGGTGTCCTTGGTCTCGCGGAACACCGCGACATCGCCGCGATGGGGCATGCGGAACAGGATGCGGCCGGAGAACAGGTCGGGCGCGAACGGCATCGAGAAACGTGAGTAGCCGTAGGCGTATTTGTCGGTGAACACGTAGTCGCCGACCAGCAGGGTCGGGATCATCGAGCCGGAAGGGATGTTAAACGGCTCGAACAGGATGGTGCGGACAGCGCCGGCGATCAGCAGCGCGACGATGATGGTGCGTACGTTCTCCCAAAGAGACATCGCGGCCGTGCGCCGATCGGTGGTTGTCCTGGTCCTGGCCATCGGGCGATCCGGTGCTTCTGGGAAGCGGCGGATCAAGCCGAGGGGGGTGCAGCGTGTCAAGGAAGCCGGCGTGCGTCGTGGCTGCTGCCTCACTCGGCAGCAGCCTCCCAGTTCGCTGGTCGTGGTAGCATGCGCAGCCCAGGCAGGGCCGCGACCCTCTCGACCCAGGTGTCAACGCCAGGCCATCGTGCCAGATCGAACCCACCTTCGTCGGCGCGGTGGGTGTAGGCGAACAAAGCCAGATCAGCGATGGTCGGTTGATCGCCGACGAGCCAGTTTGCGGCCGCGAGCCGTTGCTCCATCACATCGAGCGCATCGCCGCCACGAGCGGCGCACTCAGCCAGGCGGTCGCGATGAAGCGATGCCTCGCGACGCCAGGAGACTATGTTGCGGGCCACCGCGACGTAGGGCTCGTGGCTGTACTGCTCGAAGAACAGCCACTCGTGGACCCGCGTGCGGGCAAGACCAGGCGGCGGGAGCCAGGATGATCCCTCGGCGAAGTGCAGCAGGATCGCGTTGCTTTCGATCAGGACGGTCCCGTCGTCCAGCACGACGGCGGGAACCTTGCCGATCGGGTTGATCCGGAGGAACTCCGGCGTGCGCGTCGCACCGCCATTGCTGTCCGTCTCGACCCAATCACATTCACGTCCGGTCAGGCGGAGGATTTGCGCCGCCTTCCAGCAATTGCCCGACATGCGCATGCCGTAGAGTTTCATTCGCATTTCCTATCATCTTAGCTTCGATGATCACGGCAGCGAACGCGTAAGGCGGCTCGTCGGTCATTGTGAGCGCGATCCGCGCGACGAGGCCGGCCGGCGTGAGCGCGTCGAGGCGTCGCATCGCACCATTGGTCAGCATCATCGTCGGCTGGCCGGACGGCAGGTTGGCGACACCGAGGTCGGAGTGGAACACGCCGGCCGAGAAGCCGGTGCCGAGCGCCTTGGCGCAAGCCTCCTTGGCCGCCCAACGCTTGGCGTAGGTCGCCGCTCGGATCGCCTCGGTGCGCCGCTCGGCGCGAGCGCGCTCGGTCGGGGTGAAGACACGCGCGAGGAAGCGCTCGCCGTGGCGGGCCAGCACCCGCTCGAGGCGCCGGATATCGACGAGGTCGGATCCGAGGCCGAGGATCACGCGCCTGCATTCACCGTGGAGCCGCTCAAGCTCGGGCGCGCTCGACCTGGGTGATGCCGGTTACGGCGCGTAGACCGGCAATGACCATCGAGAGGTGGCGGACATCACGCACCTCGACGTCGATCAGCACCTCCATGAAGTCGAGCTGGCGATTGGAGATTCGCAGGTTGGTGAGCGTGCCGTCATGCTTGGTGATCGCGTTGGTGAGCGTCGCCAGCGTGTCTGGCGCGTTGGCCGCGATCACGCTGACGCGCCCGAGATGCGGCGCCGACGCATCGCGGCTCTGGCCGAGCGTCTCGTAGTCCCAGTCGATGTCCAAGAACCGCTCGGGGGTCGCCGCGAACGCCTCGAGCGTCTGGCACCCCGACACGTGCACGGTAATGCCCTTGCCGGTCGCGACGATGCCGACGATGCGGTCACCAGGCAGCGGCCGGCAACACCCGGCGTAATGGACGTTCATGCCGGCGATGATGCCGCGTATGGCGATGCCGCTCTCGCACATCGGGCGCGTCGCGGGCCGCGGCGGCAGGCGCGGCAGCACGCGCGGCGCGCGCGCCGGCGTGCGCAACTCAGGATACGCGGCATGCACCACGTCGCGCGGCCCGACATTGCCGTTGCCCACCGCGACGTAGAGGTCAGGCAACGCCCCACACTTAAAGCCCTTCAGCACGCCTTCCAGCACGCGCTCGCTGCCTTCAAGGCCGTCCTGCCGGAACGCCTTGGCGAGAGCAGCGCGGCCCTGATCGATGTGGGTCTGGCGCTGTTGCAACGCCACGTGGCGGCGGATGCGGGCACGCGCCTTGCCGGTGACAGCAAAACGTTCCCAGGCCGGCGAGGGCGTGCCGCCGCGCGCCGTCATGATCTCGACCTGGTCGCCGTTGCTCAGCTCATGGCGCAGCGGCAGCAGGCGGCCGTTGACCTTGGCGCCGACGCAGGTATCGCCGACCTGGCTGTGCACGGCATAGGCGAAGTCGACCGGGGTCGCGCCGCGCGGAAGCTGGATCAGCTGCCCCTTCGGCGTGAAGCAGAACACCTGGTCCTGGTAGAGCTCGAGCTTCGTGTTCTCGAGAAACTCGCCGGGCGAGCCGGAATTCTCCAGGATTTCAAGCAGGTCCTGCACCCAGCGGAACTGCTTGAGCTCGATTTCGGGCTCTAGCGCGCGGCCGCCACTGCCGGCAGGGATTTCCTTGTAGTGCCAGTGGCAGGCGACGCCGTTCTCGGCCACGTCATGCATCACCGGGGTCCGGATTTGCAGCTCGATCTTCTGGTTGCGCGGGTGGCGCAGCGTGACGCCGGTGTGGATGCTCTGGTAGCCGTTGGGCTTGGGCGTCGAAATGTAGTCCTTGAAGCGCCCGGCGATCACCGGGTAGGCGGCGTGCACCGCTCCGAGCGCCGCGTAGCAGGCCTCACGTGTCGGCACCAGGACGCGGAACGCCATGATGTCGGAGAGCTGCTCGAAGGCGACGTTGCGTCGCTGCATCTTCTCCCAGATCGAGTAGGCGGATTTCTCCCGCCCCTGCACATCGATCACCGCGACGCCGTGCTCGGCGCAGATGCGGGTGATCTCGTCGCGCACGTCCTCGATTACGTCGGCGCCATGGCCGCGAAGATAGTTCAGCCTGGTCTGGATGGTACTGCGGGCTTCCGGCTCCAGCACCCCGAACGAGAGGTCCTGCAGCTCGGTCTTGATCGCGTCCATGCCGATCCGCTCGGCCAGCGGCGCGTAGATGTCGAGCGTCTCGCTGGCGATGCGTTGCCGCTTCTCGTCGGCGCGCACGTAGTGGAGGGTGCGCATGTTGTGCAACCGGTCGGCAAGCTTGACGATCAGCACCCGGATGTCGCGGCTCATCGCGAGCACGAGCTTGCGGAAGTTCTCTGCCTGCTTGGTGCGATCCGATTGCAGCTCCAGGCGGGTGAGCTTGGTCACGCCATCGACCAGACCGCCGATGGTCGCGCCGAACTCGCGGCCGATCAGTTCGGCGGTAACCTTGGTGTCCTCAACGGTGTCGTGCAACAGCCCGGTCGCGATCGAGGCGGCATCCACCCGCAGGCCGGCGAGAATGCCCGCAACCGCAAGCGGGTGGGTGACGTAGGGGTCGCCATTGTCGCGCGCCTGTCCCGCATGCGCGCGGGCGGCGACCGCATAGGCACGCGCGACCAGCCCGACATCAGCATGTGAGTCGTAGGCGGTGATGCGGCGCAGCAAACCGGCCGGTGGGACGTCGGGCAGCCCGGTGCCGGCTTTTGGCGTGGCGCTGACCGTGCGTGCGAGCGTCCTGGTCGCGACGCCGTCCGGGTTGGCCGCATCCACGCGTGCGGTGCGGTTAGCGGCGTCGGCCGCCGAGCTCTGCCTCGATCGCCGCTTCGAGTTCCTCGGGCGACAGGTCGGTGAGCTGGTTTGCTGCCTCCTCCTCGGCCGACACATCCTGCAAGCCGAAAATGTTCTGATCGGTCGGGATGAGGTCGAGCACCTCCTCGTCGGCGGGCTCCGGCTCCGGCGCGCGCGATAGCGACCGGATCAGGTCCTGCTCCAAAGCATCGTAGCTGACCTTCTCGCCGGCGATCTCGCGCAATGCCACGACCGGATTCTTGTCGTCATCGCGCTCGATCGTCAGCTCCTCGCCGCGTGCAAGATTGCGCGCCCGCTGCGCCGCAATCAGCACCAGCTGGAACCGATTGGGGATCTTCTCGACACAATCTTCGACGGTGACGCGCGCCATGCGTTCAACCTCAATAAGCTACGGATGGTCGGACGACTTCAGATAAGCGTCCGCGGACGCTTCTGCAAGCCGATGCGTCCCGCCTTGCGGCAGCCTCGCCAGCATGGCGTCGATGCCGAGGCCAAGCACCGAATGACGGAAGTCCGGCGCCACCTCCCGCAACGGCTCAAGCACGAACCGCCGCAGATGTGCGCGCGGATGCGGCAGGACGGGGTCCGGCGCGCGCCGGACCAGATCGCCGATGGCGATGATGTCGAGGTCCAGCGTCCGCGAGGCGTTCGGTTCCGCCCTCACCCGCCCGGCGCGCGCCTCGATGTCGTGCAGCGCGCCCAGGAGCTGTTCGGGGAGGCAGCCGAGCGAAGCTCCGGGTCCCATCGCGAATGCCGCGCAACAGTTCACGTAGTCCGGCTGCATCGATTTCGGCACCGGCTCCGTAAGATAGAAACCTGAAACGCCAAGCAGGTGCATCGACGGCAGAAGGGAGATGGCGGCAACCGCCAAGCGACACGACGCGAGGGGACGGCCGAACGGCCCCGAGAGGTTTGAGCCGACGGATATCAGGATCATGCCGGCGCCACGAGCAGATACGCGTGTCCGCCTACGACTCGACCGTTACGCAGTCGATGCCGTCCTGAATTTGACACCAGCGCGGGAGGCGCGAATTTCATGCTGTTCAAACCCACCGACAGGGTTTGCCTGTTCATTGACGGAGCCAACCTTTACTCCTCATCCCGGAACCTCGGCTTCGACGTCGATTATCGTAGCTTGCTCCAGTTCTTTCGACGGCAGGCCGACGTTGTGCGCGCCTACTACTACTCGGCCATGCTCGACAGCGAGGAATACTCGCCTCTCAGGCCGCTCACCGACTGGCTGGCCTATAACGGCTATACGCTGGTCACCAAGGCGGCACGGGAGTTCACCGACGCCTCCGGACGCCGCCGGGTCAAGGGCAACATGGACGTTGAAATCGCCGTCGACATGCTCGAACTTGCCGCCAGGATGGACCACGCGGTGCTGTTCTCCGGCGATGCAGATTTCCGCCGGCTGATCGAGGCGGTGCAACGCCAGGGCGTTCGCGTGTCCGTGGTGTCGTCGTTGCGCACCAACCCGGCGATGGTCGGCGACGAGTTACGCCGCCAAGCCGACGAGTTCATCGAGCTCGCCGACATCGCGCCCGAGTTCACCAGGCGACCGTCGGAACAGCGGCCACGCGCGATGCAATCACGGCTTGGCGCGACCGAAGCCGTAAGCGTCAGTTCCTCCGGCGCGTGAGCCTCGCCGGGGGCTCGCCGACGCCTTGACGCCGCGGCTCGACCAAACCCGCGGTCCAGGTCACGACTGTCCGCTCTGCCCACGGCTGGTCGCGTTCCGCGCCGCCAACCGGGCTGCCGAGCCTGGGTGGCACAACGCGCCGGTCCCGAGCTGGGGTCCTTTCGACGCCACGTTGCTGGTCGTCGGCATGGCGCCTGGTGTCAGGGGCGCCAACCGCACCGGACGGCCATTCACCGGCGATCACGCCGGCTGGCTGCTCTACGAGACCCTGATCCGGGCCGGTTTCGGGACCGGCACCTACGCCGCCGACCCTGGTGACGGGGTCAGCCTCCGCGGATGCCGCGTCACCAATGCCGTGCGGTGCGTGCCGCCGGCCAACCTGCCGCGTCCTGAAGAGACCCGGCGCTGCAACCAGTTCCTGACGCACGAAATCGCGTCGATGCCGCGGCTGCGGGTGATCCTGGCCCTTGGCCTACTCGCCCACGGCGCAGTGTTGCGGGCACACGGCCTCTCGCTCGCACGCACCCCATTCAGGCACGGCGCGATGCACACGCTGCCTGCCTCGCCAGCAACCGCAGTGCCGATAATCCTTACCGATAGCTACCACGTGTCGCGTTACAACACGAACACCGGACGGCTCACCACCGCGATGTTCGAGACGGTGATCGCCGCCATACACGACCAGCTCGACGCCTGACGCCCTTCGGACCGGCACCGGCGTTATTACCACGAGCAGTTGAACAACGCGCTTGCTTCGGCATGTTTGATGCGATACCGCATCGATCCGGTCGCAGACTGACGTGCGGCTCGCGCGAGAACCCCCGCACGGCAGGAGTGCGCCATGAACAAGACCCTGATCGGCCCGGAGTTCGCGTTCGAGCTTCCGCTGCTCACACGACGCGCGCCGCCCGGCCTCGACATCACGCCAGGCTTCGCGGATCTGTTCCACGCGATCGACGCGCGTCGGGTGCCAGGAAGCGCGATCGTGCTGCAATTCGTCGGCGCCGGCACCGGGACCGAGGCGGTGGCGGCAGGCTTCGCCCGAGCCGCCGCCCACGCGACCGGCCTACCGATCCTGTTGATGAACGCGGCAGGCGGGGATGCGGCAGGCGAGGATTGCCGCGGCCCGGACATGCTGGACGGATTCCGCGACGGCCTTGCGCCCGCCGAGACCACCGAGCAGACCGGCGAGGCCTCGATCCGCTGGGGATCGCTCCGTCGGGCGCGGCCGTTCGCTGGCGAGGAGGCGTCGCGCCTGCTCGACGCGGTGCGTGAAAGCTTCGCGTTGACCATCCTCGATTGCGGCGCGATCCGCAATGGCGGCGCAATGGCGGCGCTGGCCCGGCACTGCGACGGCACGATCTTGGTCGTGGAGGCCGGTCGCACCCGCACCGGCGCGATCAACCCGTCGCGACAGGCGATCGAGCGCGCCGGCGGCC
>CAXTPV010000007.1:18772-26447 GCA_964246135.1 uncultured Acetobacteraceae bacterium | reverse complement strand
ATGCGCATCACTCGCCGAAGCCGGCCGGACGTGCATTGTGGACGAAGCGGACACGGCCGGCAGTCAAACTCACGGGCGATGCAGAGGTGGGCTCCGGTCCGCGGGTCGAAGCCGCCATGGTTCAGCCCCTTCCCGGCTGGGCAAGGGTAGCGGTCCCGCTCCCGGTCATAGGTGAAAGCGGCCTGCGGGAACTTGCCCTTGGCCTGTTCGGATCGTTCGAGAACGGGGATGTGCGGTATCGCGCGCCCTGGTCGCGCACGAAAGCAAGGAAGGCGGCGCTGCCGTAGGCAGTGTCGGCCGCAACGCGCTTGGGCCGGTAGCCGAACCGCTCCGCGGTGCGCGCCAGCATGTCGCGCCCGGCATCCACCTCGGCCGCGAAGCGGGCCGGGCTCGCCGCGACGTCGAGCGCGACGTTGTTCGGGGCGTCAATGAGGATGCTCAGCGCATAGCCGAAGCGACCCCGCACGGTGCGGGCCGACCATGCTGCCGCTGGATCGTTACGCGACAGCTCGGCCGGCGTAGAGCGGCGTGAGCCGGCAGCAGGTTCTGGAGCGGTTGCCCGATCGGCAAGCCACTCCCGCACTGGGCGCAGCAGCGCAGTATTGGCCAGATCCCCATCCCGCATCTTGCGCTACCAGCTTGCATCTGCGGCAACGAAGGACGCGTCGACCGCCGCATCCTTTGCGCTCACCAGCCCGGCCGTGATGCAGCGCCGAACGGTGTTCTCGAACAGCAGCCGGAATACGCCGGCGTAGCGGAAGCGACCGTGTCGGTTCTTGCTGAAGGTCGAGTGGTGCGGGACCGCCGCTCCGGCCGAAAGACGACAAAACCAGCGATAGGCCAGGTTGTAGCGCACCTCCTCGCACAAGCGGCCCTCGGACGTTATGGCGTAAATGCGACCGATTAGGGCCATACGGATCAGCAGCTCAGGCTCGACCGAAGGCCGGCCGCGCAGACTATAGTAGGGCGCGAGCGCGGAGCGTAGCTCGCTCAGGTCGAGCAGCTGATCCACCCGGCGAAGCAGGTGGTCGCGCGGTAGCATCATCTCGATCGTCTCTGCACCGAGGCCGGACCTCCCAGCGTCGCAAACCGTTTCGATCATGCCCTGCTTCTGAACCTCTTATGATGAGAATATAGAAGCAGATTCAGCGCGTTAAAAGTCTTTCAACAGCCCTAACCATTTGGCAGAGTGCTATCCTTGGCGAGGCTGGGTGGCCGAGCCCACGCTCGCCGGGTTTCTTCTCCTGCTGCCTGCGGCGTGATTTCGCGTAAAACGACAAACCCGCGGCCCGATTCTCCGTTACGTTGCGGTCCCAAGTGGGATGCAAGCCGATCGTTTCCTGGTCTGACGCTCACCATCGAGGCCGCAACGGTGGTCTGAAGCGTGAGACAGACCATGACCAAGATCAAAACTTTATCCAGGCGAGCGACGGCACCTACACCGGCACGCTGCGCACCCTCACTGTCAATCCGAAGCTGAAGTTCACCACCGCCACCGAGGCAAAAGACAAAGCCCCCAATTTCCACGTCTTCAGTCCATCCGAAACCGAGATCGGCGCCGCGTGGCGGAAGACCAGCCAGGGCGGTCGCGACTACCTCTCTGTCAAGCTGGACGATCCGAGTTTCCCCGCCCCTTATTCGCCAATCTGACCGAAAATGAGGCACAGACCGGGAGCTTCTCTCTCATTTGGTCACGGCCTGCGGACTGAAATGTCAGGGCTCACCACGGAAGCCAGAAGGTGACCACGACGGCAATGCAGATGGCTGATTGAAAGGTGTGGGCGCGGCGATCGTAGCGTCGGGCGATGCGGCGCCAGTCCTTGAGGCGGCCAAAGGCGTTCTCGATGTCGTGTCGCTGCCGATAAAGCGCCCGGTCTTACAGGAGACTTTGCTTCTGGCTTCGCGTCGATTGGAGGCATGGCGGATGCCGCGTGCGGCCAGTGCGTTCCGATATTGGCAGCTGTCATAGCCGCGGTCGGCGATCATCTCGCGCGAGCCGGGCAGTACCGCAACCAGGATCGCCGCGTCGACATGATCGCTGGTCTGGCCGGCGGTGAGCAACAAGAGCAGTGGCCGGCTCTGTCCGTCGCAGACGGTGTGCAGCTTGGAGTTCAGGCCGCCCTAGGTGCGTCCAATGCAGCGTGGAGCCGTCCCTTTTAGCGAGGCTCGCGGCACTCCGATGCGCCTTCAGGTGCGAGCTGTCGATCATCAGCCGCTCGGACGCGCCCGCTTCTGCAACCAGAGTCGCGACGATGCGATCAAATATCCCAAGACGGCTCTAGATCAGATCACGGCGACCACTGCGGTTACGTTGTCGCGCGCTCTTCTTGCGAGCGCCGCTGCGACGAGGCGTTGCGCGACGTCTCCCTCGCCCTCGAGCAGCTCTCGCATCTCGGTCTCCGCCAAAGCCTTGTAGAGTCCGTCACTGCACAGCAAAAAACGATCGTCCTCTAAGATTCCGCCAACCGTTTTGTCGAGATCGAGAGTGGAACCGCTGCCGATCGCGCGGGTGATGACGTTCGCCTCGGGATGTCGGAGGGCCGCGCTCTCGCTCAGATGTCCTCCCCTCACCAGCTCCTGCACCGCGCTGTGATCGGCGGTCAGGCGGGACATCGTGCCCTGCCGGAGCAGGTAAGCCCGACTATCGCCGGCCCACAGGCAGGCGAAGTGGTTCTCCTCGATCAGCAGCATGACGATCGTGGTGGCGAACACCGCGTGGTTAAGGCCGGAGCTGCGATGTTGCAGTTCCGCATGAACCGCTTGCAGGCTCGACCGGACCACAGACAGGCGGTCCGGCGGTGCGAGACCTTCCGGAACTGCCGCGAGCGCACGGATCACGCTCATCGCCGCGTCACCGCCTCCGCCCGCGCCGCCTACTCCGTCGACAACCCCGAACAGGCCGATTTTCGGTCGGCACAGATAGGCATCTTCGTTGACCGTCCGCACCGCTCCGGGGTGCGATGCCCACCAATGCCGGATCGACAGGGTCACGATTGTAGCATGCTCAGAAAGGCGGTGTGGTTCGGCAGGCCGGTGGTGTGGATCTCGCCGCCGCTGCGCACCGGACCGCGCTTACTCCACCAGGTTCCACTCGCGGGTCCGAGGACTACCCGGTCCCCACAATCGTTGCCGGGAGTGCCTGGCTGATGGCCCGGTCCCGGCAACGAGGCCATCAGCTGCTTCGGCGTCAAATCGTCCAGGATCGCGGCTCGACCGGCCGCCTCCGCCAGGTCAAGGGCGGCTAGGTCGAGCACGCCGCCTTCGGCCGCGAGGAGCAGCGGGAAATGGCGCCCGGCGCGGTCGACGCTCGGCATCCAGAGGCCGGAGCAGGCTTCTCGTCCGAGCTGTCCCGGCGACAAGGTGAACCGCCAAACGGGTGCCATCACCCACGTGGCTTGCCAATCGTCACCAAGATGCGTCCGCGCCGAGGGCAGCACGTCGGCAATCCATGCCTCCCAGGTCTCGATGAGGCCGGGCGAAAGGCCTGCGCCCACGAAGTCGCCACGCGACGGAATTTTGCCCCAATAGCCGAATCTGCGATCGGTCTGGCGGTCAGTGGCGGTGCATGCCCGCCGACGTGTCCGCGTGCCGCCGAGCAGGCTCATCAGGCGCTCAGTCAATGATGCCATCTCGGTTAAGCCGTGGCTCAGATCGCCGGGCATCGGAACTCCGCGAGTTCGCTCGACTCAAATGGATCGTGCACCGACTGAGCATGCAACATGTAGGTTGCCTTATCGCTGCCGACCCGGAACGTCACAAGGAAGCGGCGGTCAGCTCCGGCGGACGTGACGGATGCCCTGTCAAGCAGACGGAACAGCGCCCAGGCGCCGTGTTCTTCCAGGGCAGGCGCCACGGCACCGAACGCGATCCGCGCTACTCGTATGCCGTCATCCCCGGGCCAGGTTAGCGAGGTCGTGCCGACTGACGGGATCGTGGTCTGGCCAAGCGTCAGCACCGGCTTTCCCGCTCCGCTCGCCGACATCAGGCTGAGGTCGAATCGGACCGCGAGCGTCGACGTGCCGGTCGCGAAGAACGCGTCGCGGATGTCGGCTGCGCGCTGGAACTCGGCGAGTTGCGCCTGGGAGACCGGAGGCGCCACCCCCGAGATCGGTGCGGCGCGCCACACCGGACCCTGCGTGACGAACGGCTTGAGCTCGGTCGTGAAGTAGCCGTCGAGCACGCCGCCCGGAGCGAACAGGTGGGTGAAGTCGTCTAGCGGAGCGTCGTCGCCCGATGCCGGCTCGAACGGGAAGTTGCCCGCCACCACCTGCTTGCAGACCGCGGCGGGGCCGCCAGTCGCCATGAACGAGGCGGACGCGGCACTCCTTGCCCCGCCGCTCGCGGCGGACCCGCCCGCGGCCGCGATCTGACGCAGCCACCGCGAGACCGGCTCCGGTTGGCGCTCCGCCTCGGCCGATAGCAGCCGTGCCGGATCGCCGCTCCCGACGATCGCGGAGGCCGGGCTTGCAGCGTCCGGCTGGAGGCGGGTAAGTTCCTGCTGCAGGCTGGTTATCAGCTGCAGGATGCCGGCGAGCGGAGAAGCAGTACCAGCGTCCCCGATGAACGCCCGCAAGGCCCCGAAATGCTGCCCGATATCGGCGCCGGGCACCGGCTCGGCCGGGGTCGGGCCGCCGCCGAATGCCTCAGCCAGGCTCGCCTGCGTCGCGTCGGTCTCAGACCCCGTGCGCCCGTCTCGCGCCTTCTTGCCGTCCGGCGATGCAGGGGTTGGAGTGGGCGCGAGTTCGGAGGCGATCGAGACCAGAAGATCGCGCATCGGCGACTGCGGCGAGGAGAGGACGTAGAGATCCTGGATCAGAACCTGCCGGTCCGGGAACGGCGCGATGGCGAGGTCGTCCAGCATCCCCTCCCAGGCCTGCTCGTATTGACGTGCGTATAAGGCAACGACGTCCTGCTCAAGGTGGCGCATTGCGGCGCTGTCGGGATCGATCTGCTCCTCGCGTCCGAGCACCCAGCTCTCGTTAGCCACCGCGCGGCTCGCCTGCGGCAGTCCGGCCAGCAGCTTGGCGCGAAAACCCTCGACGGTGAAGAAGCCGTCTACGCCGTCGTTGAGGCTGCTGCCGGACAGACGGCGGAAGAACGGTGTGCCGCCTGGGCCAAGGGCAACCGCCGGCGTCCAGGCACCGACCGCGGGCGAGCCGACTGCCGCGCCCGAACGCAGCCTGGAGTAGACGCGCTCGGCGAGCGAGATGCGGCTGAAGGTCGCGCGCGCCGATGCAACCAGGCCGTCACTCAGCGTCACCGGTGGCAGCGGGGCAGCGAGCAATGCATCGAGATGGCGCGCGAGGTCGACACGCAACGTCTCGTTCAGCGGACCCGGGTATCGCTGCTCCCAGTCGAGCCGCATCCAGCCGCGGACCAGGGCGGTGTCGATCGGGCCGGCACTGCCGAGCATCAGGTAGACCCGCGTCGCCTGGAAAAGGAAATCGGGACGCCCGAAGGCTTGCAGCTGATTTTCAAGGCGGAGCATCAGACGCGGTAGCATGATGCGGCCGAGCGCGTTGTGGTAAGCAATCCGGTCGCCTTCGGCGAGCTTCGGCGCCTGCGACAGGCCGAACCGGCGGCCGGTCGCGCGCGTCGCGGCGTCGAGGTTGCGAGCGGCATCCAGGGCCGGAACGATAGTCGCCAGATCGTCGGTTGCCACCGGATCGAGGACCAAGCCGCCGACCTGGTTGCGATAGGCGTTAAGCGCGGCATCGATCCTGTCGATCGAGGTACGCTGCTCGATCATCGTGGCAAGGATCAGGCCGCAGGCGAGGATTGTCGCGGCGCCGATGACCGAGAACGCGCTGATCCTGACCGCGCGCCGGCGCCGACGTCTCGCGGGGTCGTCCGAGACCAGCAGCGCCTCACCGAGCACGACGTCGCACAGCAGTCGTCTCAGGAAGTAGCCGCGACCGTTCATCGGCCGAAGCGAGGCACTCCGCTTCTGGTCGATGCCGAACGATTGCGCGAGCATGGACGTGACCCGGTCGATCGGCGTCCCTTCCTGCGTCGCCGAGGTGAAGTAGGCGCCGCGCATGAACGGCGCCGGATCGAGTCGTGAGCCACTGAACAACCGGGTCAGGAACTCGATGAGCGGCTCCTCCAGGCTCGCGAGCTGCATCGGGAAGCCGACGATCGCGGCACGCCGGTCCGGGCTGCGTTCGGCCTGCGTGCGCTCGAATAGGCGCTCGCCGAGCCTGGCGATGAGCCCACGGAACTCCTCGGCGAACAGGTCGACGCCGCGTGACACGGGAAACGTCGCGCCCCAGACCTGGGCGCGCTCCTCGGCGGTCAGGTCGTCGAAATACTCGGTGAAGCCGGCGAGCCGGTCGGCCTTGGTGAACACCGGGTAGACCGGCAGGCGGCATCCTAGCCGGTCCGTCACCTCCTTGATCCGATGGCGGATCGCGCGGGCATGCGCCGCCCGCTCGTCCGGCGAGGACAGAGCGATGTCGGTAAGCGAGACGACCACGACAATCCCGTTCAGGGGCTGGCGCGGCCTGGTGCGGGCAAGCATATCGAGGAAGCCGAGCCAGCCTGCCCGGTCAACCGCCTCGTCGGAATCCTGGGTGGTGTAGCGGCCGGCGGTGTCGATCAGCACCGCCTCGTCGGCGAACCACCAGTCGCACAGCCGCGTGCCGCCGACACCGGGGACCGGATGCTCGCCCCCGTTCGGGTTGGCGAGCGGAAAGCTCAGGCCCGCGTTCATCAGCGCGGTGGTCTTGCCCGACCCCGGCGGACCGATCAGCACGAACCAGGGCTGCTCGTAGAGGTAGCCCCGCGTGCCCCGCGCCCTGCGCAGCCGCTTCAGCGCCCCCTGCAACTGGGTGCGCAACTTCTGCACTTCCTCGGCGCCGCGTCCCTCGCGGTCGGCCCGCAGGTCCGGGGTCTCGCCCGACCCGCCGACGCTCGCGGCCAGAACACGCTCACGACGGCGCCTCACCATGGTGATCGCGCTGTTCACAAGCGCCCAGCTCAGTACCAGGGCCGCCATCAGCAGGGCGCGCGAAAGCGTAGATGACAGGCCGGGGATCAGCGGGCCGAGATACCAGGCCAGCGTGCAGGCGATCGCGACACCCGCGAAGCTGGAGGTCCAGCGATTGATCAGGTAGGCGGTGAGGGATTGCAGGTCGTCCATCAGGGGGTTCGCGCGTCAGCTGGCCGATGCAGGACCACCTCGATGCGGCGGTTTCGCTTGCGGCCCGCCTCGGTCGAGTTGTCGGCGATCGGGTCGGCATCGCTTCTGCCTTCGGCGCTGACCCGGCCCGGGTCGCCGAGGGCGGCGGTGATGATGTGCGCGGCCGCGGCCGAGCGCGCCGACGAGAGCTGGAAGTTCGACGGGAACCGGATCGTGTGGATCGGCTGGTTGTCGGTGTAGCCGACGACGTCGACGCGCCCCTGTTCACCTACAAGCACGTGACCGATCCGCGTCAGCAGCGGCAGGAACGAGCTTTCGATCGACGCGCTGCCGGAGGCGAACATGCCTTCGTTCCTGATCCGGATCACCGGATCTGCTTCGGTGCCCGCGATGGCGACGAGGCCTTGGCGGATTTCCGGGGCGAAGAACCCGGCGAGGCGGTCAAGCTCGTGGTGCGCCGGCGGCACGGCCGGCGCCGACGGCGCCGCCCGCCGCGCCCCGGGGGCGCGGGGCGGCCCGCCCCCCCCCCCCCCT
>CAXTPV010000007.1:0-18762 GCA_964246135.1 uncultured Acetobacteraceae bacterium | reverse complement strand
GGGGGGGGCGGCCGGGCCGGCCCCGACGGCGCCGACGGCGCCGACGGGTGCGCGATGGTCGGCATCGCGACGGGTTGCAAGCTCTGCTCGGCCTCGAACACGCGATCGGACTCGCCGTTCAGCTCTAGCGAGGCGAACGCGTAGATAAAGCAAGCGACCCCGAGGCCAGCGAGGCCCGCGACCCAGATCGGCACGCGCGCCCGGATGGGCTGGTAGGGTGCCGAGATCCCGACCCAATGCGGCGAGAGGCTCCGCTCCGCCGCGCCCAATTGGCGCATGATCAGCGCGTAGACTTCTTCCCGCAGCCGGTCGAGTTCGGCGGGGCCACGCGCTGAAACCCGGTAGCGCCCCTGCATGCCGAGCGACATGCACAGGTAGGCAAGCTTGAGGTTTTCGAGGAGCTTGCCCGGGCTCTGACGCAACTGTGCCAGCACGTCGAAGAAGCGTTCACCGCTTTGCACCTCATGATGGAAGGTCGAGACCAGCGAGGCGCCGGCCCACGCGCCGACGCTGCCCCACGGCGTCGCGAGCACGACGTCATCGAGGCTGGCGCAGAGCACGTAATGCGCGAAGCGGAGCTGTTCGATCGGCGTGTTCCGGGCGCGGAGCGTCGCCTCGAAGCGCCTGAGCCCGGTGATCGCGTGCTCGCGAAGCTCGGCGGGGGCGGGGGCGGTCACGATGTTGCGCAGCCGGCCGAGGAGCGAAAGCAGCGGCGATGCGGCCGCGACGATCGGCGATAGCCCGAACGAGGACAGCTCCTCGAAGGCTGGCGCCGCTGCATCCGCCTCCGCTTCACGCATCGATGGCACGGCGGGTGCGGCCTCGCCAGATGAGGGCGCGGCCGGCCGCCTGCCGCCGGGAATCGGCCGGATCACCGTCCGGTCGTCGTCCCCCGGTTCGGAGAAGGGGTTGTCGCTCATCTCAGCCGCGCACCGCCCAGAGATCAAGCGTCAAACCCGGGAAGTCGCCCGACACGTGCAGCGCGAAGCCCCCCGAGGCCTGCATCTGCTGCCAGTGCGGGCTCTGCCGGTCGAGCTCAAAGTAGGACGCGCCGGCGATGAACGGCATCTGTCGCGGGGCGACCGGAAGCGCGCGTAGCGCGATGCCGGGAAGGGCCACGTTGACCAGCTCGCGGATATGTTCGACTGCGCCGACCTTCACCGTGCCCGGGAACAGCCTCCTCAGGGTCTCGGTCGGCATGTCCGCCTGTACGGCGAGGATGAAGCTCGCCTCCGTGATCAGCGTGCGGTCGAGGATCGGGCCTACCCGGACCCCGTGCCTGCGCTCCTGGAGCGCGATGCGGACCGCCGTCTGTTCGAGCACCGCCGAGAGTGAGCGCCTGATGTCGGCGACGACAGGCGCGAAGCTGCGCTGCAAATCCTCATGGCGATAGGCGGGGTAGGCGCTCGGCCGGCGCCGCTGGTCGGTGAAGGTCGCGAGTCCGCCCGCCATCTGCAGTAGCTGGCAGTACAGCGTCTCGGGATGCACGTTGCCGGCATCGGCGTAGTGCGAGATTAGGACCTGCCAGCCATTCACCGCCTGCAGCAGCAGGAAGTCCGCGACCTCGGCGTTGCTGCGGGCAGCCGTCGCGTTCAGGCGCTCGGCGATCGCCTCGCCGCGCTGGTTCAGCAATCCCGCGAGTTCGACCACGAGGCCGGCAAGCGGCGGCACGGCGGCACAGGTCAGCGCGGGCGCGATCCAGCGCGGGTCGAGCACGACACGCCGGTCGGACAGGACCTCGACCACGCGTACGAGCGGCAGACAGACGTAGCCGGCCCGATCGTCAATCTCGAGCAGGTAGCGCAGGCGCAACCGCCCCACCTGCAGCTCGGCCGGCTGCGGCGAACCGGACTGGGTGTCATAAGCCTCGAACGCGCGCGCACGGAACCGTCCCTCCTCCTCGCCCACCGCCATCTCGGCCGATCCTGCCTGCCGGATCGGGATGGCGAGATAGACCAGCGCGTTCCGCACACTGGGTGCGAGCTCGATCGGGAGTGGCAGGTCGGTCTCGCCCGGCATCGAGAACGGGCTGCCGTCCTCGAAGACGCCCGAGCCCGAGGAGAGCGCGAACCGTCCGGCGCCGAGCAGGTCACGATCAAGCGTGGCCTCGGTCAATCCCCAGCGATGCGGCGCAATTGAGGCGAGGCTGGCGCGGACATGCGCTTCCGTCCAGCGATCCTGTTGCTGGAAGTGCTGCGCGCGCAGGAACATTCCTTCCTGCCACGCTACTCGATTGGTCCAGGTCACAGCGACCTCCCGAAACGTCATGACCAGCGGAGAAACGCCGCGAGCGCTATCGATCCAGCGCCTGGCCTAGCTCGGCCATGACGCCCTCGTAGGCGCGCGCGAACGCCTTGCCGAAAACGCTGTCGAAATCGTCGGTGAACGCCGCCGACATCGTCGCATGCAGGTCGGCATAGGCGGCCCAGCTACGCAACCGCCTTATGCCTGGAAGCGCATCGAGCGGCGAGGGTGGCAGCGCCCGCGTGACACGCTCGGGCGCCAGACGGTCCAGCATCTCACGCACCGCCTGCTGCATGGCCGACGCCATCGCGAGCTCGTGCAGCCGCATATCGCGCAACGCATCGGCGACTGCCTCTTCCGCGGTCATGTCGCTGGTCCGCCCGGTCCCGAGCAGGGCACCGAGCGCGTCATCGTCATCAGCCGAGAACTTCAGCGGGTTGTTGCCGCGCACCCGGATCGTGGTCTGCTCAATGCGGAACTCACCTTTGATCGCGGCGCGCGCGATCATGATCCGGCGGAGCCCGACGACGACGGCGCGGAACGCGCCCCCGACGCTGTGCAGCAACGCTTGCGGATCGCCCGCGAATGGCCGGTCGATCGCCGCCCCGACATAGAGTGCGCCGACCGCCTCGCGGAGCTCCGCGACCGGTCGAGCCGACAGTGGCTGGTCGATGCCTGCGGCCGTAGCGGGCGCTTCGCCGGGTCCGGGCATCGATTGTCGCATCGACGCTTGGTCCGATGCGCCGGCGGGACTGGCTTGCGGGTGCTCCTCGCGGTCCCAGTCCTCCGGCAGATGCAAGGCCGAGGGAGGTGGGCGGAAACTCGTCTGCAGGATCGAAGCGTGGTCCGGCGACGTCGGCGCGTTGGTGTCGGCTTGACCGGACAGAAGATCGTCGTCGCCGAATTGCGACGACGCGGGATCGACGCCGTGCAACGGGCCGGAATCCCCGTGCCAAGACCGTAACGTGCCGCGCGACGGCGCGCGCGGCGGCGACCCCGGAGAGAGCGGCCGCGGCGGGACCAGGAGGTCCGGCTGCAACGGGGCTGCGCCCGAAAGCGGCGCATCGTCCGCGAACGACACCTCGATCTCGTAGGCGCCGAGAATCAGGCGGTCGCCCTCGCGCAGCATGCGCGCGGTCTCGGGACCGAGCCGCTCGATCTCGTGGTTCAGGAAGGTGCCGTTGCTGCTCGTGTCCAAAATCTGCCAACCACCCGCTTCACGAACGATCCGGCAATGTTGCTTCGACAGCATGCGGTCGGGATCAGGGAGCACCCAATCGTTGCCGGTGCCGCGTCCGACCGCGAACTCGCCGCCGGTCACAATCCTCGTTTCCGGTGCGACGCCCTCGGGGCAGCGGAGGATGCTCAGAACCAACGTCATGCACGCAACTCTGACGCCTTCGCCAACCGTTCGGCAAGCCGGAGGGCGGCCCGTTCGCCATCGCTCTGGACCGGCGCGGTGAGGCGGCTCGAGCGACGAGACACCCATCATGTTAGCGGGGTTGCATCTTCGCGGGCTTCCGGCGGGAGACGGCCGGCACCTCCGGTCGAGATGTCAACACCGCTTTGCCTGAAGCAAACCAGGCGATCCCGCTGTCGTTTCGGGTGGTCGCGCACCGATGCGAGCACGATGGCAGTCTCAATGGCACTGCCGACCGGCATCTCAGGCGATCCATCGGAGGGCGGCGCGGCCCAGGTGGCTCCGAGTGCCATCCAGGCCTCCGGATCGGAGCGCCCCGCTCGTCGCGCGGCGTCGAGCACGGCAACTGCTTCTTCGCCGAACGGCCTGCGGACCCAGTTCTCGGCGGCCTCGGCCGCGCGAAGGAGGCGGGCAGGCCGCGTACGCGGCGCGGTGCGGGCGGTGCACATCGCCGCCCACCAGACCGCCTCGCGTGGCGGCAGCGCGTGGGCGAGAAGCCGGATCGCCGGCATCAGGAGGTCGGCACGTTCGAAACGGTCGAGCAGGACGCTTGGCGTTGGCGCATCGACGATGAGGCGCGATATCGCGGGCTCGGCACCGAGGCAACGCCCGAGGGCGGCGCGATCGAGCACGCGAAGCTTGCTGCCGGCCTCGATCAGGACAGCCCGGCGGGGCCGGTCCGATGGCGCGGCGAGATCCGGCATCAACCAGCCAGAAGCGCGATCTCCGAGTCGGTCAACTCCTCCGCCTGGATTTCCGGTTCCGGGTTCGGCACCGGCGGCGGTGTCGAGAACACGAGCGGCGCCGCGATTGCCACGGTCGCCTCACCGACGAGGTTGACCACCGGCGCCTGCGCGTTCAAAGCGCCAGTCGCGCTGAGATTGATCAACGTGCCGTTCATCGCAATCCCGGTGGGCGAAATCCTGATGACGTTGTCGAGCACTCGAAGCGTCAGCGACTGCAACGCGGTGATCTCGACCGCGCCATCCACGGCGGTGACGCTGATGTCGCCGGTGAGGCTGATCAGGCGATGGTCGCGGCCCACCGTGACCGTCTCGTCGTGCCCGATCGTGACATCGCGGTCGTTCTCCACCTTGAGCGACTGATCATGCTTGACCTTTGTCCGATGGTCTTTCTGCGCCTGGACGAAGACCAGCTCCTTGCCCTTGCGATCGTCAAACGACAATTCGCAATATTCGTCAGCGCTGCCATGCGGCGTCGAGCGGCTCCGGAACCCGCTCTTCGTTTGCTCCGTCTTGCTCGGGAATAACGGCTGCATGGACTGGTTGTAGAGGCCGCCCACAACGACGGGATCATCCGGGTCACCGTTCATGAACGCGACCGCGACCTCGGTGCCGACCCGAGGCAGGTGCTGCCAACCCCAACCGTCGCCAGCCCAGGGCTGCGCGACACGCACCCAGATCCCTTGTCCCGCGGTTGTCTCCATTCGATGATCAAACATCAGCCGCACCTTGATGCGGCCGAGAGGGTCGGCATGGATTTCCTCGTCGCCCTCGCCGAGTGTCACGCCCGAGTAGATACCCGCCATCGGCGGCCGCGGAATGTCGAGCGGTTCGCGCCAGGGCGTCGACTGTGGGAAACAGGTCACCTGGTTCGAGTAGCTCGGAGGCTCGCCCACGCCGACCGCCGACGTTTCGTCGATGCCCTCGTGAGCCACCTCCAGCACGGCGAGGTCGACATCCGAGCCGGCTCCGACCGGGTCCTCCTTTAGCGTGAAGCGGCTACCCGGGTATAGCGTCGGATCGCAGCCGCGCGCCTCGCGCGACCCGGCCGCAGCCTCCTCGGCCTCGATGCGGAACCGGGCGCGATCATTGGCGACAGGATTGTCAAACGTCAGGGCCGGCCAGCGGAACAGCTGACGCTGTCCGTCACCGGGAGTCTCGATGGTGGCCTCGGCGCGCCCGCGCACCGGGTTGGCCGGGCGCATCAGGTCATAATCCTGGGTCGCGACCGAACCCGGCGCGGTGGCCGCTTCCGATTTCCAGGCGTTAAACACGTCCGTGTTGTTGCCGGCCTTGATCAGCCGGTGCAGCGGCTGGTCGACCTTGAGGAAGGACTGGTTGTGGTCCGTTATGACCAGCATGTGTTCATCAGGCGAGTGTAAAAAAAAGTAGAAGAGCCCGGCTTCCTGGAGCAACCGGTGCACGAACAGAAGGTCAGTCTCATTATACTGGGTGACGTAGTCGCGCTTCGGCGGCGTCCGGCTGATATTAAATTCAACCTTGGTCACGCCGTGCGTGCCTAATATCTCTCGCAGAATGTCGACCACCGACATCTGCTGGAAGATACGACAATCCTGCGACTGCGACAGGAACCACAAGGTCGGCACGATGTCGAGCACGTATGTCGCGCGGTCCCGCAACCAGTCGGCGACCGATGTGACTTTCCTGACGACGCCGTTGAAGTGACGTTCCACATTGTCGGTCGGCTTTATCGTGGCTGTGACCGGTCGGTGTAGCAGGCTGTTCGGATCAATGGTTTGACGGGTAGATACGGTGGTCAGCCGCAGCTCGAACGGCCGGCTGATCCGCTCCCGCATGGTGAACCGTGTGCCGTGAAGCGTACCTACCTGATAATTCAGGTGGTCGTCGCCGAACGGTGTTCTGAGACGAATGAGGGGGTTCAGATGATCGGACAAATCGGTCTCCATGCCCGAGGCGACAACAGGCGAATTTGCTTTTAGCCGCGCTGGCCAGTCCTGATCACGCACGCGAGCACGCGCGCGGACGCGACGATCGTCAACGACAAATGGCCATGATCATCCACGACGGCGTAGCGATCATTCGCCTCGGCCGGGGGATTGCTGTTCAACAGCGGAACCAGACGCTGCGAGGGGACGCCATGGATCAATAGGCTAACCACCCGGTCGACGGGATCGATGTAGGCGCTCGCCCGCAAGGCAAACTGGTCGCTCGCTGCCAGGCCAGATGCGCGGCCAGCGTCGCCGGGTAGATCCGCGCAGGATAAATGTGAGGGAGAATTCGACGATCGGGACAGCATAGCGAATGGCGGCTCCTGCTCAGGCAGGATGTCGGAACAACCGGCGAGAACGAACAGCGCGCCAGCCCAAATCAACACTGAGCCACCACGATGGCGCGAGTTGCGATTACATGAGACTCGGATGACGAGGCGTTCATCGCGGCTAAAGCTTGCGGATGCGGTCGTGGACACCCCCTTCCTGCCGCCATCGATCATAGCCCGATCTGGCCTTTCCAGCAGACGAGCCGAGCCACGAAACTTGTCTCGCCAGCTAAGGCCGACTGACCGAGAACGGCCTTCGAAAGAACGACCCTCAGCTGGCCTGCTGTGTCGGGTTCTTGTAAGTGACCTTCGGAGCAGCGCCCGCTCCGCCGGCTGCCACCGTCTGCTTCGCGTCGAACATGAATTCGGTATAGTCAATTGTCAGAGTTTCGGTGGGTCTCTCCGGACCAGAATTATGCTGATAGTTCGTGAAGATGCAATTCTTGAACTCGTAGATGGCCAGTTCGGTGGGTGTGGTGCCTGTCTTCAGGAACTTGATCGTGACCGTTACTCCGTTCTTCATATTCGTAAGCGCTTGCTGCGCGATATACGGAGTCGAGACGTCGTAGTCCTTGGTTATGGTGAAGGCCTGCAACTGAGGTCCCGTCCCTTGCCGGTCCGCGCCCGACCCCACCGACGATCTGGCACTCTGACTCGTACTCCAGTTGAACGAGTAGATGCGGATGTACTTACTGACGACAGTAGGTTCCGCGTCACCATCGATGCCATCGATCTTCATGAAGACCTGTGTCGGACCCGCCATCTGTCACTCCCCCGGTGAAATTCGACGTGACCTCGCTTGGAGGTCACGGTTTTCCAATCGCGCCGACCCTAGCTCTGCCAGGTCACACGTGTCCAGTCGCGCCCATCCACCGTCATCACCGTAACTGATGTGAGATGGTGCGTGAAAGCAGCTCAGTTGACTTCCCTGTTGTTCGATCCGTTGGTCTCGTTAGTCGGCGGGCAGCGTTGACAGTCCGTGCTGTTGGCGAGAGGTTGACTGCCTATGCTGTCGGGCGAAGATGCTGTGCTCGCAGACGGGGGTGGTATGTCGGGCGTGATCGATCAGGCGGACGTCGAGGCAGCTGTTCAACAAGCCATCGAGGAGGTCCCTCCGCCGGACCGGACAGTTATTCAGTACGTTCCGCGACATGTTCGCGAGATTGCGTCGGTCGATCAGGCGGGGAGTGCAACCGGCGGTGCTGGTTCGAGTACCGCCGTCCCACCGCCAGCGCATCTCCCGCCAGCGATACCGCCACCGCCTGCGCCAGTGTCGCTGTATCGTAGCGCAGATGGACGGGAAATGAGGCGCCCTGCTGGTCGACCAAGGTATAGTTTCCTGTCACCGGTTCAGAGCATCTTCCAGAATGTCACTCTGGGGAGCGTCGCCCGACTGGTGGCTAATGCGGGGACATCCGCCGCCGCTGGAGTTTTCGGCATCACCAACCAACCGGTAGTTGATTGGGTAGGCGCGCCATTTTTCGTCTGGGCGATCAACGATGCGGCTGAGAACTGGCACTTCGAGGCCAAGGAGAACCCGCTGCTTGAGGACTACTACTCAAGAGTTGGCTTCACCAATCAGTTGCGCTTCTCTCACTCCGCTGGAGATAACACCAGAACCTACTTCAAGGCCCAACTTGGCTATGATTTCGGCCTTGCCGCAATGGGAACAACATCAATCATCCTCGGCCGTATCCCGTCCACGGGGGTTGGAAGTCAAGTCCTAAACACGGCAGTCCATGCCATTCCATCGGCGACGCCGATGCTGCAAGTCGGCCGAATGCTCAGGCTCCGTTCCGCGTACTCTCTTGATGATGACTTCCAGGTCTGGATGCGGTGGATCGTCGGGCTGAAGGCCGGAAGGGTCGCCTACCGGGCATTCCTATCGACCCTGCCTGCCTACACGCCCTCCGTCATCCTCGAAGCGCTGGCCGCGTCTGGTGGCGTCGCGCTGGTGAGAGGCTGGGCGATCGGCAACTACATTGAAGCAATGGCGCAGTATATCCACTTCAGAGCTTACGATGAGCAAGGTTGGCTCACGCGCGCCAATGACTGTTACGTAGATAGAGGTCCGACCGGACGGCCAGTCCTGCGGTTCGAGGACAACGCGCGGCCGGCGCTTCCATTCTATCAGCCGAACGCCGGGCCAGCCTCGCGCACGGTCGAGGTCCTCTTCTACGACGATTTCCGCGGGCACATAACAAACTGGAGGTTTGTCGGTGACCTATTGAAGGAACCTTGCGGCTGGATGGCCATCGCTCACAAGATCTCGCAGCTTTGAGCATGGTTCGCCGGTCTTGATGCCGTTGATCTTGCGGTGACTGACTTCACGGACATCGAGGGATTTCTGACGCACGTGTCGGAGTCGTTCCCGGCGGGAGCTGATCTCCGAGATGATGTGTCGCCGTCGTCGCCTTACTTCCTACTGCGAGATGCGCGATCGGAGGCGAGGGCGTTCGAGCGCCAGGTCGACGCTGGCGGTACCGGCCTGCACGATGTGACTTCCCGCTGGAACGCGGTTCAAACAACCGCTCTGGAGGCGCTCCGATCAACTCGGGATCTTGAGGTCGCCGCCTGGCTGCTGGAGAGCCTCGTCAGGAGCGATGGTCTCATCGGTCTCACCGCTGGTGCTCGCCTGCTCGACGGTCTGCTTGACCGGTTCTGGGATGCCGGTCTTCACCCCGGCCTAGACGAGGATGGCCCCGGGGCACGCTTGGCACCAATCGCCGGCCTGAGCGGACAGAGCGGCGAGGGCACGTTGCTGCAGCCGCTGCGTAAGCTCGTGCTGTTCGAACGACGCGACGGAACTCCGCTCGTGCTGTGGGTGTTCGAGCAAGCCGAGGCCGTCCACGCCTCCACCGATCACGAGCGAAAGCAGCAGCGAATCGACGCCGGTGTTCCGGTTTTCGACGAGGTCGAGATGGAGGCGCGTTCGGTGGGCACGCCCTTTCTCGCTAGGATGCAGGCTGAGGCGTCGTCTGCACTTGAAGCCTGGATCGCGCTCGGGGCGACACTTGACCGGCTGGCCGGAACAAGCTCGCCGTCCACGAAGCGTGTGGCCGATTGTCTCCGCCTGATGATCCGAATCACGTCGCGCTATCTGCCCACCCCGGCTGCGCCGATCGTTGGTCTTGAGCCGGACACCGAGACGAGCCCGGGTGCTATCGTCGCAGGGCCGCCGAACAGACTGCGCGCCGGCGAAGACCGGGCGGAGATGCTAGACCAGTTGCGCCGCATCGCGGCCTTTTTCCGCCGCACGGAACCGAACTCGCCGCTATCGGACACGATCGACGAGGCTGTGCGACGGTCCAACCTGAGCTGGCGCGAGCTTCTCAGTGAACTGATTCCGGAGGTTGAGTTCCGCGACGTGGTCCTGACACGGGTTGGGTTGCCGCCGCTCTCGCACGGGCGTGAGACGTGAGCGCGTTGACCTTTGGGCAGTCGACTGACACACTGCCAATATATTTGGCAAGTGGGGGTGAAACTTGAGCGCGAGCATCCACCAGAAGCTTGGCCGTGTCCGCCGACCGCGCGTGCACATCACTTATGAGGTCGAGACAGATGGCGCCGAGGTCGTCCGCGAACTGCCCTTCGTGGTTGGTGTAATAGGCGACTTCTCGGGTGATCCGACCAAGCCGTTGCGGCCGTTCGGCGAGCGGAAGTTCATCCAAATCGACCGCGACAACTTCGATGAAGTGATGCAGCGCCTGGCGCCGGGCCTGCAGCTCAAGGTCGAGGATAAACTGTCCGGCGATGGCGGCACCATCGCGGTTGATCTTGCCTTCAACTCGATCGAGGATTTCGAACCGGGCCGGGTGCTCGACCAGGTGCCGGTTCTCCGGAACCTCCTCGAAACGCGCAACCGTCTGCGCGATCTTCTGAGCAAGGCCGATCGTTCGGAGGAGCTAGAGCTCCTGCTGGAGAAAGTCCTCAGCAACCAAGCCGATATGCAGCGCCTGTCCGACGAGCTCGGCCTCGGCGAGAAGGAATAATCTATGTCGGAATCACGCACCGGAGGCGGGGCGAAAGCGTCGGTCACACAGGAGCGTGGCCTACTCGAGCAGGTCATTGGTGCGACCAAGCAGACCGAACCCGACCGCGCGCAGGATCTCGTTCGTACCCTCGTCGAGCAGGCGCGTGTCGGGACCGTCACCTTTGACAAGAATCTAAGCCGCACGGTCGAGCGGGCAATTCAGTTGCTCGACTCGAAGCTTTCCGATCAGCTCAACGCGATTATGCACGATCCAAAATTCTCCAAGCTGGAGGGAAGCTGGCGCGGTCTCCGCTACCTTGTGATAAATAGCGAAACCGGCTCGAGGCTGAAAATACGCGTAGTGAATGCCAGCAAGCGCGAGCTCAATCGCGACCTTACGCGCGCGGTCGAGTTCGATCAGAGCCTGCTGTTTCGCAAGATCTATGAAAATGAGTTCGGAACACCAGGCGGCGAGCCTTATGGTGCGCTGATCGGTGACTACGAGTGGTCGAACCATCCGGATGATGTCGAGACCCTGCGACTGATATCCAATGTGAGTGCGGCTGCCTTCGCGCCGTTCATTTCCGCAGCCGGGGCCGGCTTGTTCGGCTTCGACAGCTGGGCAGATCTCACGCGGCCGCGGGATCTCGCTAAGATCTTTGAAACCGTCGAATATCTGAAATGGCGCGGCTTCCGCGACAGCGATGACAGCCGCTTCGTCTCCCTCGTCATGCCGCGCGTGCTTGCGCGCGTGCCGTACGGGGAGCAAACCAAGCCGATCGACGAGTTCGCGTTCGAGGAAGGCCCGATGGATGCGGCCGGGCGGCCGTTACCGCTCGAACACAGTAGCTATTGCTGGATGAACGCCGCCTTCGTCATGGGTGTCAGGCTGACTGAGGCCTTTTCCAAGTTCGGTTTCTGCACAGCGATCCGCGGGGCCGAGGGTGGCGGCAGGGTGGACGATCTTCCGACCCACATTTTCCAGTCCGATGACGGCGACATGGACACCAAGTGTCCAACCGAGATTGGTATCACCGACCGGCGGGAGTATGAGCTCTCGAACCTCGGATTCCTTCCGCTGTCACACTACAAGAATCATGATCACGCAGTCTTTTTCGGCGCCCAGACTGCGCAACGGCCAAAGGAGTATGATCGACCGGACGCGACGGCGAACGCGCTGATCTCGACTCGGTTGCCCTACATCATGGCCACTGGCCGATTCGCTCACTATCTCAAAGTGATGGCGCGCGACAAGATCGGCTCGTTCATGGAAGTAGAGGATTGCGAGCGCTGGCTGAACCGCTGGATCCTGAACTATGTGAACTCGAACGAGAACGCGAGCGCCGAGAACAAGTCACGTTGGCCGTTGCGCGAGGCGCGCGTTGAGGTTCAGGCCATTCCTGGACGCCCCGGTGCGTACAACGCGGTTGCGTGGATGCGACCCTGGTTGCAGCTCGAGGAATTGACTACCAGCCTGCGCATGGTCGCGCGTATCCCTGAGCGTAGCTGAGGCCGAGGGCGGCCCGCCAGCGGGCCAAAACCAGCTTGGCCTACGCGTGCCTGCACTGCTTGGCCGGCGTTTACCAGCTTCCTTCCTAGCCGAGGACCGTGGTGCGCTCGCGACATGGTTCGGCGCCGACAGTCCGGACATTGCCGCGCGGCCTGGCGTCATACGTGGTCTCCTGGATGCCGACATTGTCCGGATCGATCTCCTGGTTGGCCAGCAGATCGACGCGATCCTGCATCACCGTCGTTTCCAGAAGATTGAAGCCTCCTGGCGCGGCCTGAAGTGGTTCGTCGTGCAATCGGCGACGGCAACCGGTGTTCGCGTCCGCATCTGTTCGATGACTTGGCCGGAGCTCGCACGCGACCTCGACCGGGCACTCGAGCCCGACCAGTCCACCCTGTTCCGCCTCATCTACGAGAACGAGTTTGGCTCGCCGGGTGGAGAACCGTTCGGCCTCCTCGTGGTCGATCATGAGGTCTGTCACCTGAGGAGCAGGCGCGACGCGACCGCGACGCATGCACCGGTCGACGACGTGTCGGTGATGGCCTGCCTTGCCGTGGTCGCCAATGCCGCTTTCGTCCCGACCGTCCTGGGCGCCGCCCCTGAACTCCTCGGGGTGAGCGAATTCGAGGAACTCGCCCTGTCGCTGGACCCGCCCGCCGCGATGCGGACTCCCGATTACGCGCGCTGGCATGCCGCGACCGCGCGCCCCGAGTTCCGCTTCCTCGGCCTGACGATGCCGCGCGTGCTGGCGCGCGTGCCGTGGATACCGCACCCGCTGCGAGCCGAGGGCTTCGCTTACAGGGAGCATGCGCCGCATCGGCGTGACCGTTGCTGGTGCATCGGCGGCTACGCCTTCGCTGCTATCGTCTCTCGCGCCTATGGCCAGTCGGGTTGGCCTGCGGACATCAGCGGCGTCACCCTGGATGCCATCCGTGGCAGCCTCGTGCTTGATCTCCCGGCCGAGGCTTACCCGGAAGGCGCGGTCGTGCGTCAGCGACGACAGGCGCTAGATCTCCTTCTGACCGACGGGCAGGAGCGCGCCCTGGTCCGGGCTGGCTTCATGCCGTTGAACGCGCTGCCGTTCGGCGGCGAGGTCCTGGTCGTGTCGGTCGGCAGCCTGCAATCGCCGGTGCAAGATGAGCAAGGTCGGGAGGCGAGCGTGAGGGCCGTCAACACCGGCCTGTCGGCACAGCTCAGCAGCATGCTGTGCGTGTCGCGTTTCGCGCACTACATCAAGATCATGGGCCGCGACTTCGTTGGCTCACATCTCGGCACCGAGGAGATCCAGAATCGCCTCCAGTCCTGGCTGCTCACCTACACCAACTCGAACGACAATGCCGGACCGGACATGCGCGCCCGCTTTCCGCTGTTCCTGAGCGGCGTGCAGGTGCGGGAAGAGGAGGGGCGTCCCGGCACGTTCGGCTGCGTCATCCATCTGCAGCCACATTACCAGCTTGACGAGGTCGCGACGACGTTCCGGCTGACGACCACGTTGTCGGGCGTCGGCGCGCGACAGGATCTGTCCTGAGCGTTGCCGGAGAAAGCCGGAGACTGGATCGTCAGGCCTCAGGGAAGGAGGACCCGGGAATGACCGTTGATCGCGCGAGCGAATTGTTTCGCGAGGGCAGGCTGGACGACGCTGTGCGTGCGGCCGAAGAGAGTGTCCGCGCCTTGCCCTCCGCAGGGGAAGCGCGGATCCGCCTTGCCGAACTGCTCCTCGTCGCGGGTGCGCTCGAACGGGCGGACAAGGTGCTGGAGACCGCCGCGATGCTCGACCCCGGTCTCTGCCTCACGGTGTCGGAGTTCCGCCAACTGATCCGCGCCTCGGTCGCACGGCGCGATATCCGGACCAGCGGGCGTCTGCCCGACTTCGTGGGCGAACCAGCGCCGTCCATGCGTCATGTCCTGGAGGCGCTCGTGGCACTCCAGGTCGGTGACGAGGCGGCGGCCGCGCGCGCCGCCGACCTCGCAGAGGCTGCCCGGCCACGTGCTTCCGCGCTGGTGAACGCGCGAGCTGTCGACGACTGGCGCGACGCGGATGACCTGAACGCCGGTCATTTCGAAATCCTGACCGTCACCGGCAAGTGCTTCTGGGTGGCCTCCGAGCGCATCCGATCCGCCAGTTTCCACAAACCCGAACGCTTGCGCGACCTCGTGTGGCGCCGCTGCGACGTGGTGGTCGCGGACGGTCCCGAGGGCGTCGTCTACGTTCCCGCACTCTACCTGCCGGAGGGCGCGGTCGACGACGCGCGACGCCTCGGTCGCACCTCCGCATGGAGCGAGACCGCACCGATACGCGGCCAGGGTCAGCGGGTGTTCCTCGCCGGTGACGACGCGGTCACCTTCGACGAGCTAGCGACGCTGGAAGCCGCGTGAGCGCCTTCCTCCATCGCCCCGGCCGGCGTCTCAGTCCCGTGCGAGCCGCGTTGCTCGACCGGTTCCTTCTGGTCGACGAGGTTCCCGACCGCCTTGAAGGCGGATCGCCGGACGGCGTAACCGTCGAGCAGGTTCGCGCCGCCGTGCGCCGCGACCTCGAGGCGTTGCTCAACGCGCGCCTTCCATGGCGCTCGGCGCCCGACAATTGCCGCGAGCTGCAACGATCCCCCTATGGCTTCGGCATTCCCGACATCGCGGGCGATGCCTTCAGCCGGCGCGCCAATCGCGAGGCGATCCGGGAGACCGTCGCCGGGGTGATCGCGCGCTTCGAACCCCGGCTGACCGAGGTCCGGGTGATGTTGCGCGACGAGGCGGCGTCGCTCCGGCCGGCGTTGCGCCTCCGGATCGATGCGACGCTTCTGGTCGATCCCGCGCCCGAGCCCTACGCGCTCGAGACCACTGTCAACCCGCCCACCTCGGCGGTGCGGCTCCTGGCGGCCGAGGCGGCGTGACAATGGGCAACACCATTCTGCCTTACTACAACCAGGAACTCGCCGCCCTCCGCGATCTCGCCACCCGCTTCGCCCAGGCGCACCCGAAGGTCGCGGCGCGGCTGCGGCTCGGTCCCGATGCGGTCGACGATCCGCATGTGGAACGCCTTCTGGAAGGTGTCGCCTTCCTGTCCGGTCGCGTCCAGCAACGCCTCGATGACGAGTTCCCGGAGCTGACCGACGCACTGCTGGACATCCTCTACCCGGGCCTGCTCGCGCCTTTGCCGTCAGCCGCCATCGTACAGTTCGCCTGCCAGAAGGCCCTGAACGTGCCAATTACCGTGCCGGCCTCGACCACGATTGAGGCCGACGCGCTCCGGGGCGCGACCTGCCGGTTCCGCACCGCCCATGACGTCGTCCTGTGGCCGATCGAGGTCGAGAGCGTGCGGCTGACTGGCCTGCCGCTCGCGGCTCCCATTCATCCGGACGCGCGCGGCGCCGAGGCCAGCCTGCGGATCGTGCTGCAGACCGCAGACTCGGAGCGGAGCTTCGCCGATCTCGGGATCGACCGGCTGCGGTTTTTCCTCCGCGGTGCGACCGAGCAGACCTTGCCGCTGTACAATCTGCTTTGCGCTCACGCCATGGCGGTTGCGCTCGCGGATGGTCCGAACGACGCCTCGCCGACGCTGCTGCCCCGGGCTGTGCTGTCGCCCGCGGGCTTCGCGCCGGAGGAGGCGCTCTATCCATGGCCGGCAAGGAGCTTCGCCGGCTTCCGTCTGCTGACCGAGTATTTCGCCCTGCCGGAGAAGTTCCTGTTCGTGGATCTGGCCGGACTCGACGCACGCACGCTCGTGCAGCAACGAAATCGGATTGAAATCTTCATCTATCTGGACCGGCACGATCCGGCGCTCGAGCGCCGGTTGCGTCCGGATGCCATGGCGCTCGGCTGCACGCCAATGGTCAACCTGTTCAGTCAGCAATGCGAGCCCATTCCACTCGACCATCAGCGCACCGAGTATCCGCTGGTCGGGAGCTACCGTCGGCCGCTCGACTTCGAGGTCTGGAGCGTCGAGCGGGTGCGCGAACTGATGAACGACGGCTCCTGGCGGAGCTGGCGGCCGTTCTACCGGCACCCATCCATCGAGGAGGACGAGCGGGTTCCGGCGGGCTTCTACAACGTCATCCGGCGTCCGAGCCCGGCACCGTCTTCCGGCACCGAGACGTTGATCGCGCCGTTCGATCCGGATCTCGACGTCGACCGTTCCGCGAACTCGGTCCTCTCCGTCGACGCGCTGTGCAGCAACCGCGACCTCCCGGCGGAGCTGCCGTTCGGCGGCGGTCAGCCGGTGCTGCACCTGCCAGAGAGGGTCGCCGCGGTGCGGGCGATCACGTGCCTGACCGCACCCACACCTTCGTTCCGGCCGGCACTACGGGACCGGCGTGCCTGGCGCCTCATCTCGCTCTTGTCACTCGGGCATCTGTCCGTCACCGGCGGCCCGGACGGGGCGGCCGCCTTGCAGGAGGTGCTGCGCCTGTTCGACCTGCGGCAGACGAGCGAGACCAGGGCGGCAGTCGCGAGCCTGGTCGATGTCACCTCCCGCCCAGGGACGGCGAGGGTTCCGGGCGCCAGACCGGGCGCGTTCTGCCGGGGCCTTGACGTCACCCTCGGCTTTGACGCGGTCGCTTGGTCGGGCGGCGAGTCGTTCCTGCTCGCGAGCGTGCTCGATCGCTTCCTCGCGCTGCATGGCACCATCAACGCCTTCGTCCGCACCACCGCGGTCGTCCACGGGCGTCCCGGCATCGCGGCTCGCTTCCCGCCGCGCGCCGGCTGGCGCATGCTGGCCTGACACGCATGAACGGAAAGGACCTTCCGGCACTCATCCGCCTGCTCCAGGATGAGCCGGAACGTTTCGAGTTCGATGCGGCGGTCGCGATCCTGCTGGCGGTGTCAGGCCGGGCCGATCCGGCCGGCGCCATTCACTTCCAGGCGGTCACCAGCCTTGCCTACCCGTCGGCCTCCGTCGCGGCGATCCGCCGCGATGCGGACGGCGCGACAGCTTTGTCGCCGCTGATCGGCTTGGTCGGTCCCTCGGGCGTGCTGCCGCGTACCTATACCGAGACAGTCAACGCCCAGAAGCGCCAGCGATCGGAAGCGCTCAGCCTCTTTCTTGACCTCCTCGCGCAACGCATCATCGGCGGCTACGCCGAGGCCGGCATCCGCTATCGGCCGCATCGCGCCGCTCAGTTGGCACGTCTCCAAGCCGTGCCGTCATCGCGCGCGCGGTTCGGACGCGATCGCGTCGCAGACACCCTGCTGGCGCTGACCGGCCACGCGCTACCCGGATCCACCGACCGGCTGCTCGCCGGAACTGGGCCGCTTTTATTCTACGCGGGTCACTTCGCGACCTGGCCGCGCTCGGTCGAGCGGCTCGGCGCGATCCTCGCGGACTGGCTCGGACTGCCGGTCACGGTCGAGCAGTTCGATGGAACATGGCTCGCCATCGACGCCTCCGAGCAGTCCTCACTCGCGGGGGGCGGTCGGGAACCGGCGTTCAACCGCCTTGGGGTCGACTGTGCCATCGGCAGCCGTGCCTGGGATGTGCAGTCGAGCATCCGTCTCCGGATCGGTCCGCTTGGCTGGACGCGTTTCCAGTCGCTGCTTCCGGGGGGTGTCCTGCTCGCCAGGCTCGCCGCCCTCGTGCGCAGCTTCGTCGGACCCGAGATCGGATTTGCAGTCAATCCGGTTCTGGCCGCCGCCGAAGTCCCGCCCCTCGAGTTGCGTTCCGGCGGCGATGCCCGGCTCGGCTGGACATCCTGGCTCGGCCATGCGGGACCCCGGCTCCGCGACGCCGACGAGGCCCGCTTCGAACCGCGATCCGTCGAGCGGGCGGCCTGACGAAGCGCCGCGAGGTCGCGCCGCGAGCGGGCAGGACCGATACCTTCCGTCACGATGATGCTCTAGAACGGTCGGGCCGCGTGCCTTGCGGTCTTGTGTCAAAGGGAGATCGAGGTTGGGCTTACCCGATCGGTTCGTTGCACGCCTGGCCTGCTCGATGCCGTCCGGCGACCGGGTGGCCGGCCGGTCGATCACCTCGCGCCAAGTCCTGCGCCAGGTGAAGCGGTCACGTCTCTTCGGTGTGATCCTGGCCAGCCTGTCCGTCGTGCCTGGCAGTGTCGAGGCGAAAGCCAGCACGGAGCCCGCCCTGGTGATCGCCAACGCCGACTATTCGAGCCTGCCGGCGGCCCCCGCCTGCCTGACCCGGGCGCACGAGCTCGTCCCGTTGCTCGCCCGTTCGGGCCACGCGGTCATGGCCATCGAGGACGGCACGGCAACATCGATCAGAGCCGCCATCGAGACCTTCGCCGCTGCGATTCGCGACCGGGGACCCGCCGGACCACAGGACGGCGTGGCGGCGGCCCGACCGCTGATCTACGTCTGCAGCCAAGCCCAGGCGCTCGACGGCCGCCTGTTCGTCCTGCCAGTCGTCGCGAACGGTAGCGACGGCGAGTTGTTCACCCAGGGCATTCTGCTGAAAGGCCTGATCAACGTTCTTGCCGGAACCGACGGCACGTTGTTCGCGGACTTGGCGCTCCCGCATGATCCCGATCCGTCAGCCGCGATCACGTCACTCGCCGACTCGCTCGAGCGATCGCATGTGGCCCTCGAGGTCAGCCGGCATCTGGAGCCGACGGCGCCGCTCGCCGG
>CAXTPV010000006.1:0-30827 GCA_964246135.1 uncultured Acetobacteraceae bacterium | reverse complement strand
CGCGTGCCCTGGCGTCCGCGGCCGCGATCGCGAGGCGTCGCCCGTCATGCGACGCGGTGACGAGCGGCCCATGCGGACCCGGGCCGCCCAGGTGCCGACGCCACAGATCGGTCGGGAGAAACGGGAAGTTGAGCGAGACGACCCGTCTCATCGAAGGCCTCCACGGTCCAGGACGCGGGCGTGGTGCCGCGTGCGCGAATGAGGTCGAGCCGCCAGAGGGCCCGGCCGAGGGTGAGCGAGAACGGACCGACCTCGATCGGCCCGGCTTCAAACGAGTCGGCTGGTCGCGAGGGCAGGGCGCTGATCCGCCAGCGGGTGAGCGCCGCGTTGGGTGCGTCGAGCGGCGAGGCGGTGCCGGGCGGGGCGGCCCGGTGCAGGCGACGTATGGCGAGCACCGGCACGCCGGAGCTCTCGGCCGCCAGCAGCAGCCGACGCGACGCGGTGAGATCGAGCTGGTCCGGCTCGCCGATCACCGCCGCGAGGCCGGGGTAGCGCGCCGCCTCCTCCATGCTGGCGAGCACCTGTCGTCCCGCCTCGACGACGAGCAGGCGCCCGGGCGCCAATCCGGCGACGGCGAGCCCGGGCGCGAACAGGTCGCGCCTGGCCGTCACCCAGATCACCTGCGCCGCCTGCGAGGCGCCACGCCCGAGCAAGGAGGCGACGAGCAGCGCCGGCGTGGTCGCGTGTTCGAGGTCAGCGCCGACACCCGCGAGTTCGTGCAGACCCGGACCGAGGCCGCCCTGCGGCAAATGCCGGTCAATCGCCTCGACGCCGAACCGCAGGGTGGTGCCAAGGCCCGCGCCTGGTGCGAGGCCGACCCGGCTGCCGCGTTCGAGCCGTGCGATGGCCGCTTGAAGCGCAATGATGACAGGCTCATCGTTACGAGACGATATGGTCGTATGTCCACGCATCTGCCTGATCTTGAAATTCTTTGCCGCCGGCATGAGGCACGCCGACATAGGCTGGCCAGCTCTCATGCTTGGAACATAACGTGAACAAAAACCACATGACAGCGGTTTCTGGTGCCGACACGCGCTGGTTCGGGTAGGCTCTCGCGGAGTTGCTTGCCGGCAGCCGGTGCTGGCGCGCCCTGGTGGATTCGAACCACCGACCCACAGCTTAGAAGGCTGTTGCTCTATCCAACTGAGCTAAGGGCGCCCGAATCTCTTAGTGGGTCCAATTCTGCAGCCGCGTGAACTTGAAGTTGTCGGCGTAGGCCTTTGGCTTCGTTGTATGTGCCGGCACGATCTCGACCTCGTAAGCAAGGCCCTCGCGCCTGCAGTAGGCTTCCGCCTCGTCCTGGCTGTCGAAGCGGAGCCGAAGCTGGGAACGGGTGTCGCCGCTGCCCCACCAGCCCATGATCGGGTCGGCCTGCTTGGGCTCGGTCTTCTCCCACTCCAGCACCCAGTCATCCGCATTCGCGTGGCCGGACTGCATCGCCGATTTCCGCTGCCTGAAGATCCGCGCCTTGGCCACTCGAGCCTCCTGTTGGTCGGGGCGGCCGGACTCGAACCGGCGGCCTCGTGTACCCAAAACACGCGCGCTACCAGGCTGCGCCACGCCCCGCCGCCGGCAAGCTATGGGCGAGGGCCTTGTTCTGCAAGCGCCACCCGGAGCACGCCGCCCGCCCGCCGGAGCGCCGCGGTCGCGGTCGCGTGGTCGAGCCCATGCGCGAGCAACACCGCGAGCTTGATCGCGCCGTCCGCCGCCTCAAGGCATCGCCGCGCGCGCTCCCGATCGACGCCGGCGAGATCGGCCACCATCGCGCACGCGCGCGCCCGCAGCTTCGCGTTGCGCGGCCGCATCTCGACCATGCGGCCGCGATGAACCCGGCCAAGTCCGACCATGATCCCTGTCGACAGCAGATTCAGCGCCACCTTCTGCGCCGTGCCCGCCTTCATCCTGGTCGAGCCGGCGATCGCCTCCGCGCCGGTCGCGAGCAGGACTTGGTGTTCGGCCGTCCGCAGCAGCGGCGTGTCCGCGCTGTTGGCGATCCCGATCGTCAGCGCGCCGCCCTGCCGCGCCGACTGCAGCGCCGCGACCGTGAACGGCGTGCCGCCGCTCGCCGCGAGCCCCACCATGACGTCGGCCGCCCCGATCGCGTGCGCGCGCACGGCGTTCCTGGCCGCATCGGTATCGTCCTCGGCGTTCTCGATGGCGCGGGTCAGCGACGCCAAGCCGCCCGCGGGCAGCAACAGCAGACGCTCGTCCGGCCAGTCAAAGGTGGGCAGCAGCTCCGCGCCATCCCCCGCGGCGAGGCGACCTGAACTGCCGGCGCCGACATAGACGAGCCGTCCTCCCTCGCTCGCACGAAGCCGCGCCGTGGCCGCCTCGGTCGCGGCGGTGAGCGCCGGCAGGGCAGCCTCGAGGGCCGCCACCGCCGCGAGCTGACCTTCCCACAGCGCCCGCGACACCATCGCGGCGGGCCAGGTATCGAGCGCGTCGAAACGCGCATCGGCGTTCTCGGTCGCGCCCGGCGGGTCGGGTGATCGCGACAACCGCCTCAGTCCTTCCGCGCCAGCGGCGGCACGAACAGCGGCGCGGTGTCCCATGGAAACAGGATCCAGGTGTCCTGGCTGACCTCGACCACGAAGCTGTCGGCCATCGCCCGGCCAGCGGGCTTGGCGTAGAGGCAGGCGAAATGCGCGCGTGGCAACAGGCTGCGGACCAGGGCCGCCGTGACTCCGGAGTCAACCAGGTCATCGATGACGAGAAACCCCTCGCCGTCACCCGCCGCCACCGCTGGCTTGACCACCACCGGCACGTCACGCGCCTCCTCGTCGTCGCCCTGCCCGTAGCAGACGATCGAGATGCTCTCGACCACCCGACATTCGAGTTCACGCGCGATGATCGCGGCCGGGATCAGGCCGCCGCGCGTCACCGCGACGATGCCGCGAGGCGCGAGCGGCATCAGCATCGAGGCAAGCGCGCGGGCATCGCGATGCAGCTGGTCCCAGGACACCGTCATGTAGTGACTGGCCATCACGAGGGCCTGGCCATCAATAGAGCCTGCCACCATCCGGCACCTTGTGATCGGGCCGGACCAGCACGACGCCGCCATCGCCGTCCGGAACACCGAGCGTCAGCATCTCGCTCACGAACCGGCCGATCCGGCGCGACCCGAGATTGGCGACCACCAGGACCTGGCGCCCGATCAGGACCGCCGGGTCGTAGTGTCTGGTGATCTGGGCGGACGAGCGGCGCTGCCCGAGCGGCCCGAGATCGATCGTGAGCTTGATCGCCGGCCTGCGCGCCTCGGGAAACGGCTCCGCCGCCACCACCGTGCCCACACGAATGTCGAGCCGCTCGAACTCGGCGATCGCCACCGGTGCTGCTTCGGGCGTGCTGTCCATCCTGTCCTCTTGCCGTGATGACCGCTGCTTGCCAAGCGCCCGCACCGTCACTAGAACACAGCGGCTTGCTGGTCGGGCGTAGCTCAGCGGTAGAGCAACCGGCTGTTAGATTTGACACTTCGGTGGGAGACCGCCGTCGATCCTCGGGTGAACTCGGTGAAACCCGACCGTCGCGACGATGCCGCGACAGGGGCAATGCCGAGCCAAGCCGGACACGGGGCCGCGCCGCCCAAGCGGCGCGTCGTGTCCGGAAGGTGTAGAGACTAGGCGGTGAGGAGCCCCTCCGATAACCCGCCCACGAGCGCCCGACACCCTAACGTGTCTCCCCAAAAGGGGTGGCGACGAGGGTGAAGAGATAGTCCGACACCGCCAGGAATGGCGGAACGCGTGAACCGGTTGGTCGTAGGTTCGAATCCTACCGCCCGAGCCACAAGCAACCCTTCCATGATCACCGACAATGTCGAACCCGTGGTCGAGACGCCCGGACCGGAGCGGCTCGGCCGAAGGTCGCTGGCGGCGCTGGCACTGACGCCACTCGCATCCAGGGCGTGGGCAAGGCGCGACGATCAACCGGTACAGCCAACGACCATCACGCTGGGCTGGCGCGGCGCGCCCATAGACGTCGCATTGCTGATCGCCCGCGACCAGGGCCTGTTTGCGGGCAGTGGCCTCAACGTCATCCTGAAGCCCGGCCTGCCGAGCGGCTCTGATCTGGCCGGCGCGATGCGGGCGGGGCAGATCGCAGGCTGCGTCGGCCCCATCCCATTGCTGCTCGGCCCGGTCCATGACGGCCTCGACGCTCGCTTCACCACCGGCGTTGCGGGCGGTGGCTTGCGGCTGCTGGCGGAGCGGCGCTCCGGCTTGCGACACGTGACCGACATGACCCGCCGGACGATCGGCGTGGTCGATCCCCAAGGTGCGGCCAGGCTGTTTTTCTCGGTGTTGTTCCGACGCAAGGGGATCGATCCCGCGGCCGCGGTGACGTGGCACCAGCTCGATGCCAGCCAACTTGGCCCGGCGCTGCTGGCGGGCACGGTCGATGCGGTCGCGGTGGCCGATCCGGACGCGTTCGCGCTACGCGAGGCCATGCGGTTGACCGAAATCGCCACCAACCTGTCGGGTGGCTATCGCGACCGGGCGTTCACCGCGCTGCTGCTCTCGGGCGCCCTGCTCCGTGGGGCCAGGCGCGATGATGCCGCCAGGCTGACACGCGCGATAAGGCAGGCCGCCGGCTGGGCCGCCGATCACGTCGAGGCGGCAGCCGGGATCGCGCAACCGCTGGCGCCGGCGCTGACGCCCATCGTGCGTGCGCGCATGCTCGGCTCCGAGGCGCTTGGCCTTCATCCGACCGGCAGCGCGCTGGTCGATGATGTCGCCGCCTACGTCGATGAGTTGCGGCTGCTCGGCGCGCTGCCATACCAGCTCAACGCGACCCGTTTTGCGCGCGGCGCCTGCGACGATGTCGGGCGCGGCTGACGGTCTCGCCGCCGGATAACACCGAGCGTAGCCGTCCGACCAAGATTGCCCTTTTACCGGACGTGGAATCCCTTATATGCAGGATCTGAAGGGGATCATATGCTCCAGGACGCGCAATATCGCTCGCTCGCCGCCCCGATCAAAGCCACGCCGCTGGCCGCGAGTTTCCGGATGCTTTCGGAGTCCGGGCGGGATGGCCATGACCTGCTGCGCCTCGCCCTGCGTGAGGAGCTACGAGGCGAGGTGGCGCTGGTCTCGTCGTTTGGCGCCGACTCGGTGCTGTTGCTGGCGATGGTGGCCGACATCGATCCCGCCGTGCCGGTGCTGTTCCTCGACACCGACCGTCACTTCCCCGAGACGCTGGCCTACCAGCGGGCGGTGACCGATTTCCTCGGCCTGCGCGATGTCCGCATCCTTCGCCCGAAGCCGCGCGAGGCCACCGCCGAGGACCCGGACGACGCGCTCTGGTACGACGATCCCGACCGTTGCTGCGCGTTGCGCAAGGTGCGTCCGCTGGAGGCCGGGCTCGAGGGGTTCTCGGCCTGGGTCACCGGGCGCAAGCGCCACCAGGCCGCGACGCGCGCGCGCCTTGGCACCGTCGAGTGGGAGGCGGGCCGGGTGAAGCTCAACCCGCTCGCCAACTGGAGCGCATCGATGGTGCTGGCCGAGATCGCGCGGCGTGATCTGCCGCCGCATCCGCTGGTGGCACGTGGCTACCCCTCGATCGGCTGCGCCAACTGCACCCGACCGGCCAGCGGCGCCAGCGACTCCCGGGCCGGCCGCTGGTCCGGAACCGCCAAGACCGAATGCGGCATTCATCGTCCGAGCTGATACAGGAGCCACGCCGGCGTCGCTGGACCCGACTGGAGCGCCCATCGGTAGCGGACGCTTGATCCGATCGCCGCGGGCGTCATACTGATGGTGTTGCGTTGTGTCCGAGGGGCTTGCCGCGTCGGCTAACGGCGTGCATGGCGAGAGTGACGGAACGGTAGACGTAGTCGGCTCAAAAAGGGGTTGGTGTTGGTTCTAGAGGATTTATTTTTTCTGACGCGAATACAGGCTCTTAGCGCGGCTCTGGATGGGTCTCCCCAAACAGGCTTAAATGGGCTAGGAGCCACATAGGAGCCAAGCGGCTCGACGCGGGCGTGGTGGAACTGGTAGACGCGCCGGATTCAAAATCCGGTTCCGAAAGGAGTGTCGGTTCGATTCCGACCGCCCGCACCAAGAATTTGGTAGCGTCCGCGCTCGTGGTGGAATTTCACTGAGTGAAACGGTGTTGGCGGAGGTGGCCATCGGATCGGCTGGCTAAGGTGGAGTTGCGAGGCTTCACCCTGGAACCACGAGGACCCGATGACCGAGGACAGACTACCGCTGGCCGAACTGCTGGCGAAAGCCGGAGATAGCGACTTCCTGCGCAGCGTGGCCGAGGCCGTGGTGCAGCTGCTGATGGAGACGGACGTGGAAGGCATGATTGGCGCCGGCCGGCACGAGCGCACCGGCGATCGGCAAACCTATCGCAACGGCTATCGCGACCGCACGCTCGACACGCGGCTCGGCAGCCTGCAGCTGCGCATCCCCAAACTGCGTCAGGGCAGCTACTTCCCGCCCTTCCTGGAGCCCAGGAAGACCTCCGAGAAGGCGCTGGTTGCCGTCATCCAGGAGGCCTGGATCGGCGGCGTGTCCACCCGTCGCGTCGATGACCTGGTGCAGGCCATGGGGCTGGCGGGCATCAGCAAGAGCACGGTGAGCAAGCTGTGCAAGGACATCGACGACCGCGTGAACGCCTTCCTCGACCGTCCCCTTGCCGGCGACTGGCCGTATCTCTGGCTGGACGCCACCTACCTCAGGCAGCGCGAGGGTGGGCGCATCGTCACCGTGGCGGCGATAATCGCCGTGGCCGCCAACACAGAGGGCAAACGGGAGATCGTGGGGCTGCATATCGGGCCGTCGGAGGCAGAGACGTTCTGGGCCACGTTCCTGAAGAGCCTGGTCCGCCGCGGTCTACGGGGCACCAAGCTGGTGATCTCGGACGCCCATGAGGGACTGAAGGCCGCCATCCGCCGGGTGCTGGGGTCCACCTGGCAGCGCTGCCGGGTTCATTGGATGCGCAACGCCCAATCCTACGCGCCAAAAGGCCAACAAAACATGGTGTCGGCCGCCTTGCGCCAGGCGTTCATCCAACCCGATCGCCCCGGCGCCAGCCAGACGCTACGCCACGTCGCCGACCAGCTCCGCGCCAAATGGCCCAAGCTCGGCGCCTTCATCGACGACAGCGAGACCGACGTGCTGGCGCACATGGACTTCCCCGTCCAGCACCGCACCAAGATCCATTCCACCAACCCGCTGGAACGCTTGAACAAGGAGGTCAAACGCCGGGCCGATGTGGTCGGCATCTTCCCCAACGAGGGCGCCATCATCCGCCTGATCGGCGCCGTGCTGCTGGAGGCCAACGACGAATGGCAAACCCAGAGCCGCTACATGCAGACCGAAGCGATGGCCGAGTTTACACCGCCGCTGATCGACGCCGTGCCCACACAGATTGCCACCGTAGCCGCATGACCCACGGCCACCTCAACTACACCGAAATTCCACCACGTTGACGGGCGTAACCCATGTTGCAAATCACGTCGATAAAGTCGTCGCAAAATCTTCGTCGCCGAATCGTAGCTCGTGCTAGTTCCGCGACATCCTTCTGGGCAGAGCGATTCGGCATCTCAAGGGGAGTTCTGGGGCTGTGCAGCGGTGCCCTATGGCACCGTGAAGGGTAGCCGAAAGCCCTGCGCCTGCTTAAGGTTCTGATTCTCGCGGCATGGGCTGGGAGGGAGCGCCGGGGGTGGCTTTGGTTAGCGCTGGACAACATGCGTCAATCTCTGTGGACGAGATTGAGCTCGACAGGTCAAATCCTCGCATCCGCAAATTTTTGGAGATGTACGGCGACGAGCCGACAGCTGAACAGATCTTCTTGGCTCTCGGCGCTGGAAATGATGATGAATCGGGCAACTCGACCAGTACGACATTCGAAAAGCTGAAGCAGTCTATAATCACCAATGGCGGCATCATCCAGCCGGTCATCTTAAATCGCCGTAAAGATGGGTCGCTGGTCTGCGTCGAGGGCAACACCCGCGTAGCCCTCTACATGCATTTCGAGAAGACGGGGGTGAAGGGCGCTTGGACCCACATACCGTCGCTGGTGCATGACGAAATTGACGAGGCCTCTGTCCATGCCATTCGCCTCCAGGTGCATCTGGTAGGCACCCGGCCATGGGATCCATACTCGAAGGCCAAGTACCTATACGAGCTTCGCACACAAGCGCACTTGCCGTTCGCGACCATCGTCGATTATTGCGGGGGGCGCCAGACAGAGGTCGTTGAGAGCATCAACGCCTATTCAGACATGGAGCAGTATTACCGGCCGGTGGTCGGCGACGATGGCGAATTCGATACAACGCGGTTCAGCGGTTTTGTCGAGTTGCAGAAGCCGGGCTTGAAGCAAGCTATTACGGCGGCAGGCTTTGAGCTTAGTGATTTCGCCAAGTGGATTTACGACAACAAGCTGTTCCCGCTGCAGAAAGTCCGCGTTCTACCCCGCATTCTGCGCAACGAGAAAGCGCGCGAGATTTTCCTGAAGCAAGGTGCGCGCAAGGCGGAAGCCATACTTGAAAAGCCCGACCTCAACAAAACGCTGCAGGAAGCCGAAATCGGCCAGCTCGCGCGCGCGTTGGTCGGGCGCATAGCAGCGCTCCAATACGACGAGCAGCAGCGCATCCAGGCCGATCCGGGCGGCGAAACCGCCCAGGCGCTCGTTGACGCGCAGGGCGAACTGGCGAAGCTGCTTAAGTGGCTGGGCCTGTCGACCTAACATGCCGGATCGTCGACCCATGCGAGATTGGTGCGCACGATCGTGTCGTTCGCAACGCGCGAGTTGGGGCCGCTGACGGCAATCGCGGTCCGAGACGATGCGGTTAACCCGGTTCGTGGTGAGCGGCCGCCCCGGACTGGCGGCTATACCCCCGACGTGCATGCAACCGACGTGCCGACGACTACGACGCTGATCGGGGAGGCGAAGACCCAGCCCGATCTAGAGAACGACCACACGCGGCGGCAGATCACCGCCTTCCTAGAGCATCTCGCGCTTACGCCGCACGGCATCTTCGTTCTGGCCGTGCCGCTCGCGGCCGGCGCGACCGCGCGGCGGATGGTGGCCCGGCTTCGCGAGCAGTGGACGGGGCATGATGTTCGTGTCGTGGTGCTCGACCAGACGGAAGGGCTCGGAGACGAGCCGTGCTGAAGGTTCGTAAAGCGGCCAACCTCGAGGCGAAGCGCGAAGCGTTTCCGCATCAGCTCGATGCGCTCGAAGCCATCAAAGATCTGCCGTTCGCGGCGGTGTTCCACGAGCAAGGGCTCGGCAAGACCAAGATCGGGCTGGATCTGGCGCTCTCATGGCTCGTTCGCGACGTTGTCGATTCCGTTCTGGTCGTGACGAAGAAGAGCCTGATCGAGAATTGGCGATCAGAGATCGAGAGCCACAGCCATCTGAGGCCCCGCGTGCTTGGCCAGGATCGCAATGCGAATTTCTACGCCTTCAACAGCCCGGCGCGCCTTTACCTGGCCCATTACGAGGTTATGCCGTCGGAACGCAGTCGAATGGAGCTGTTCCTGAAGACGCGGCGCGTCGGGGTGCTACTTGACGAAGCGCACAAGATTAAGAACCCGGACGCGGAGGTGAGCCAGGCGCTTCACGCGCTCGCGGCCAGCTTCGTACGGCGTGTTATTATGACCGGGACGCCGGTCGCAAACCGCCCATATGACCTGTGGTCGCAGGTACGTTTCCTTGATGGCGGCGAGGCACTCGGCGACGAGTTCTCGGCCTTCAAGCGCTCACTCGACCTCAGGAACGACCTCGGCCACGATGCCCGGCTTGCCTCAGCGTTCGCGGATGCGCTGGAGCAGCTGTTCGAGCGTGTCCGTAGCTTCTCGGTGCGTGAGACCAAAGCGACCGCCGGTTTGAAGCTGCCGGATAAAACGATCCGCAATCTGGAATGCCCGCTCGAACCGCGTCAGGCCGAAATTTACAACCAGTTCCGGGATGAACTCGCGGCCGTGGTGGTGCGCGGCGGGCAGGCGGTCCTCGATGACGCGGAAGGGCTGCTCAAGCGGCTGCTCCGTTTAGTGCAGGTCGCCTCCAATCCCGCGATGATCGACGAGTCCTACCGCGCACCGCCGGGCAAGCTGCCGTTCCTCGACGACCTCGTGCACAGCGCTCTCGATGCGGGGGAGAAGATCGTTGTCTGGACCTCGTTCACCGAGAACGCCGACTGGCTCGGGCACCATTTCCAGCCTGTCGGCACCGCCGTCGTCCATGGCGGAATCGCGATGCCGAAGCGCGAGGAGGCGCTCGCGGCGTTCAAGAGCGACTGCGGCTGCCGGGTTCTCATCGCTACGCCCGGGGCCGCGAAGGAGGGCCTGACGCTGACGATGGCGAACCACGCCGTGTTCTTCGACCGCAGCTTCAGTCTGGACGATTACCTGCAGGCGCAGGACCGCATTCACCGCATCTCGCAGGAGAAGCCCTGCTTCGTGACGAACCTCATCGCGACGGACACGATCGATGAATGGGTCGACGCATTGTTGTCCGCCAAGCACCTCGCAGCGCAGCTCGGGCAAGGTGACATCAGCCGGAGCGACTATGATGCTCGAGCCAATTACACCTTCGGCGAGATGGTGCGTGATATTCTGCGTCTTGATGGAGCCGAGGGGTTGTGAAGGCGGCTGCTCAAGGTAAAGATGCGGGCTCGGAGACGTTGTTGATCCGCGGCGTCGACGTGCCCGTCGAGACAACGACGCTGCCGCAGGCCGATCTGCGCTTTTTCGTCGATAATCCGCGGGTCTATTCGATCCTGCGCGCTGACGGGGGAGAACCGAGCCAGGCCGATATCGAGCGCAAGCTGTTGGAGATGGATCACGTCAAGGCGCTGATCCAGGACATCAAGCGCGACGGCGGGCTTACCGACCCGATCGTGGTACGGGCCGGCAAGCTCGAGGTGCTAGAGGGCAACAGTCGGCTTGCCGCGTATCGTGCGCTGGCCAAGGGTGATCCCATCCGATGGGCGCGCATGAAGGTGCGGCTGTTGCCCGAGGATCTAGACGAGGCGCTGATTTTCGCGCTGCTTGGGCAGTATCACATTAAGGGAAAGAAGGACTGGGCGCCGTTCGAGCAGGCGGGGTTTCTTTACCGGCGGTTTAGGGCGCACGACATCGATCCCAGGCAGCTCGCTCAGGAAATCGGATTGTCGGTTCGTAAGGTCGAGCATTTGATCGCGGTCTATCAGTTCATGCACGATCATGAAGAAGCCGACACTGCGCGCTGGAGCTATTACGACGAATATCTGAAGAGCAAGGCGATCCAAAAGGCGCGATTGAGCCAGCCGGGGTTTGACACGCTCGTCGTGGCGAAAGTGAGATCCGGCGAGATCGCCCGCGCGGTCGATGTTCGCGACCGGCTTCCGGTGATCTGTTCGGCGCTCAAATCGCTCCAAAAGTTCGCGACCGGAGGCTATGATTTTGAAGACGCCCACGAGCTCGCCGTCGAGGCGGGCGCGGACAGCACGCCATACAAAAAACTCGCCAAGTTCCGACAATGGCTGGCGCGGCCCGAGGTTGAGAACGCGCTGAGCCGTGCGCAGGGCGAGACACGGAAAAAAATCCGGTTCGAACTGGACAAGCTCGCCGGGCGGGTGGAGGCCGTACGCGGCAAGCTTAAGGCGTAGCTACGCCGCCCCGAGCAACACACAGGCTTGGACAAAAGCACCATTGACTTGCATCGTCAGCGCCGCGAAAGTGCAGTGAGAGGATGCAAGTTTGCGGGCGAGGGACTGCGGTGGCGGCACCAATTATCGTTGAATGTCTCACCGGCGCGTCGGCGGGGCGGCAGGTGCTGATGGGGTTTGCACCAGCGAATCTGTTGCGCTCGTTGAGCTTCGCAGACGTGCTGAACGAGGACACCGGGCTCGGCTATCAACGGCGTTTTAACGCGCAGCACAGTCAGGATTTCCGGCGCTACATCAAACAGCCGAACGCTTCGACTATCCCGCTCACGCTCAACCTCAGGCCGGGCGACCCGCCTGGCTGGCGGCTCATCGACCGCGGCAGCGGCCGCGTGCGGCTGGAGATCGACCGCGACGCCGGAAAGGTGATGGCGCAGGTCGACTGCCAGCACCGCTTGGGGCATCTCGACGATCTGACGATCTCGCTTCCGTTCATGTGCTTCCTGGGCTTGAGCGTTCAGGAAGAGCGGGAGGTCTTCAACACGATCAACAGCAAGGCCAAGGGACTGAGCACCAGCCTGCTCGATTTCCACGATGCCCAGGCGTCCGCTGATCTCGCGAAAGATCGGCCCGAACTCTTCGTCGCGCTGCTCCTCAACAACGACGCCGACTCGCCCTGGTGCCGGCAACTCGATCTCGGCGGCACGAGCACCTCCGGCCTCCAGCGGCGCGCTTCGCTGCGCACGATGCAGAAGGCAATCAAGCGCTTCCTAACCGCAACTCGCATCCTCAAGCTCCGCTCGGCGGACCGTGCGGGGGAGGTCGTGCTCGCGTTTTGGAAGGCCGTTGCCGAGGTGCTTCCAGAGCAATGGGCCAACCCGCGCAAGCACGTGCTCAACAAAGGCGTCGGCGTCTATGCGCTCATGGACATCGCCGCTGAACTTTTTAGCGAGGCGAGCGATGCGACGCGCGTTGACCGCCGTTACTTCGTCAACGCGCTATCCGATTTCGCGGGCATGGTCGACTGGACGACTGACGGGCCGCTCAAGGGTTTTGGTGGTGAGGGCGGCGTTCCGCCGGCAGTCCAGTATATCAGGGAAGTTCGTCGCCGCACGCGCCTGAAGGTTGTGCGGAATGGCTAACAAGAACATCTTACTGATCGAACCCGGTTATAAGAATAAATATCCCCCGCTGGGCCTAATGAAGATCGCACAGTATCATGGCCCACACGGCAAGAAGGATCGCGTCCGCTTTATCAAGGGTGAGGATCGCTCAGTTCTCACGCAAGCCTGGGACCGCATTTACATCACAACGCTCTTCTCGTTTGAATATCCTAAGATCGCGTCGACCATCGACTTCGCGCTCGAGGTGGCGAACGGACAGTCGGATAAGGTGTTCGTCGGCGGGATCGCTGCCTCCCTCATGCACGACCGTTTCATCCACGAACGCCGCTGGCATGGCGTCCGGTTTATCAAAGGGTTGTTGTCCGCGCCGCCGGCTATCGCGTTGGAACTCGACGAGTTTTCGGAGGAGCTGTATGCCGACGACACGTCCGGACGGCCGATCGAGGACCTCGTGCCGGATTACAGCATCCTTGACCAAGTCGACTACTCCTACCCCGTCCGAGACGCATATTTCGCCTACACGTCGCGCGGCTGCATCCGCAAATGTCACTTCTGCGGCGTCCCAAAGCTCGAGGGCGCGCAGCGTGATACCGAGTCGCTGACTGGTCTGGTGAGGGCAATCGAGGATCTTTACGGGCCGAAGAAAGACTTGATCCTGATGGACAACAACGTGGTGGCGTCACCGCGGTTCAAGGAGATCATCGCCGAGATCCGCGACCTCGGCTTTACGCCGGGGGCGAAGCTGCTGCGGCCGGGTATGCGCGTACCCGTGCAGCGGCGCGTCGACTTCAATCAGGGCGTTGATGCGCGCATTCTCTGCAAGGACCCGATGTATCTGCGCGAGCTGGCGACGATCTGCCTCAAGCCGCTCCGGATCGCGTTCGATCATCTCGGCGTCCGGAAGCCGTACGAGCAGGCGGTCCGCTACGCCGCCGAGTTCGGCTTGACTGAGCTGTCGAACTACATGCTTTACAATTTTCACGACGGACCGGCTGATTTGTTTGAGCGGATGCGTTTGAACGTCACGCTTAACGAGGAGCTCAGCGTCCGAATCTGGTCGTTTCCGATGCGCTACCAGCCGACCGATCGGCCCGACCGGGGGCATATTGGCGAAAATTGGTCGCGCTACCAACTCCGCTCGATGCAGATCATCCTGCAGGCGACGCACGGGATCGTCAGCGGAGAGCCGACCTTTTTCAAGCGCGCGTTCGGCGACACCTTTGACGAGTATGAACGCATCTTACTGCTGCCGCACGACTTTATCTTCAATCGCGATTGGTATGAGCGTCTTGACCCAGACCAGCGGTTGGCGGCTTTCCACGCTGAATTCGCGCGGCTCGACGGATCTGAACGCGCCGAACTGATTGGACTCCTCTCGTCCTGCGACCCCCGCGACTTCGCGCGGCTCGCGGAGCGCGCTACCACGGCCGCGCTGAAGCACGTACTTGGCTTCTACGTGCCTGTGCCGAAGGAGGAGTTGTTCGCGATCTGGGCGAAACAGAAGGTGTTAGGCCGCGACGCGGCGCCCGCCGACCTCGGCTTAGCGGAGGATGAGCGAGTCGAGGACGCGGGGCTGGAGGACGAGGAGCTGATCCCAGTGGCGTCTGTCCGCCGCGCGAAGGTCAAGGAAAGGGTCGCGGCGTGAGCGGATTGGGAACAGCGAGAGCGGCGCGCGCGCCGCTGCTTGGAGGCGACGAGGCCGAACGGCACGCGCTGGCCGAGATCGTGATCGGCAAGGACGTGCTCGAGCTCGTCTCGAGCGCGATGTACGTTGACCCGATGATGATTTACCGGGAGTATATCCAGAACGCTGCGGACAGCGTCGATGTGGCGCGGGCGGCGGGGCTGCTGGCCGCCGACGAACCCGGCAGGGTCGACATTGAGGTCGAGCCTTCGACCCGGACCGTTCGGATCAGGGATAATGGCACAGCGATCCCCTTCGCTCAGTTTGGCCGCAAGCTCGCCGCGCTCGGCGGAAGCGCCAAGCGCGGCACTACCGCCCGCGGGTTCCGCGGTGTCGGCCGCTTGGCCGGCCTCGGGTACGCGCAGGAAGTCGTCTTCCGTTCCCGCGTGCCGGGCGAGCGCAAGGTTTCGGAACTCCGATGGGACTGTCGTCGACTCAAGGCCGCGTTACGCGACGCCGGCGACGAATGCGGCGTCGCCGAGCTGATCCGCGACGTAACCACGCTTCAGCGCGTTTCGAGCGACGAGCCGGCCGAGCGCTTCTTCGAAGTCGAACTCCGCGGAATCGTCCGACTTCGGAGCGACAAGCTCATGAGTCCGGCGGCGATCGGCGACTATCTCAGCCAAGTCGCGCCCGTGCCATTCTCGCCGGCTTTTCGGTTTGGTGCCGATCTAGCGCGGGCGCTGAAGCACCATATTGGCGCTGCGCCGCTCGACATTCGGATCAACCGCGCCGCTGCGCCGCTGTATCGGCCCTATCGAGACACCTTCACGTTCGAAGACAGGACGACCGTCACCTGCGCGGACGTCAGCATCGCTGAGATTCCCGGAATAGACGGCGACATCGCGGCCGTCGCTTGGGTGGCGCATCACGAATATGAAGGCGCGATACCGGCGGCCGCACTGGTGAAGGGCCTGCGCCTGCGTGCCGGCAACGTGCAAGTGGGCGACCACGCGCTCCTGGAAGAGCTTTTCCCAGAGCCGCGCTTTAACGGCTGGTCGATCGGCGAGGTGCATATCCTGGATCGCCGGATTGTCCCGAACGGCCGGCGCGATCATTTCGAGCAGAACGCGCATTTCCACAATCTGCTGAACCATCTCACACCGATTGCGCGAGATATCACTCGCCGGTGTCGGACGAGCTCGATGCGGCGGAAGTGGGAGCGAGAGTTCGAGATTCACATCCAGGCGGTCGAGGAGACGTTGGCCATCATCGCGCAAGGCGGCACCGGCAAAGACGCGCGCCGGAAGCAGGCGGAGGAGGCGGAGCAGGCGCTCACCAAGGCGGCGAGCATCGCGGCCAAACCGCTTCTCGCCGAGGACTCCGATGAAAATGTGGGCCGCGTCGAGGAGCTGCGGGAGCGCCTGCAAGCGAAGACGAGGGACGAGGCGGCGGCCTTGTCGCCCCTAATGCGCCTGCCGAAGCAGAAGCGTCGTGCCTATGAGCGGTTTTTCGAACTGGTATACGAGTGCTCAGCCAATCGCATAGCTGCCAAGTCGCTTGTCGACCGCATGCTTCTCAAGATTACCGCCTGAACTCATGATCGAGAACAGAGCGGATCTTTGGCTGGCGAGAAAACGCGCTGGAGCCGCCGGTCGGTGATGGCTGAAGAAGCGCGCCGGCTGCTAACGATCCCGAGCGAACCGGAAGACTCGGCTGCCTTCCGAGCGAGGATCAACGGCCTGCTCGGCGCGGCGGACACGCACGTCTACATCGACACCTCGTTTCTGATGTGGCTGACCAAGATCGGGACGGCATCGCGGCAGGAGTTGCGCGGGTGGCTGCGGCGCGCATGCGTAGGGCGCGTCCACGTTCCGACGTGGGCCGCTCACGAATACCTGAAGCATCATGTCGCCGGCACGATCCTGACCGAGCTGAACCAGAAAACCAACGAGGTCGCCGATCTCGTCGGCAGGACTTACAGTTATTTCCGCCCTTTTGTGGATGAGGCGCACGGCGATGGCGCCGAAGACCCGTCTACGATCCGCGCCGCTACTCGCGCGGCGCTCCATTCACTCGATCGCCTCACCGCGATCAGCCGACAGTGGCACAAATCCTATAGGCGCCATTCCACGGAAGTCATCCATCTTATCAATGAACTCGCGCCAAACAGCACCTGTATCTTTGACGAACTGGAGGATGTGATTGCGGTCGGAGCGGCTAGGTTCGCGGGCTCGGTTCCGCCGGGATTTCAGGACCGCCGGAAGAAGGGGAGCGGAGACAAGGCAGCGGCCGAGGACCAGGGCGGTGGTGCGGACAGCAATCGCTATGGCGACTTGATGTTCTGGAGAGAACTGCTCGGTCACGCGAAGACGGTCGGTGCAAGAACGATCGTCGTGCTGTCGAATGACCGTAAGAATGACTGGCACTTCGGCCGCAGCGACGTCGGCCAAATCGAGCCGGCTCTGCTGGCGCTCAAGAGGTCCTGGAAGCCGGTGCCGCGTGCGCATCCCGTGCTCGTAATGGAGGCTCGCCTTGTCGCCGGCGTCGATGGTGTCGAGCTCCTCGATAGCCCCTATCTGGCCGCCATGCTGCGCGAGTTCGGCGAGGAAGAGCTCGGATCTTTTACAGACGTGGCGATCGTGCCCGATGGCCCCGAACCGGAAACAAGGGAAGCGAGGCGGGCCCAGGCCGTAAAGGAGCGGCTAGACGCGGACCGGGCGGAGCTAGCCGCGGCCGTCGAGGTGCAGGGCTTTTTGTTTGCAGACGCGCCTGAGGTCCGCAATACGCGCGCGACGCTTTCACGGGCGCTGCTCGAGAGCCGTAAGCCTACGGACGAGCGGGGCGAGGCGTTGCTCGATCGGTGGAGGGCAAGCGTCGAGGCCAAGACGCCGCTGATCGAGACCCTGAGCGCCGACGCGCTCGACGGCCTCGATCACAAGGCGCTCGTCCAACTCTCGCGCGAGCTTCACGATCGCGTGCTGGCGGGGGATCCTGGGTACGAGGAGGCGATGGTCGATCTGGTCGCCCTCCTGGACCGTATCCCGCTCAACACGGCGGCATCGCTGTATTTGGGATTGCTGGCCTCGATGTATCTCGTCCGCGAGACCAACGAGGCGCGCTTCCCGCCATCAAGTCCGGCAGCGCAGTTGCTGTTTGGTCGGCAGTCGGCGGGCTACGCGCCGCACGCGGTTGAGGCGCTCGCGACGCGGCTGCAGGCCAACGATCTATTGCCGCTCTACGTGCCGAGCGTTGATCGACCGGCCGTGTTGATCGTCTTGGAGACCGAACCCGACACGCCTGCCGTCGACCAGCTCCGAAGCGTCAAGCTCGGAGAAGCCGAGCTTCTCACCGCGGCGCAGGCCGACCCTGCGCTCAATTTGGCCGCCTTGTTCGGAGACGCCGTAGCGGCGACGGGCGAAGCAGTCGTCGGCAAAGCCTGCGAGCTGTTCGGGTTGCCGGTGGCTCAGGTCAAACGGATAGAGCTGTTCGCGAAGCCTTATGCGCTGACCAAGATGATTGGGTTCAAGCGACCTGCCGACGTCTCGATTCCAAAGGAGACCGCCGGTGGCGACTGAACCGACCCCGGTAGGGTTTGAGCCCTATTTCGGCGGCTTCATTCTCGAGACCCTGACCATCGGCATGTACGGCGAGGCGCGGAATGCCATTCGCGAGTACATCCAGAACGGCTTCGATTCCATTCAGCGCGGCATCGACGAGCTGAAGATCATGGCGCCAGGGTCGGGGCTAATCCAGATCGAGATGGCGGCGGACCGCAAGAGCCTAACGATCCGCGACAACGGCGCGGGACTGCCGGTTAAGACGGCGGCGGCGGTGCTGACCCGTGTCGGCGCCTCGGGGAAGAGCCATCGGAAAAACGCCGGCTTTCGCGGCATCGGGCGGTTGGCCGGTATCGTGTTCAGCGACACGGTGACGTTCACGACCAAGGTGAAGGGCGAGCGCGAGCAGACTACGGTCGTGTTCAAGGCTAAAGCAATGCGCGCGGCGATGACGCCCGGCAAGGGTAGCATGAAATCGGCCCAGGAACTGATGCGCGACACGGTGGAAGCCTTCCGCTCGCCGCACAGCGACACGCAGGGCCACTTCTTCGAAGTGAAACTCAACGGGTTCACCGACGCGCCGGACGAATGCCGGTCGCCCAAGGAACTGTACGACTTCATCAGCCAGGTCGCGCCGGTCCCTTATCCTGAAGACTTCCCTTACCGGGCGAGGCTGAAAACTGCGGAGGAGACGTCGGACATACCGATTGATGAGGTCAAGATCACGATCAAGGACGGGGCCGCCAAGCCGCGAGAGGTGTTCAAGCGATACGGCAGTTCATACGAGTTTGAGTCCGGGACGATCGAGCTGTCGGATTGCACGCTCCACTATTCGCCGACGCGGCGGTGGTGGGCGTGGGTTGGCAAGAAGGACGAATCTGGGGCGTACAGAGACCCACTAGTAAGCGGCCTGCGGGTGCGCGTTCGTAATATCCAAATTGATGGTGCCGAAATCATCCGCTCCATCTTTCGCACGCACGCGAAATCCTATGTGAGATTTCAGGACTATTATGTTGGCGAGATTTTTGTGGAGCCGAGCGCGCTTGTGCCCAACGCACGTCGCGACGGCTTCGAGGAAGACAATGCATGGAAAAAGGTCAGCGTCGAACTAGCTGAAGGAGTCGTCAAAGATCTCGGCAAGGAAGCCTATCGCGTCTCCACGCAGGGGCAATTCTCGGTCGATGCTCTCGCCGCCAATCTCAAGACAGCACGTCGGGACCTTAAGGCGCTTAAGCGGGCCAACTTTGGCGACACCGATAAGGCGGTCGAGCTTTCAAAGCGGGTCACCACCTATCAAAAGCGCGTTGCCAAGGGTTCACTCGGCGCGGACCTTGAGACCGCTGCCCAGCTGCGTGCGATCGGTTCAGAATTTTCGGATATCAAGCAAGAAGCACTGTCGCGGGTGGCGCCAGGTGCCGTCGTCGATCGCGAGAAGATCAAGCAGGACGAACGAGATGATTTCCTACGCGAAATTCTGACGCTTCTTGAGGACGCGCTTTCGCCTAGCTGCTTTGCGGCGGCGAGAGAGGCCCTGCTCGATGAGTACGGAGAGGAATAACCTAACGCACTTGGAGCCGCCCGACTTCGCGGGCGTGGTCGCTAAGCATAAGGCGCTGCGACGAGGTCAGTTTGACATCCCGCGAGTCATTCCGGTCGAAAACAGCCGCCAGCCTTGGCCGCTCATTAGGAGAAAATGCGACCGATTCTTTACTCAGCTCCTGTGGTTAAGCGACGTCAAATCACGCCCAACCGACGATGCTGTCAGCCGATCGCCCTCAGCCCGCTCTTACGCACGACCGTCAAAAGTCGCAAAGCCGGACCACCGGGCCGCTTTGTGCCGCGCTCCCAATCAGAGACAAGGTTCTTTGATACGTTCAGGTAGCGGGCGAACACCGGTTGGGAGACGGCTTCCTTTTCCCGGATTGCCTTGATCTCGTCCGGAGTCAGGAGAGAAGCTGGCGTCAGACACGCCTCGTCGAACTCCCGCATCGTCTGCTTGTCGACCGCGCCGCTCTCATGAAAGCCCTCCACCATCTCGTGGACCGCCGCCATCGCCTCGCTCTTGTACGTCTCGGCCATCGCACTTCACCTCCGTCATTCGACCGCTCGCGACTTCGGCGTCGAGCTGGTCCTCGCTGAACGCCAGCACCAGCTTGGCAGCCGCCCTGTACACCGCCTCTTCCTGGGAGGTCAGGTTCGCCCGATCGCTTTTCGCAAACCCGAATACGAACACTGCCCGCTCGGCCGACCTGAAGATCAGGATCGTGCGGTAACCACCTGACCGGCCCGCTCCCGGTCGCGCGACCCGCTGCTTGAGGAGTCCGCCTCCCAGATCCGCGTCGATCAGGCCGGTCTCCGCGCGACGTACCGCCTCGCACAATGCCGCGTCGGAAATGCGCTCTTTCGTTGCGAATTTCCGAAACCAGGAGTTCTTGAACACCCTCATGATCGAACCAGAGTGAAGCTGTGTATCACACTAGGCATGACACTCGCAAGCCCACCGATCTGGACCTCAGTAGACACGGGCATTCTCGCCGGCGGTCCGCTCGTGCCGGCGTTCGGCGGCCCACGCTTCAAGGTCCGGCAAGGCATAGCGGACGAACTTCCCGAATTTGTAGAACGGCGGCCCGCCGCCGAGCGAGCGGTAGCATTCCAGCGAGTGCGGGCTGAGCGCGAGGTAGCGAGCGGCGGCTTCGGTGTCGACGAAGGGGATGAAGCCCGTGTCGTCGACCTCTTTTGCCCGACGCATGATCTCCAGCGGTGGCCAGCGGCCTTCGGGATTGCGGCAATCAGACATGCTCCGCCTCCTCGACCTGAGTGACTCGTCGGGCGGGCTTTGGCGGCGCGGCGCGGTTCTCGCCCTTTCGGTTCCGGTAGGGTCGATAGTTGCCGAGCCCGATACTCGCGGAACGGCTATCGACGATCGTCTTGACCGCCCTTGGCGCGGCTGCCGCCGCCGCCGTCGCCGGATCAATGGACGATCGCCCGTCAAGGTCCGCCCCGGCCTCCGGCGTCGCACCTTGAACGACTTTACGCCTGCGTGAGGCGACGGTCTCCGCAGCTTCGCGGATCGGGTCGTCCTCGGTATGGACGTAGCGCATGAACATGGTCACCGTTTTGTGGGCGGTGAGTGCCATGCCGACCTTCACCGGCACGCCGGAGTTGGCGATGTCCGTTGCGGCCCGGTGCCGGACCGCGTGCGTCCCGCAATGCGGCAAGCCCGCGCGTTCGAGGATGCGCCGCCAACCTGCCCAGTAAGTGTGTTTCGACATCGGCTTGGAGCCGTCGAAAAGCGCCGGAACGACGAACTTGGAGCCCGCGTAGCGCGGCGCCGCGCGCAGCAACAGCGAGGCTTCGGCGCTGAGCGGCTTCGACATGCCGCCGGTCTTGCTGTCGGGCCAGACGATCCGGCGATGCGCGAAGTCGATCCACTCCCATTGAAGTTCGAGCACCTCGGACATGCGTGCGGCGAAGTCGAACTGGAGCCGGATCGCGAGGGTTAGCAATGGGTGCTCCAGGCCTTCGGCGTCGGCATGGTCGAGGTAGGAATAGAGGCGCGCCAGCTCATCATCGGTGATGAGGCGCGTGCGCTTCGAGCCGGTGTATTTCTTGACGTGCCTGCACGGGTTCGTGCCGTCCGGTCGCAAGCCCCAGAGCTCGGCCAGATTGAACATCTTGCGCAGCAGCGAAAGGCAGTGGTTCGCGGCGGTCGGCCTATCGCGCAGGCGGCCGATCAGATCAGCAACGTCGGATCGCTTCACGTCCGCGACCTTCACCTTGCCCAGCGCGGGCAGGACGTGGGCCTTGATCGTGATCCGGTTGCCCCTGACGGTCGACGGCTTGTTCCGCGCTTCCGAGTGCTCGACCATGAACCGGTCGCTCAGATCCTTCACGGTAGGAGCCGTGCGGGCGACCTGCCGCTCCTGGCTCGGGTCGGCTCCGCCGCGCACGGAGGCGAGGAAGTCCTGGGCGAGCTTGCGCGCCTGATCGACGGTGATCTGGCCGTAGGTGCCCAGCGCCGGCTTCCGGCGCTCGCCGGTGGGCGTGCGATACGAGAGCATGAAGGTCTTGCGCCCGGCGGGGGTTATCTTGCAAAAGAATCCCGGGATAATGGTGTCCCGGATTTCATAGTCGCGGGCGGTGGGTCGGGCGGTGTCGACGACGCTCTTGGTGAGCTTGATGGAAGGCATGTCTGGCTCCTAGCTGGACCCGGTTTCCAGGAGCCACATAGGAGCGGCGCTAGAGAGGATCGGGTCGCGTTACGTCGAGGGCCAGCGTAGGATACGAAGAGCTAAACGGTTGATCTAGCTCGTTATATCCTGCTCCAGCGCACTCGGGCGTAGAGGAGCATAGCTCGTTCAAAACGGCTCAAAATCGACCGCCGCAAGGCATGGGGGTTCGAATCCCCCCTCTCGCACCAGCAATCCCGGACGCTGACCTCATGCTTGCCCGAACGAGGCCGGCGACCAAGCCGGTCAATCCCTGCTTCTCGTCGGGGCCTTGCGCCAAGCGGCCGGGGTGGTCGCTCGATGCGCTCGCGCCGGCGCTGCTCGGCCGCAGCCATCGCGCCCCCGCCGCCCGCGCCCGGCTGCGGTCGGTTATCGACCGATCAAGGTCGTTGCTCGACATGCCCGACGACTGGCGATTGGCGATCGTCCCGGGTTCGGATACCGGGGCGGTGGAACTGGCGCTCTGGTCGTTTCTCGGTGATCGCGGCGTCGACGTGCTGGCCTTCGAGAGTTTCGGCGCGTCCTGGGCGCATGATGTCGTGTCCGAGTTAAAGCCGGCTGGCGGCGCGCGCGTGCTTGCGGCCGAGTACGGCGCTTTGCCCGATCTTGGCGTCGTCGATTGGTCGCGCGATGTCGTGTTCGCATGGAACGGCACCACCTCGGGGGTGAGGATGCCAGGCGCCGGGTGGATCGCCGCCGACCGCGCCGGGCTCGCGATCTGCGACGCCACCTCGGCGGCGTTCGCGATGGCGCTGCCCTGGGCTCGGCTCGATGTTGTGACCTGGTCGTGGCAGAAGGTGCTTGGCGGTGAGGCAGCGCACGGCATGCTGGCGCTGTCCCCGCGTGCCGCCACCCGCCTCATCGAGGAGCCGGCGCCGCGGCCGCTGCCCAAGCTGTTCCGGCTGACCGGCGGCGGCCGGTTGCTGGAAGCCGTGTTCACGGGTGACACCATCAACACCCCCTCGATGCTCTGCGTCGAGGACGCGCTCGACGGGCTTGCCTGGGCCGAGCGTATCGGCGGCTTGCCAGCACTGATCGGCCGGAGCGAGGCGAACCTCGCGGCCGTCGCCGCGTGGGTTCAGCGCTCCGACTGGGCCGCATTTCTCGCCGCCGATCCAAGCCAGCGTTCGTCGACGTCGATCTGCCTTCGCGTCGTCGCCGATTGGTTTACCCGCCTCGAAGAGTCATCGCAGCGAAGACTGATCGCGGACGCCGCGAGGCGGCTCGAGCAGGAGGATGCCGCCTACGACGTGGCCGCCTATCGCGATGCGCCGCCAGGCTTCAGGCTATGGGGCGGCGCGACCGTCGACACCGAGGATGTCACCCGCGTGCTGCCCTGGCTCGACTGGGCGCTCGATGCCGCCCGCGTCGATGCGGCGGGTGCGACGTGAACGGCCTGGAAGAGGCCCGACCGAGCCCGGCCCTGCTGCCGTCCGGCCTGCGGGATCTGCTGCCGCCGGAGGCCGAGGCAGAGGCCGAGGCGGTCGCCCTGATCACCGGCTGCTTCGCCTCGCACGGCTACGAGCGCGTCGAGCCGCCCTTGCTTGAGTTCGAGGACAGCCTGCTGGCAGGGAGCGGCGCCGCCATCGCCGAGGCGACCTTCCGGATGGTCGATCCGGAAAGCCACCGCATGATGGGTCTCAGGCCGGACATGACGCCGCAGGTGGCCAGGATCGCCGCCACCCGCCTGAAGGCGGCGCCGCGTCCGTTGCGCCTTGCCTATGCCGGCCAGTGCGTGACCCTTCGCGGCGGCCACCTGAACGGTGACCGGCAGGTGCCCCAAGCCGGCATTGAGCTGATTGGGGTCGACCTGCCGGACGCTGATGCCGAGATCGTCGCGGTTGGCGCCGAGGCGCTGGCATCGCTCGGGCTCGAATGGGTGAGCTTTGATCTCACCGTGCCGCAACTCGCGCCGGTGTTGCTCGAGGAGGCTGGAATTGCGCCACGTCATCGTGAAGCCCTGCTTCGTGCGCTGGATCGCAAGGATGTCGCCGCGGTGCGGACCCATGGCGGCATGCTGGCGGAGATCCTGGAGCGCCTGTTGCTGGCCGCCGGCCCGGCAGCACGTGCGCTTTCCGCGCTTGAGGCGGCCGTGCTCACACCCGGAGCCCGATCGCTGTGCGACCGGTTGCGTGCCTCCGTGGACGCGATCCTTGCGCAAGTGCCTGATCTCAGTCTGACGATCGACCCGCTCGAGTTCCGCGGCTGGCGCTATCACACCGGCCTCTGCATGTCGGTCTACACCGCCGGGTTGCATGAAGAACTCGGGCGTGGCGGCCGCTATGGCGGCGGCGTCGACGACGAGCCGGCCTGTGGCCTGACGCTGTTTCCGGCGGCAATCCTCAGGGCCGTGTCGCGGCCGGCACGACGGCCACGGGTCTACGTGCCCGCTGGCACCGCGCCCGACACCGCCCGCGCGTTGCGCGCCGATGGCTACGCAACGGTAGCCGGCCTGTCCGATGCGCCGACGGCGGACCCGTCGGCGGAAGCGCGTCGGCTTCTCTGCACCCACGCCTGGCGGGGTGCCGGTGTCGAGCCGATCGAGGAGGAAGGCTGATGGCCAACGTGACGGTGATCGGCGCCCAGTGGGGCGACGAGGGCAAGGGCAAGATCGTCGACTGGCTTGCCAGCCGAGCCGACATCGTCGTGCGCTTCCAGGGTGGGCACAATGCCGGGCACACGCTGGTCATCGGCAACCAGACTTATAAGCTGTCGCTGCTGCCGAGCGGTGTCGTCCGCGGCAAGCTTGGCATCATCGGCAACGGTGTGGTGATCGATCCGCAGGCGTTGTTCGACGAGATCGACCGGGTGGAAGCCCAGGGCCTCGCGATCTCGCCTGACACGCTCCGCATCGCCGACAACGCCAGCTTGATCCTGCCGGTCCATGCGGCGCTTGATCGGGCACGCGAGGCCGCGCGCGGCGATCGTCGGATCGGCACCACCGGCCGTGGCATCGGGCCTGCCTACGAGGACAAGGTCGCCCGACGAGCAATCAGGATGTGCGACCTCGCCGAACCCGACACGCTATCTGCCAAGCTCGACGAGATGCTGCTGCAGCACAACACCCTGCTCGCCGGCCTGGGCGCTCCCGTATTCGACAAGGCGGTCCTGCTCGATCACCTGCTCGGCATGGCGCCGCGGCTGGCGCCGTTCATCGAACCGGTCTGGGAGCGGCTTGACGAGGCCCGGCGCGCCGGACGGCGCATCCTGTTTGAGGGCGCGCAGGCCGTTATGCTCGACGTCGATCACGGCACCTATCCTTACGTCACCAGCAGCAACACGGTGGCGGCGCAGGCGGCGACCGGCAGCGGCGTTGGGCCGGGCGCCGCTGGGTTCGTGCTCGGCATCGCGAAGGCCTATGCGACCCGCGTCGGCGCCGGACCATTCCCGACCGAACTCGCGGATGCGACCGGGCGCCTGCTCGGCGAGCGCGGACACGAGTTCGGCACGGTAACCGGGCGCGCACGCCGTTGCGGCTGGTTCGACGCCGCGCTGGTGCGTCAGGCTGTAAAGGTTGGTGGCGTGGCGGGCCTGGCGCTGACCAAGCTTGACGTTCTCGACGGCATGCCGGAACTCCAGATTTGCACCGGCTACGACATCGGCGGCGAGGTGCTCCGTCGCCTTCCTGCCGGTGCTTCGGCACAGCGGATGGCAACGCCGCGCTACGAGACGATCGAAGGCTGGGCCGGCTCGACCCACGGCGCCCGATCCTGGGCGGAGCTGCCGGCGCAGGCGATCAAGTATGTTCGCCGGATCGAGGAACTGGTGGAGGCGCCAGTGACGCTGCTCTCGACCTCGCCGGAACGCGACGACACCATCCTGGTCCGCGATCCGTTCGAGGACTGACGGTTAGGGCATCGCGGCCATCCCGTCAGTTCTTTACGGTTTGTTCATGATCCGCTCCTAGGCTCTGGTCGATTGATCGGATCCTGCGTGACCAGAATGGCCAGCACGACACAGTTGCCTCGCTTTATCGTGGACAGTGCACCGGATGCGCGCTCGATCCTGTCTGGCCTGTCGCCGGGCGTTCGCACCGCCAACCCGACGGCGGGTGGCTCAGGATTGCTCGCGGCACTTCCAGTCACCACCCGGCTACCGCCGCACCCGAAGCTTGACAGCCTGACCCGTGTCACGTTGCCGGGCGTGACACTCCCGTGTGGCCGCGTAGCCGCCCATGGAAGCGACTGGATCATCTGCCGACCACCGGAGGGGGAAGTGCTATCGCGGCTGGGGCCGTTCGACGAGGCGACACTGATCGCCAAGGTGCTCCGACCGGCCGCAGCCATCCTAGGCCGATTCGCGCACGAGAACCTGACGCATCGAGCGATCCGACCAGACAACCTGTTCCTCGGTCCGAATGGCCTGGAACTTGGACCATTCTGGCTGACGCCATGGGCCTCCACGCAGCCCTGCGTGTTCGAGTCGCCCGCCAGTGCGTCCTGTCTGCCCGAGGCGCGCGGTCGCGGTACTATCACCGACGACGTCTATGCCCTCGGTGTCACCTTGCTCGCGCTCCTGTTCGGCGAGGCGCCGATGCTCGGCCTGCCGGATCAGGACGTGGTCGCCCGCAAGTTCGAGCGCGGCAGTTTTCAGGCCCTCATTGATGGCAGGCGGGTCTCGCCGGAGCTTGGCGATTTCGTGCTCGCGATGGTGGCCGACGAGCCGTCGCAGCGACCCTCGCCGGAACGGCTGGAACGGGCTTCTGTCGTGACGGGTCCGAAGGTCAGCTCGCGCCGGCGGATCAACGCAGCGGTCCCGTTGCTGCTTGGCGGCAAGGAAGTTTGGACGACGCCGCAGCTCGCCTACCTTGCGAGTGTTGATCCGGATTTGGTTCTCCAAGCGCTGAGCCTTGGTCAGATCGATCACTGGCTGCGTCGCAGCCTGAACGAGATCGTGCTTGCTGAGAAAATCGAGACCATCATTCGGCCAGGTGGCCAGGTTCTGCCACCCTCTGACCGAAAGGCAAGCGCGCTGCTGTTGTCGCGCGTGTGCCGGTTGCTTGATCCGGACGCGCCGATCGCTTGGGAGCGCTATCGAGTCATGCCCGATGGCGTCGGCACGCTACTCGCATCATTGGACTCGCGGCCCGAAGCGGAACGGACGAACTTGCTCGCGTTCCTGTCCAGTGAGGCGCTCGTTCTCTACGCAGAGGCCTACGAGGACAACGAGGTCCGGAACGCGATGCGCGAATTTTCGCGCCTGATCAAGGGTGCGACCAAGACGCGTTCAAGCCTGCTTCAGTTCACCTACGAGCTAAACCCGGCAATGAGCTGCGTTTCACCCGTGGTCGCCGCGCACGCACCAACATCGTTATCGCAACTGATACTGGCGCTGGACGCCCTGCCGGCTCCGAGCGGGCCATTAATGCTTGACCAACACGTCTGCGCCTTCATCGGCGCGCGCCGGCTACCGCCAAGGCCGCCGCCGCAGGTTGCCAGTGCTGCGGCCGAGCTCAAGCTGCTGGCCGGATTATGGTCGGAACTCAAGCCTGGGCCACTGCCACCGCTCGCCCGCAAGCTGGCGGTCGGCGCACTGGTTGAGGCGCAGGCCTGGCCCGGACGAACGCAGCAGGCGGCGCGCCTGGCATATCTTGAAGCGACGATCGAGACGGGAGATCTGATGCTGCTTTTGCGGGTGCTTTCAGATCACACCGAGCTTCGGCGCGACAAGGAAGCGCAACGGGATGCCCACGAGCGTATCCGGCAACTCGTCGGCGCGCGTCTCGCGTTGCTGCAAGCGGAGTATTATCGCCGGGCTAAAGCCCGACGATTTGGGCGCGAAGGTCTCGCCGTGCTTGGGCTCGCAGCGTCAGCGGTGGCGCTAGTCCTGCAACTTAGATGAGCGCCGCTATGCCAATGCGCTCGAAGTCGACCAGCTGGTGGGGAGGCCTTGCCTGCGGGGTGGCGCTCGTGATCAGCCCGGCAACAGTGTTGCTGCTTGGCGTCCTGCTGGCGCCAGCACTGCTGGTCCGGGTCGTCGATGGGCCTGATAAGCTATGCGTCCGCGCGGTCATCATGTGTAACGTCGCGGCATCGATCACGCCGCTCTGCGCGCTGTGGCGATCGATGTCGCCGGAGATCGGTGCGGCGGTCGCCATCCTGTCAGGTCCAGCCGTCGTTCCGACCGCATGGCTCGCCGCCGGTGCCGCTTGGATGACTAGCGAGCTCCTTGTTTTGGCCACCTGTCGGTGGCTCGGTCTGCGCGACAGACACCAGGCGACACGGCTACAGAGCGAGATCGATCGCCTCAGCAAAGAGTGGGGAACGCCGGCGGAGGTCGAGGCGCAGCGATAACTCGGCGACCTCGACATCACACCGGAGGCATCAAGCCGCGAGCGCGACTCGACGCTCAGTCACCTGTGTCTTCATCGACTTCTGCAGCTTCTCGAAGGCACGAACCTCTATTTGCCGAACCCGTTCCCGTGAGATCCCATATTGCTGTGAGAGCTCTTCGAGCGTGGTTGGATTATCCTTGAGGCGGCGCTCGATAAGGATATGACGCTCGCGATCGTTCAGGGTGCGCAACGCCCCGCCAAGCAACTCACGTCGTCCCGTAAGCTCCTCATGCTGTGCCAGCACTTGCTCCTGGCTCTCACCCTCATCTACCAGCCAATCTTGCCACTCGCCCTCGCTGTCGGCGCGGACAGGAGCGTTGAGGCTGTGATCCGGCGCGGCAAGCCGCCGATTCATGTTGATTACATCCTGCTCGGGCACGTCCAAAGCTTTGGCAATACGGCCGACATGCTCCGGCCGCAAGTCGCCATCTTCGATCGCCTGCATCTGCCCCTTGAGCCTGCGCAGGTTAAAAAACAGCTTCTTTTGCGCCGCCGTCGTGCCCATCTTCACCAGCGACCAACTGTGAAGGATATATTCCTGAATAGCCGCCCGTATCCACCACATTGCGTAGGTTGCCAGTCGGAAACCTCGATCGGGATCAAACCGCTTAACCGCCTGCATCATGCCGACATTGCCTTCGCTGATGAGCTCACCCAGCGGCAACCCGTAACCGCGATAGCCCATGGCGATCTTCGCGACGAGACGGAGGTGCGACGTCACCAGCTTGTGCGCCGCCTCAGTGTCCTCGCTGTCCCGCCAGCGGCGAGACAGATCGAGTTCTTCCTCGGGCGCGAGCATGGGAAATTTGCGAATGTCTTGCAGGTAGCGTGAGAGGTTGCCCTCGGGCGCAACGTTGATAACACTGGCGGCCATTGTCGCGGCTCCTTTCGCCTGCAGGCTGGTCGTCGGCACCGTCCCATAAGGCCCGGCGCACGATCCGGTTTCGCGCTGCGGCATAGCGGACGCATGTGCTAGATCACGTCGAGGCGAGTAACGACACCAAACTGGCTGCCGATACCGCCGCGGCCGCAGACAGGCGTCCTCAGTCATTGGCAAAAAAGTCATACCGGACCGGCACGGTCCTGTCAACGCTCGTTGTGCGACGCAACAACCTCAAGGTCGGCGCAGCGCAGCAATGCCGCCATGTCCGCAGGCGGTGGCGCAGTGAAGCGCATCATCTCGCCACTGACCGGATGGCTAAGGCTAAGCGCGGAGGCGTGCAGCGCCTGGCGATGAAAATCGGCCAGCAACTCTGCTAGATCCTTCGGCAAGCCGTCCAAGCGAGGGCGGCGGCCGTAGACCGGATCTCCGACCAGGGCGTGCGAAGCGGCAGCGGCATGTACCCTGATCTGATGCGTGCGGCCGGTCTCGAGACGGCATCGCAAGAGTGACAGGCCGTTGACGGCGCCCAGTCGCTGGAAACGAGTGAGCGAATGCTTGCCGCCGCTCGTGACCACCGCCATCCGCTTGCGGTCTCGCGGATCACGTCCGATCCGTCCCGACCACGTACCCTGCGGCGGCGCTGTTCCCCACACCAGGGCAAGGTAGGTGCGCTCGACCCGTCGCCCTGCGATGTCGGCGGATAGAACCGTCATCGCGGCCTCGCTCTTGGCCACCACCATCACCCCAGAGGTGTCCTTGTCCAGCCGGTGCACGATGCCCGGACGTCGCTCGCCCCCGATTCCGGGCAGGGTGTCGCCGAGGCGCGCAATCAGCGCGTTGACCAGCGTGCCATCGGGGTTTCCCGGTGCCGGGTGAACGACAAGGCCCGGTTGCTTGTCCAGCACGAGGATGTCGGCATCCTCGAACAACACGGAGAGCGGAATGGCCTGGCCGCATGGCGCGGCGTCGATGACCTGCGGCGGCTGCAGCCGGTAGCTTGATCCCGACCGGACCGCGGAGGCAGGATCGCGGAGCACGACGCCGTCGCGCGTCAAGTGATCGGCCTCCATCAGCCCCTTGACTCGCGTGCGCGAGAGCGTGCCGATGGCATTCGCAAGGAAGCGATCGGTGCGGAGGCCAGCCGCGCTGTCCGGTGCCAGCACCAAGATCGCCTGATTGTCGATGCGGCTCTCCTTCGGCGGCAACTCGCCCGTCATGGTGGGAGATGGGCGGTCTGACCCGCGTAAGGGAGAGGCGAATTGCGCGGCAATCGAACCCTGCTGGGCTTGGTGGTGTTGCTCGGCATCCTGATCATGGCGGGTTTCCTCGTTGTCGTGGTGACGCTAGCGCACCGGATCGTAACGTCCCCGAACCCCGCGCCTGCGGCAGAGTCCCTCGTGTTCAGCCTGCATGAACCGCCTGGAACGCGGGTCGCCTCCATGGCTGCCATCGGGGGCAGGGTGGCGCTTCTGTTGCAGGG
>CAXTPV010000005.1:0-31899 GCA_964246135.1 uncultured Acetobacteraceae bacterium | reverse complement strand
GGCGGTGATCGCGGGGGCGCTTGCCGCGGCGGCGCCGCTCGGCGCCGTGAGGGACGGCGACGGCCAGCATGACGAGGCGATCCTGCCCGAACTGATCGGCCTGGTGGATGGGGGCACATGCGACCTCGCGATCGGCACCCGTCACGGGCTCGGCGCCGACGATGACGGGCTCGCATCGGGCGCCAGGCGGCGGCTGTCGGCGTCCGGCATCCGGATCGCGCAGGCGCTGCTGCCGGTCCGCCTGTCCGACCCGATGAGCGGCTACTTCGTGACCCGGCGCGCGACGATCGAGCGCCTTGCGCCACGCCTCTCGGCGGCGGGGTTCAAAATCCTGCTCGACATCGTGTGGTCCTCGCCGTCGCCGCTCCGCGTCCGCGAGGTGCCGTTCCATTTCCGGCCTCGGCGCGCTGGCCAGAGCAAGCTCGACGTGCTGGTGCTGGTGCAGTTCGCCGCCGTGCTGTCCGACCATCTCAGCCGCGGCCTGTTGCCGACCCGCTTCGTCGGCTTCGCCGCCGTCGGACTGATCGGCGTCGGCGTCAACCTCGTCGCGCTGGCGCTGCTCCGCCATCTCGGCCTGCCGTTCTCGCCGGCGCAGGCGATGGCGACGGTGGCGGCGATGATCGCCAACTTCCTGCTCAACAACAGCCTCACCTACCGCACCCATCGGCTACGCGGCGCCGCCCTGATCCGCGGGGCGGTGCTGTTCATGCTGGTCTGCGGCCTAGGCGCGGTCGCCGATCTCGGCGTCGCCCGTCTGCTCTACCGCGCCCATTCCGGCTGGAATCTGGCCGGCGCCGCGGGTGCGGCGATCGTTGTCGTCTGGAACTACGCGGTGTCGTCGACGCTGGTCTGGCGGGCACGATGAGGGCGATCATCGGCGTCCTGCTCGGGCTCACGCTGCTGCGGCTGGTTGTCGCCGGCGTCACCGGCCTGTCGCCCGACGAGGCCTATTATCGCGTGTGGTCGCGGGCTCTCGCCGGCGGCTACCTCGATCACCCGCCGATGGTGGCGCTCTGGATACGCGCCGGCACCGCGATCGCGGGCGACGACGCGCTCGGCGTGCGACTGCTGGCGCCGCTGGCGGCGCTCGCGGGATCGTTCCTGCTCGCCCAGGTCGCTCGCGACCTGCTCGGCCTGTCGGCGTTCCGGGCCGCGGTCGCGGCGCTGTTGCTGAACGCGACGCTGATGGCGGGCGTCGGCGCGGTGACGATGACGCCGGACACGCCGCTGATCCTGTTCTGGACCGCCGCCCTGTTCTGCCTCGGACGCGCCCACCGGACCGGCCGCACCGCCTGGCTGCTCGGCGCGGGCCTGGCCTCGGGGCTCGGCTTTGACTCCAAATACACCGCCCTGCTGCTGGTCCCGATCATCGCGGTGTGGCTGCTGTCATCGGCGCGAACGCGCGCCTGGCTGCGCCGAGCCGATCCCTGGCGCGCGGTCATGCTCGCGGTCGGCGCGACGGTGCCCGTGCTCGCCTGGAACGCCGCCCACGGGCTCGCGAGCTTTCGCAAGCAGGGCGGCCGCGCCGGCGACATCCATCCCGGCCACGTGCTCTCGCATCTGGGCGAGCTTGTGCTCGGCCAGTTCGGCTTGGCCACGCCGCTGATCGCGCTCCTCGCCTGCCTTGGCAGTTGGCAGCTTGTCGCGAGAGCTCGTTTTCGTGGAGCACGCGCTCGGCGATCGCGTGCAGGCGAACTGGCCCTGCGTGCTCTACCCGTCGGCGATGATGGCCGCCGCCGCCGCTCAACCGCGCCGCCTGCCTGGCGCTCGCGCCGCAGCTGGCCTCGGCCTCGCGCTGACGCTGATCGTCTACCTACAGGCGGCGCTCCGGCCGCTGCCGCTCGGTCGCGGGCTCGACGTCACGACGCGGCTTGCCGGCTGGCGCGGCCTTGCCGGCGCGGTCGGCGCGGCCGATGCGCCGCTCGGCCTGCCAATCGTCGCCGACGAGTATGGTCTCGCCTCCGAGCTCGCCTGGTGGAACGCGTCCGAGATCGGCGCGGTCGGCCCCAGGTGGTCGCTGTTCCGGCTCGCGCCGATGCTGGCAGGCGGCGAGCGGGTGCTGCTGATCACGCGTGCCGACCGGCGTGGTCCCGACCCGGCGCTCTGGTCCGATCTGCAGCCGGTCGGAAGCGTGACCCGCTTCGATGGCCGCTTGCCGGTCGAGCAGGACGCCTTGTTCGTCGCGGTCGCGCGAACGCCTCCACCCGTCTCGGCCCGCCTGCCCGGGCATCCACCACGTTAAAGCCACGATAACCCTTCACCGCTACCCTGCCGCCTGATCAACGAGGGCAGCGCGCATGGCGGCGAAAGCAAAGAAGGGCGCCCGCTCCATCATCATCCGGCGTGAGGAGGTGGTGGAGGGGGCGCACCACGGTGGCGCCTGGAAGGTTGCTTACGCCGACTTCGTCACCGCGATGATGGCGTTCTTCCTGCTGATGTGGCTGATCAACGCCACCACCGACAAGCAGCGCCGCGGCATCGCCGACTACTTCAGCCCGGTCGGCGCCAACACCCGCAGCCTGTCTGGAAGCGGCAAGCCGTTCGGCGGCCTGACGCCCTACGAGCGTGGCTCGCTGGTGTCGAACCTCGGTGTCGTCAGCGTCACGGACTCCATCGGCCGAGCCACCGGACAGTCCGCCAACCTCGACGACAACACCGGCAGCGCCGCCGTCACCGGCGCGGGCACCGCCAAGTTCCGGGCGGCCGCCAGCGATCCCGATGCCATCCCGGTCGAGGGTGACAATCATGGTGACGGCGCGACCGGCCATGCCGCGGCGGACACCGACGGCGATGGTGATCCCGTAGCCAGCAGCGGCACCGCCGTCGGGTCCGACAGCGGTGCCGCCAACGCTCCCGCCACCGCGTCCACGCCCGCCGTCGCCGCGCCGCCCCCGGCGGCCACCTCGGGGCCGGCCGGCAAGGCCGCCGTGGCGGCCGCCCATCGGGAGGAGGCCCAACTGACGGCGGCCGCCGACGATCTGCGAAAATCGGTCGAAGCCGATCCCGCGATCGGCGCCATCGCAAGCCAGCTCGCCGTCGACGTTACGCCCGAAGGCTTGCGCATCCAGATCATCGACGCAGACGGCAAGCCGATGTTCGATAACGGTTCAACAACCCCGAACGCCCGCGCCCGGATGCTGCTGGCTAAGGTCGCGCCAGTGCTCGCCCGCCTAAACGAGCCGATGTCGATCGTCGGCCATACCGACGCGGCGGTCTGTCAGGGAAGCTGCCGGTCGAACTGGGATTTGTCCGCCTCGCGAGCGGAATCGAGCCGGGTGATCCTGGAACAGGGCGGGTTCCCCGACACGAGGCTCGCCGACGTCACCGGGCTCGCGGATCACGACCTGCTCTTGCCGGCGCAGCCGCTTGCGGCCGCCAATCGCCGCATCGTCATGGTCGTGCACCGGCAGCATCCGCTTCCCGCCCCCGGCCTCGGTGCGCGCTAGGTCATGCCACGTGTTTCCAGCGCCGCCTTCGCGGCGCCCTCCTGCTCCGGCGCCGCCTTCGCGGCGTCCGCCTGCCTGATGTCCGCCTGAGCCCATGCTGGCGATCGGCGGTCTCGTTTTCCTGCTGCTCTGCGTCTTCGGCAGCTTCCTGGCATCCGGGGGCGCCCTCGGGCCCCTGATTGCGTCGATGCCGTTCGAGCTGCTCAGCATCGGCGGCTCGGCGACCGGCGCGTTCCTGATGTCGAGCTCGATGCACGATGTGAAGCACACGGCCGGCGGCCTCATGAAGGCGATCAAGGGCTCGCGCTTCCGTCGGACGGACTACGTCAGCCTGCTGACATTGCTCTACCAGCTCGTCCGGCTGGCGGGATCAAAAGGCGCCGCCGGAATCGAGCCCCACATCGAGGCGCCGGCGGAAAGCTCGATCTTCCAGGCCTACCCAGTCATCCTCAAGGACCATCACGCAAGCGTCATGATCTGCGATTATCTGCGAATGATCGGCATGAACGCCGACGATCCGCATCAGATCGAGGACGTCATGGCGCGCGAGCTCAAGAAGGGCCTGCACGAGGAGCTGCATCCGTCGCACGCCTTGCAGACCATGTCGGACGGCTTGCCGGCACTCGGCATCGTCGCCGCGGTGCTCGGCGTTATCAAGACAATGGCACATATCAACGAGAGCCCGGCCGTGCTCGGAGAAATGATCGGCGGCGCGCTCGTCGGCACCTTTCTTGGCGTGCTGCTCGCCTACGGCGTTGTCGGCCCACTTGCCGTGCGTCTGCGCGGTGTCGTCGAGGAGGAAGCCAAGTACTACGAGATGATCCGTGCAGTCCTGGTCGCGCACCTGCACGGCAACGCGCCGCAGGTCAGCGTGGAAAGCGGCCGCAAGATCGTGCCGTCCCAGCACATGCCGAGCTTCCTCGACCTCGAAAAGGCGATACAGGAATGCGGGTAGGGGTGGTGGTCCCGTCTTGCTCAGGCCCGGTCGGCATAGCCCGTCGGATGCGCGTCACGCCAGGCGAACGCCGTCAGCACCGTCTCATCGAGTGACGTGAAGCGCGGCGCCCAGCCGGTCTCACGCCTGATACGGTCGGACGACGCGACCAGCACCGCCGGATCGCCCGGCCGACGTGGTCCAAACTTTACTGGCACGTCGCGGCCAGCCACCCGCTCGACGCTGCGTATGACCTCGCGCACCGACTGTCCGGTACCGCTGCCGAGATTGTAGGTGACGCTGCCACGGTCGAGTTGCCCGAGTGCCGCAAGATGCGCATCCGCCAAGTCCGAGACATGCACGTAGTCGCGGACGCAGGTGCCGTCCGCGGTTGGATAGTCGGTGCCGAACACGGTGATCGCCGGACGGCGGCCAAGTGCGGCATCGATGACCAGCGGGATCAGGTGTGTTTCGGGCAGGTGGTCTTCGCCGGCGCGTCCCTCCGGATCGGCGCCCGCCGCGTTGAAGTAACGGAGGCAGGCACTCTTCAGCCCATGCACCCGATCGGCCCAGTGCAACGTCCGCTCGATCATCAGCTTGCTCTCGCCGTAAGGCGAGCCGGGATCGATCCGCGTCGCCTCGGTGATCGGGATTTCGTCCGGATTGCCGAACAGCGCCGCGGTCGAGGACAGGATGAAGCGACCGATGCCATGCCGGATGCAGCCATCGATCAGCGCGAAGCCGAGCCCGGCGTTCTCGCGGAAATAGTGCAGCGGATTCTGCATGCTCTCGCCGACCAGCGACAGCGCTGCGAAGTGAAACACCGCTTCGAACCGGCCTTCGGCCAGCGTCCGCTCCAGGGTCGCGGCATCGGCGAGATCCGCTTCCACCAGTCGGGCTTCGACTGGCACGGCGGCGCGATGCCCCTGGCGCAAATTGTCGAGCACGATGACCTCGTCGCCGCGTGCGACCAAAGCCAGGACCGTGTGGCTACCCACGAAGCCGGCGCCGCCCGTGACGAGAATACGCATGAGGCTTGCTCCTTCCGCATTACGTATTGGGGCCGCTCGGCGTGCCAAACCCGACATGTGCGGAGGCGCCAAATAGGGTCGGCAATGGCATCCCGGGACCGATGGCGCGCCCGGAAAGACTCGAACTTCCAACCCCCAGATTCGTAGTCTGGTGCTCTATCCAATTGAGCTACGGGCGCGGACCGGCGGCCGCATGTAGCCCAGCCCGGCACCCCTCGCAAGCCTGCGATCCTGCCCCGAGCCTCCGCCGCTGCCTTAGTTCCCGAGCAGGCGCTGCAACGCGGTATGGGTCGGTGGGTGCAACGAGATCGTCGCGCGACAGCTCGGCGTCCCGTAGGTGCCGACGATCCGCCCATCCTTGAGCCTGCCCTCGAACACTATCGGCAGCGGCTTGTGATTGCTGTCGGTCAGAAGGAGCTGCGCCCGCAACGTCTCGTCGCTTGCGGCCCCGTGCGCCGGGCGCTTGCCATAGAGCGCCAGCACCCCGTCGCCCGGAACGAAGTTGATCGCGTGCGCCGACACCACCAGGTCGCTGTCGGCCTGATCCGGACAGGTCCCGGCCAGCGTCTGCAACCGGCCGGTCCACGCACCGACGGCGGGATCGGGCGGCGCGCCGGCGCAACCGGACGCAAGCAGCGGCCACAGGCAGAGCAGGGTGGCGCCTCGCGCGGCCAAGGTCATCGACTTCACCTTCCAACCCTCCACGGTGCACCATGTAGCCGATCCGGCGACCTCGCGCGTCGGTGCCGTGCCGGACCACGCGGAGACCTCATCGGAGCGGACATGGCCGGTCATGTCCCGCCGGACGGAGCACCTCATGGACGACCATCTGCATGACGACCGCCTGCTCGTGCTCGATTTCGGCAGCCAGGTCACGCAGCTGATCGCAAGAAGGGTGCGCGAGGCCGGGGTCTACTGCGAGGTCTGGCCGTATGCCGTCGACGAGGCACGCATTCGCGACTTCGCACCGCGCGCGGTCATCCTGTCCGGCGGCCCCGCCAGCGTTCCCGACGAACTCTCCCCGCGGGCGCCCAACGTCGTCTTCGCCCTCGGCGTCCCGGTCCTCGGCATCTGCTACGGTCAGATGACCATGTGCCAGCAACTGGGCGGCCAGGTCGCCACCGGCGAGCACCGCGAGTTCGGCCCTGCCCACGTCGACATTCTAGAGGACTGCGCGCTCTTCCACGGCGCCTGGGCGCAGGGCGGCCGCGAGCTGGTCTGGATGAGTCACGGCGACCGCGTCATCCACCTGCCGCCCGGCTTTCGCGTCGTCGCCACCAGCGAGGGCGCCCCCTTCGCCGTCATCGCCGACGAAGCCCGGCGCTTCTACGGCACCATGTTTCATCCCGAGGTCGTCCACACGCCGCACGGGGCCGCGTTGCTGCGCAACTTCACCCATCGCGTCGCCGGCTGCGCCGGCAACTGGACGATGGCCGCCTTCCGCGACATGGAGATCGCCCGCATCCGCGCCACCGTCGGGCAGGGCAGGGTGATCTGCGGCCTCTCCGGCGGCGTCGACAGCGCGGTCGCGGCGGTGCTGATCCACCAGGCCATCGGCGACCAGCTCACCTGCATCTTCGTCGATCATGGCCTGCTGCGGCTCGGCGAGGCAGATGAGGTGCTGCGCACCTTCCGCGACCGCTTCAACATCCGCCTGGTGCATCGCGACGCGAGCGAGCTGTTCTTGGCCGCACTCGACGGCGTCACCGATCCCGAGGTCAAGCGCAAGACGATCGGCCGGCTGTTCGTCGAGGTGTTCGACGACGAGGCATCCCGCCTCGGTGGCGCCGACTTCCTGGCCCAGGGCACCCTCTACCCCGACGTCATCGAGAGCGTCAGCGTCGGCGGTCCGTCCGTCACCATCAAGTCGCACCACAACGTCGGCGGCCTGCCGGCACGGATGCGGATGAAGCTGGTCGAGCCATTGCGCGAGCTGTTCAAGGACGAGGTGCGCGTGCTTGGACGCGAGCTCGGCATTCCCGACACCATTGTCGGCCGCCACCCGTTCCCGGGTCCGGGACTCGCGATCCGCATCCCGGGCGCGGTCGACCGCACCCGGGTCGAGCTGCTGCAGCGGGTCGATGCCATCTTCCTCGAGGAGATACGGGCGCAGAACCTCTACGACGCGATCTGGCAGGCCTTCGCGGTGCTGCTGCCGGTACGCACCGTCGGCGTGATGGGCGACGGCCGCACCTACGACTACGCCTGTGCGCTACGCGCCGTCACCAGCACCGACGGCATGACCGCCGAAGCCTACCCGTTCGACATCGGCTTCCTCACCCGGGTCGCGGCCAGGATCGTCAATGAGGTACGCGGCGTCAACCGCGTCACCTATGACGTGACGAGCAAGCCGCCCGGGACGATCGAGTGGGAGTAACCAATAGCTTGTGGCAAAATCGGTCGACGCCCCGCATATCTTGTGTCACGCGTTGCCCCAAGATGATCTGCAAGGAGACTCCATGACGCTCAGCCACGCTGGCCACACGACGCAGCACGCGGTCGAGGCGACCATGCTCGACGCCGAGGTGCAGCTGCCTGGCCGCGGCCAGGTGCGCGTCGACCGCTCGCGTGACGCGCTGCTGACCGAGTTCGGCCGGGCGACGCTGAACGACCGCTACCTGATGCCGGGCGAGGGCTACCAGGATTTGTTCGCGAGGGTCGCATCCCACTACGGCGACGACGCCGCGCACGCCCAACGCCTCTACGACTACATGAGCCGACACTGGTTCATGCCGGCGACCCCCGTGCTCTCGAACGGCGGCACCAGCCGCGGCCTGCCGATCTCGTGCTTCCTGAACGAGGCGTCGGACAGCCTTGAGGGCATCGTCGGGCTCTGGAACGAGAACGTCTGGCTGGCGTCCAAGGGCGGCGGCATCGGTTCCTACTGGGGCAACCTGCGCTCGATCGGCGAACGCGTCGGCGAGAACGGGAAGACCTCGGGCGTGATCCCGTTCATCCGGGTGATGGACAGCCTGACGCTCGCGATCAGCCAGGGCTCGCTGCGTCGTGGCTCGGCCGCCGTCTACCTGCCGGTGTGGCATCCCGAGATCGAGGAGTTCATCGAGATGCGCCGCCCGACGGGCGGCGATCCCAACCGCAAGGCGATGAACCTCCATCACGGCATCCTGGTGACCGACGCGTTCATGCGCGCGGTCGACGCCGACGAGCCCTGGGCGCTGGTATCGCCCAAGGATGGCGGCCACGTCCGGCAGGTGTCCGCGCGCTCGCTCTGGATACGCATCCTGACCGCCAGGATGGAGCAGGGCGAGCCGTACATCGTGTTCGCCGACCACGTGAACAGCGCCCGGCCCGAGCACCACAAGCTCGCCGGCCTTGAGGTCAAGACCTCGAACCTCTGCAGCGAAATCACCCTGCCGACCGGTATCGACCAGCATGGCCGCCAGCGCACCGCGGTGTGCTGCCTGTCGAGCGTCAACCTAGAGACTTGGTTCGAGTGGCACGAGCACCCGCTGTTCGTGGAAGACGTCATGCGCTTCCTCGACAACGTGCTGCAGGGCTTCATCGACCGCGCCCCTGACGACATGGCGCGCGCGACCTACGCCGCGTCTCGTGAGCGATCGGTCGGGCTCGGCGTGATGGGCTTCCACTCCTTCCTGCAGGATCAGGGGGTGCCGTTCGAGAGCGTCATCGCCAAGGTGTGGAACCGGCGGATGTTCAGGCATCTCCGCACCCAGGCCGATGCCGCGTCGCGCATGCTCGCCGACGAGCGCGGCGCCTGCCCGGACGCCGCCGAGTATGGCGTGATGGAGCGCTTCTCGAACAAGATCGCGGTCGCGCCCACCGCCTCGATCTCGATCATCGCCGGCTGCACCAGCCCAGGCATCGAGCCGATCGCCGCCAACGTGTTCCTGCAAAAGACGCTGTCCGGCAGCTTCACGGTGCGCAACCGGGCCTTGCAGAAGGTGCTGGCCGCGCGTGGTCATGACACCGACGAGGTCTGGTCGGCGATCACGCTAAACAAGGGCAGCGTGCAGAACCTGCCGTTTCTTACGCAGAACGAGCGCGACGTGTTCAAGACCGCGTTCGAGCTCGACCAGCGCTGGGTGATCGAGCATGCCGGCGACCGCACGCCCTACATCTGCCAGTCGCAATCGGTGAACCTGTTCCTGCCGGCCGACATCCACAAGCGCGACCTACATCAGATTCATCTGATGGCCTGGAAGCGCGGCCTGAAGTCGCTCTATTACTGCCGCAGCCTGTCGATCCAGCGCGCCGATGCGGTGAGCGAGATGTTGGCACGTCCGAACGACGTGATGTCGGTGTTGCCGCCGGCGATCCCGTCGCGCGAGGTGGCGCCGCGATCGGCCGCGATCCCGCCCGCCTACGACGAGTGCCTCGCCTGCCAGTGAGCGCGCTGGCGTCGCGCGACGTGCGCGGCCTATCCTCGCGCCGGAACTCGGGGCGCCGGAACTCGGGGCGCGGGACTTCGATGTGGGGGCAATCATGACCGCAACGGTCACACGCGGCGTCTTTGGCGAACTCGTCGACGGCACGCCGATCGAGGTCGTGACGTTGGTGAACGGACGCGGCATCGCCGCGCGCGTTCTGACCTGGGGCGCCACGCTTCAGGGGCTGGACGTGCCGGACCGCCAGGGCGCGCTCGCCGACGTGGTGCTCGGCTATGCCACCATCGAGGACTACGTCCGCAAGCCGCAGTTCTTCGGTTCGACGGTCGGGCGTTACGCCAACCGCATCGCGCAGGGCCGGTTCTCGATCGACGGCAAGGCGTATCAGCTCGCCCTGACCGATGGACCGAACACGCTTCATGGCGGTGTGCGGGGCTTCGACAAGCGGGTCTGGACCGTCGCGTCGACCTCCGGCAACGGCGAGCCCGCGTCGGTCACGCTGCGGCGCCTGAGCCCGGATGGCGAGGAGGGCTTTCCCGGCGCGCTCGCGGTCGCCGTCACCTACACGCTGGACGAGGATGACAGCCTCACCCTGCACACGGTCGCGACCACCGATCGGCCGACCGTGCTCAACCTGTCCAACCACACCTACTTCAACCTGGCAGGCGAGGCGAGCGGCCGCAGCGCGCTCGACCATATCCTCACCATCCACGCCGACAGCGTCACGCCGGTCGATGCGACCCTGATCCCGACCGGAGAGATACGCCCGGTTGACGACACCCCGTTCGACTTCCGGCAACCGGTCGCGATCGTCGCCCGCGTCCGCGACGGTGGCAGCGAGCAGATCGTGTTGGCCCGCGGCTACGACTTCAACTACGTGTTGCGCGACGGTGTCACGGCGGCGCCGAGGCCGGCGGTCCGGGTCGAGGACCCGTCGTCCGGCCGCATCCTCGCCATCTCGACGACCGAGCCCGGCGTTCAGTTCTATTCCGGCAACTTCCTTGACGCGACGGTGGTCGGTAAGGCCGGGCACGTCTACCGGCAAGGCGACGGCGTCGCCTTCGAGACGCAACACTTCCCCGACAGCCCGAACCATCCGCACTTCCCGACAACCCGGCTTGATCCCGGCCAGGATTTCCAGTCGACCACCATCTGGCAGTTCAGCGTCGATCCCGCCTAGACGCCGCCGCGCGCCGCGCCGCGGTGCACAATAATCGGGTCGGCGAACCTGCCCTGTGGCGCCCGATCATGGCGGTGTGTCTTTTCCGCCATCGACGTAGCCTTTCCTGGCGTTCGACCCGCTCCCAATAGCCAAAGCGCTTGAGACCGCCAGGGAAACGCGGCAAGTCTGCGTCCCGCAACGTTCCGCGTCGAGAGACGGAGCAGCAGAGGATGCGTCATGAACAGAACTGAGACCGGTCGAACGAAGACAAGCTCCCGCTTCGCGGTGTCGCTTCTGGCCGCCGCCGCGATCCCGGTCGTCGCGCTGTCGTCGGGCGCGCGCGCGCAGACGACCACCACCGACACGGGTGCGGTTAGTCCGGTGCCGGGAATAAACTCGCAGGGCGTCAACCCCGGCGCGGTCAACAACGGCACGTCGATCGGGCCGAGCGAGGCCGTCTCTGCGCCGCTTCCACCAGGCGAGTCCGCGGCGCCGCTGCCGACTCCCGAAGCGCTGTTTCCAAATTTGTTCGGCTTGAACCCGATTCTTCGCAATCGCGGTATTGCGGCGACGCTTGACACCAGAAACGAGTTCGCCGGCGTCATCAGCGGTCCGCGCCGCGGCTCAAGCAACGCCGGCCAGTACGGCTTCGAGGTCGACATCGACTGGGAGAAGCTTGCCGGGCTCAGGGGCTTTGAGACCCACTACCTCCAGGTAGGCCGCTACGGCATCCCGATCAGCCGCGCCTTCGGCGATCAGCTTGATCCTAGCCAGGAAATCTACGGCGCTGGCGGCAACACGGTCGCGCATCTTGTCTATGCCTACGCGGAGGAGACGCTGGCGAACGGACGCTTCGACCTGGCGGCTGGACGATTCCCGCTGCTCGACGACTTCGCCGCCTCGCCGCTCTACTGCAACTACGAGAACAACGCCTTCTGCGGCAATCCGAAGGCGTCGTCTGACAATTTCGGGTTCTCGTCATACCCGGACGCGAACTGGGCGATTCGGACCCGTGTCCGCCCGGTCCCGACGGTTTATGTGCAGACCGGCATCTACTTCAACCAGAGCAACATCTACAACTACGCCCAGAATTACCGTTCCGGCTTCACGATCGACGCGTCCTACATCAACGGCGAGACCTTCCCGCTCGAGATCGGCTGGGAGCCGCAGTTCGGCCCGAACAAGTTGCCTGGCCACTACAAGCTCGGTTTCTGGTACGATAACGACAATCATCCGAGCGACCTCTATAACGCCAACGGCGCTCCCTATCCCGGTTCGGGCCTCGGCGCGGCGCAAGTGAAGGGCGAGACCGCCTACTACGCACTGGCTGATCAGATGATCATGCGTAACGGGCCTGGCGACACCAACGGTCTGATCGCGCTAGCCGCCTACTACCACAACTCCGCTAGGGTCTCGACCAGGACGAGCCAGGCGGAAGCCGGCCTGATCGACAGTGGGTTCTGGAAGGCGCGTCCGCTGGACACCATCGATCTTGGGTTCAGCTGGATCCAGGTGTCTCCGCAGCTTGCGCGTGCCGAGGAGATACAGCAGATGCTGGGAATCCTGCCGCAGCCGACGCCAGGGTCGATCTCGTCGTATATCAATGCCACTGGTGTGCAGTCGAACGCCCTCGTCTTTGAAGCAAACTATCAGATACACGTTTATCGTGGTGTGACTCTTGCGCCCGACTTCCAGTATTTCGTCCGTCCGAACGGCCAGACGAACCTGCCGGACGCGGCGCTGCTCGGTTTCATCAGCCACATCCAGTTCTTCTGATCATCTGGAGCCTGTCGGCTCCATCGCCTGAAGCGTGCGCCCGGACCATGGTTGGTCCGGGCGTTCGCGTTTAACTCCGACCTGTCATTCACGATCGTCACTCAGGGAAATCGCCATGATCCGAAGTCTTTGGGACCGGAGCGGATCGGTCGTTCCGCTGGTCGGTGCCTTGCTCGCGCTCCAGGGCTGCATCGGCCCGCAAGGTCCGATTTTCGGCGATTGGAGAGGGACCGAGCAGTCGCGGGATGTGGCACTCGTGGCCCAGGTGGAGTTGATCCTCGACGGCGTGCCTGACGCGACCAGTGGCACCTATCACTATGTCTACACGCCGCCGGACACCAACTCGCAGGCAAATGACGGTTACTTCCGCTGGGCCGGGCAGTGGGACAAGACGGCGCTCAACGTCGAGGGCCAGTCGCTGTCCTTGATCCACCTGCGGCAGGGGCCTCCCGGACGCCTTGCCGACTACATCCTGTTGGCCAACGGGAGCCTCGTTCCGGTTGCAAATCCCGCCAGCCCGGACCTTTCCCGCTATGCGCGAGGTCAGGCGCTCAGGCCGGTGCCGAGAGACACCTTCGGCTATGGCCGGCCGTGATCGTCCTGGCATGAAGACCGCGGTCGTCCGAGCGATAGCGCCGCTCGTGTAGCGAGCGGATCAGTCGCGAGCGGCAACAACACCCGGGGACACGATGCACCAGGATGCCGTCCGGCTCGTCCACGTCCAGAAGTTCTTCGGCGCCATCCAGGGTCTTGCCGACATCAATCTCGCCGTCGGCCGCAACGAGATCGTCGGCCTGATCGGCGACAATGGCGCCGGCAAGTCCACCCTGATCAAGGTCATGACCGGCGTCATGCCACCCACCTCGGGGCGAATCTTCGTCCGCGACCGCGAGATTGACCTGCGCGACTACTCCGTGCGCATGGCGCACGAGCTTGCGATCGAGACCGTCTACCAGGACAAGTCGCTCGCCGAAAAGCAGCCGCTATGGCGCAACTTCTTCGCCGGGCGCCAGATCACCAATCGGTTCGGCTTCATCGATGTCGCGGCCGAGCGCCGAATCGCGTCCGACATGCTGCTGAACTCGATCGGCTTTCGCGGCGTCGGCATCTCGGTCGACAGCACGGTGTCGCAACTCTCGGGCGGTGAGCGACAAGGGATCGCGATCGGGCGTGCGATGCACTTCAACGCCGACCTGATCGTGCTCGACGAGCCGACGGTGGCACTCGCGGTCTCCGAGGTGCGCAAGGTTCTCGACTTCGTGCGGCTGATCAAGAGCTCTGGTCGCGCCTGCGTCTACATCGAGCACAACCTCGCGCACGTGCATGCGGTCGCGGACCGGCTGATCGTGCTCGATCGTGGCACGATCGTCGCCGAGATCGACCCGCGACAGATGTCCGTCGCGTCGCTCACCGATTATCTCATCGAGTTGCAGCATCCGGCCTGATCTTGATGGCACCGAGGACACCATCCCGTCTCGGCCGGATCGAGGGCCTGCCGATCATCGGCGTGTTCGTCGGCCTGCTGCTGTTGTTCATGTACCTGGCGCCGACCGTCTTTCTTGCGCCCTACATCTACACGACGTTCGCCTCCACCCTGCCGCCGCTCGTCCTGCTCGCGATCGGGCTCACCTTCGTGATCGGCGCCGGCGAGATCGACCTCTCGTTTCCGTCGATCATCGCGTTCTCGGGCTTCATCTTCGCCGTCAGCTTCCGCGACTATCATCTCGGCTGGCTCGCGGTGCTGCTCGGCCTCGCGTCGGGCCTGCTGGTCGGGTTCGTCAACGGCATCATCGTCGCCCGAATCGGCGTGCCGTCCTTCATCGCGACCCTGGCGGCGCAGTTCTTCTGGTCGGGCATGGCGACCGTGCTCTCCGGGGGCAAGTCCTACGCGCTCCGCGGTGCCGCGGAGAGTTCGGTCTGGCGGGTGCTGGTCGGCACGCTCGGCGATGGTGCTGACTGGGTCAGCCAGATCTCGGTACAGGCATTCTGGACCGGTGCGATCGTGCTGCTACTCTGGTTCATCCTGAACCGTCACCGCTTCGGCGAGCACGTCCTGTTCCTCGGCGACAGCAACCAGGTGTCGCGGGTGGTTGGCATCGATGTCGAGCGCGAGAAGGTCAAGCTGTTCACGCTGATGGGCGGCCTTGCCGCGTTCGCGGCCATCCTGCTCACGCTCGAGAACAAGAACTTCTTCGGCGACCAGGGCCAGGGCTACCTGCTGACCGCGATCGCCTCGGTGCTGATCGGCGGCACCTCGATCCTTGGCGGTCGCGCAACGATCATCGGCACCATCTTCGGCTGCTGCATCATCGGCATGATCGAGGCGGGGCTGGTCGCGACCGGCCTCACCGGCGCCTGGGTGCGCACCATTCAGGGCTTGGTGTTCCTCGGCTCGGTCATTTTCTACCTTTACATCGACGAACCGGGTCGTCGCGGCGCCTTGCTGGCCCGCTTCCGCAATCCCCAAAAATGAAGGAAACGCATCCATGAACGCGCGCACCCTGCTCGCCTGCCTGGCCGCCGCCTCGTTGCTGACCCCGTTCGCTCGCGCCGCCGACGACACGCCTCCAGGGTCCGGCATGGTCATCTACATGCAGATGGGCGGCAATCCCGGCGACGGCGCGACGCTCGCCCGGCAGACCGGGGCCGCGGCGGCGGCGCACGCGCTCGGCGTCGCTAAGCTCAACGCCCAGTTCGCGGCCTGGGCGCCCGAAACGATGATCCAGCAGTTCAAGGAGGCGATGGCGGCGCGCCCGGCCTGCATCGTCATCACTGGCCACCCCGGCAACGACGCCTTCGCCGATCTCGTGCGCCAGGCCGTATCGGAGGGTATCGTGGTGACTGACGGCAACTCGCCGCTGACCACGTTGCAGCAGCAGTATCGGCCGGACGGCTTCGGCTATGCCGGCGTCGATCTCTATGCCGGTGGCAGCCTCACCGCGCAGAAGATGATCCTGGCCGGCCACCTCAAGGCCGGTGACGAGGCGATGGTCTATGGCGTGTTCAGCCAGGCCGAACGCGGCCAATCGGAAAAAGGCCTCGCCGACACGCTGGAGCGCGCGGGCCTCAAGGTCGACCGGCTCGAGATCACCCAGGAGGCAAACTCCGACCCGTCGCTCGCGGTGCCGGTGCTGACCTCCTATGTTCTCAGCCACCCGAAGCTGCGCGCGATCGGCACCCAGCATGGCGGCGTGACCGGCGTGCTTCCGGCCGTGCTCAAGAAGGCCGGCCATCGGCCGGGCGACGTTACCGTCGGCGGCATCGACCTCGCGCCCGCCACCATCGACGGGCTGAAATCCGGCTACATCACCGTAACCCTCGACCAGCTCCTCTACATGCAGGGCTTCCTGCCGGTCATGCAGTGCGTGATGAGCGCGCGCTACCGGATGCCCGGCCTCGACATCAACACCGGCGCCGGCGTGGTCACGCCGGCGACGATCACCCCGCTCGTGCCACTGATCGACGCCGGCTACAGGTAGTGGGCCCGCGCCGTGGCGTGACACTCCGGGCGCGATCGGGGACACTCTCGTCCCGGCATGGAGTCGCGGCCGGCCCACGCGCAAGGAACACCATGGACACTCACGTGCCGGCGCCTCGACATGACCTGCTGACCGAGAACCCGGTCTACAAGCCGTTTCGCTATCCTTGGGCCTACGAGGCATGGCTGACCCAGCAACGCGTGCACTGGCTGCCCGAGGAGGTGCCGCTCGCCGACGACGTGAAGGACTGGCACCGCAACCTCACCGGTTCCGAGCAGCATCTGGTGACCCAGATCTTTCGCTTCTTCACGCAGTCCGACGTCGAAGTGAACAACTGCTACATGAAGCATTACAGCCAGGTGTTCAAACCCACCGAGGTACTGATGATGCTGTCGGCATTTTCGAACATCGAGACGATTCACGTCGCCGCCTACAGCCACCTTCTCGACACCATCGGCATGCCGGAATCCGAGTACTCGGCCTTTCTCCAATACAAGGAGATGAAGGACAAGTACGACTATATGCAGAGCTTCTCGGTCGCCAACAGGCATGAGATCGCCAAGACGCTGGCCGCCTTCGGAGCATTCACCGAGGGCCTGCAGCTGTTCGCCTCGTTCGCGATCCTGTTGAACTTCCCGCGCTTCAACAAGCTGAAGGGCATGGGCCAGATCGTATCGTGGTCGGTGCGTGACGAAACGCTGCACTGCCTGTCGATCATCCGGCTGTTCCGGGTGTTCATCCAGGAAAACCCCGAGATCTGGACCGACCAGCTCCGTTTCGAGCTCACCGAGATCTGCCAGACCATCGTTCATCACGAGGATGCGTTCATCGACCTCGCCTTCGAACTCGGCCCGGTCGAGGGCCTCGATGCGGCGTCCGTCAAGCGCTATATCCGTTTCGTCGCAGATCGCCGTCTGATGCAGCTCGGTCTCGACGCGATCTACGACGTCGACCGCAACCCGCTGCCCTGGCTCGACGACATGCTGAACGCGGTCGAGCATGCCAATTTCTTCGAGAACCGCGCGACCGAGTACAGCCGCGCCTCGACCACCGGCACCTGGGAGGAGGCATTCGCGAGCAACGTGTTCGAGACCGCCCAACCGGCCGGCGCCCTGTTGCCGGCGGAGTAGGGCAGGGCGACCGGTGCCGTGCGGCCTGGCGGGTTTCCGATCGAGCTGTTGCAGTTCCGGCGGCTCTGGCGGTTCACCCCGATGGCCCAGATCAGCGTGATCGTGACCCTGTGTGTGGTCACCACCCTGTTGTTCGCCCGCGGCTTTCGCCTGACAGGAGGCATGCTGGGCGGTGCGCCCGAAGTATAGATATTGTTCGTGCCGATCACCGAGGAAATCCGGTTCAGGGGATTCATCCTCGCCGCGTTCGAGCGGGCGTATGGGCCGATCCGCGCGATCATCGGCTCGTCGATCCTGTTCGGGGGTTGTGGCACCTGAAGAACACGTTCTGGATGACCACCGCCGATCTCACCAGCCAGGTCCTCTACACCGCCCTGATCTTCGGTCCGATCACCGCGGCGATCGCGCTGAAAACCAGGACGATCTGGCCCGGTGTCATCCTGCACTATCTCAATAATTTGCCCACCGAATTCATGCCTCCCTGGTAGGCGCGGCGCGGATCACCTCGTGTTCCGTCGAAGATCGGTCGTTAGAACAGGTTCGATCGGCGACGTGCTTTGCACTCAGATTGTCGTTAGCACTCGAGCGGTAAACCTTTCAGTAACGACTTTAACCTTAAAGCAAGCCTGTTAACTCGCGGCGGCCATCGATCGTGGCCGTGGCCGTCAATGACAGGAGATCGCGCTTGCGTATCATCAAACCCGCGCTGTTGAGTGCGGCGCTGCTCGCCACAAGTTCCATGATCGCGCTCGCCCGTCCCGGTGCACTACCGGCGCCAGCAGTCCCTGGTCACCCTTCACCTCCTCCCAAGCTGAAGGTGCTTGGCCCTGCCCCGGCCTCACAGCAGGTCGAGTTCGACGTCGTCCTCCCGTTGAGCGACCCGGCAGCCCTCGATGCGTTGCTGGCTGACCAGCAGAACCCGGCTTCACCGCACTTCCATCACTGGTTGAAGCCCGCCGAGTTCGCCGCCCGCTTCGGCGCCAGCCAGCAGATCGTAAAAGCTGTGACGTCGACGCTCAATCAATTCGGGCTGCAGGTCACTTCCCAGAGCCGGTCGCTTCACGTCGCCGGCACCGCCGCGCAGGTGAACGCGGCGTTCAACGTCAGCCTCGCCTTGGCGGCGAATATTGCTGGCCAGCAGCAGCTCGTGTCGGATGGTCCGCTCACTCCTCCGCCGGCCCTGTCCGCATCCGGCGCCGTGGTTCCCGCCTTCAAGCAGACGGGTTTCCAGGCGGCGCCGATGATGCGTCGCAGCACGGGCGGCTACATGAGACGAAGCACGGGCGGATACGGCAGCGGCTCCGTGATGCCTGGGTACTTCTATAACGATCTCAAGCAGGCATATGGCTATCCGTCCTACCAGGCGACAACCACTGGACGCGGCAAGGGGCAGCGCCTGGACGGTACCGGCGCGACCGTGGCGGTGGTGATGGCAAGCGATGTGCTGGATTCTGACGTCGCCGCGTTGTTTGACCAGATGAACTTCAAGGCAAATTCAGGCCAGCGTGCTGATCCAGGGATTTTTGCCCGTCGGCCTGTCAATGGCAGCGCCGCCTTCTCGACCACCAATGCGGCCTCCGAGGAGGCGACGATCGATGTCGACCAGGTGCTTGGCGGCGCCCCCGGGGCGCATGTCATCCTGTACGACACGCCAGACCTGACCGATCAGTCACTGATCTCCGCCTACACCGCCATTGTCAATGACGACACGGCCGACGTCGTATCGCTCTCGTTCGGACAATGCGAGCTGTACTATACCGCTCAGTATAACAGCGGCTCGGATCAGACATCCGTGCTCAACATCTTTTCCGAGTTGTTCAAGCAAGGTAACGCCGAGGGCATCACGTTCATTGCCGCCTCGGGTGACGCCGGCGGTCTCGGATGCATGAACCCGGGCTATTTTTCTGGCGGCAGCGGTCAGTTCATCCCGGGAGTTTCGGTGCCGGCGGCCGACCCGAACGTCACCGCTGTCGGCGGCACCAACCTGATCGACGCGGCGGCGGTGGGCGGTTCCGATTCGGCGTATGTCAGGGAGAATGCCTGGTCCGACCCAGAGATCGCGTTTGATCCCTTCAACGTCGGCGTCAATGCCTCGGGCGGCTACTGGGGCTCTGGAGGCGGCGTGTCGACGCTGTATGCGCGCCCATCCTATCAGTCGCTCGTGAGCACCGGCTCTTGGTCGTTCCGCACGGTGCCTGACATCGCGATGGAAATGGGTGGCTGCCCGGACATCGCGCAGGTACCCTGCAATGGCGGCAACATCGGGTTCGACGGCTGGGGCAACGTCGAACGTTCGAGCCTCAACATCGTGTTTGACGGTCAGCCGGACAGCGTCGTCGGGACCAGCGCGGCCGCGCCCGAACTGGCTAGCGCCGTGGCCCTGCTCGTCGAGACCCAGGGTCGGCAGGGCAACATCAATCCCTACCTCTACCAGCTAGCGCAGCGGCAGGCCCTCGGCGGCGCAACCTATTTCCATCGGTCCATTCCCGGCTTCAACGGCGTCGCCTTCGGCATCGGCAGCTACAATCTGGTCACCGGAAATGGCACTCCCGATGTCGGGGCGCTGCTTGGCCTGGCCAACACCGCTCGGGCTGGCGCCCCACGATCCGCCTCGAATCCCTGATCGGACTCGCCATTCGCCGGTGACATGTCACCAGCGAACTTGAGCAGGCGGCTTCGTCAATCGCGACGAAGCCGCCTTTTCTCATGGATCATCCGTCCGTGAGGCCGGTGATCTCCATTCCTGGCGATGTGTGCGTCCCACCTGGCCAGCAAGATCCACTGATCAAAGGAGCGTTGGCAGCTCGTTCAGCGGTCCTTAATCCAGATGGAGGATTTTGGTGGCCCATCCAGGCGAATGCCATGCCACCAGCAGAACCGGGCGCAAGCTCCATCTGGTCGAGGGGTCCCGCGCAGCGATTTCTGCGCGTTTTCCTGATCGGGTGTCTGCTTGCTCTGCTCGGACCCAGATCTGCGATGGCGCAGTTCACGCGGTTTGCGAACTACACCGAAGAGCAGGGCCTCGGCAATGCGTCCGTTTCCGCCCTGGTTCAAGACGCCGATGGCTACATCCTGCTTGGGACGGAGACGGGGCTCTACCGCTACGACGGCTCCGCAATCTCCTCCTATGGCGCCACGGCAGGTCTGCCTGCCGCTGCCTGGATCAGGAAGCTTGCAACTGATCATCGTGGCCGCATCTGGGCCGTCACAACCGATGGCATTTACCTGCGCGACGGATCAAGCTTCGCCCGCGTCAATGTCGGACACTCGCTTCATCTGCTCTCACCACATCTCATCGCCTTCGCCGGCGATGACGTCGTCATCGATCGTGATGGTACGATGTGGCGTGCCCCGCTTCGCGGCCGGGCTGTAGGGCCGTTCTCGCCGTTGTTCGGTCCGACCGTGTTGGCCGCACATCCCGATCTGGAGCAATCGCGGTTTGTTGTCTCGGATACGGACGGCGCCCTGCTGACCGGATGCGACGCGGGGGTTTGCCGAGTGAAGGACGGACGCGTCCGCAAGTTCGGACCGGCTGACGGCTTGCCTGCAGACGCCTGGCAGGTGGCGTGTCGAACGCCCGACGGCACGCTCTGGGCGAGGAGTCTTGATCGCCTGGCGTGGCGCCGACCAGGCCGATCATCGTTCACTGCCGTGACCATCCCCGGTCGTCGTGGCCACTTCAACATCGCGGTTCCCGCTCGCCTTGATCTCCTGGCCGACGGGCGGGGTGGCGTTTTCACCCAGGGCGAGGAGGGCCTGCTCGAATTTGACGGCAAGGCCTGGCGCAGCTTTGTGCATCACGATGGCGGCCTGTCGGCCAATCCCGTCCAATCCCTCATGTTCGATCGCGAGGGATCCCTCTGGGTCGGCAGCCTAGGTCACGGTGCGTTTCGCAGCCTGGGACTGGGAACCTGGGAACACTGGACGGCGTCCGACGGGCTGCCAAGCGAGATCGTCTGGGCGATGACCCGCCTCCGGAACGGGCAGTTCTGGGTCGCGACCTACAGCGACGCGGTTCCCCTTGACGGCAGGACTCCCGGCGTGCCCGGTGGCAGTGAGAACGTGTCGGCGACACGGGCTGGTCGGATGTGGCTCGCGCCGCTCCGAGCGCCCCTGGTTCGTGTCGATCCTGCCCGAGGGATCACCGAACAATTTCCCATCACGGGCAACATGGCATCGACGTATGTCGACCCTGTAAACCGTCTCTGGCTCTCCACCGATAAGGCCCTGCTGACGACCGACAACGCCGACGCGCCTGCCGCCAAGCTGCGGCTAACAGTCGCGATACCGCAACCGACAACACAGGTATTGACCGACGTCTCGGGCGTAACGTGGGCCGCGACGGCGACCGGCATTGTCCGGCGAGATCCTTCTGGAAAATTCCAGGCTGTTGTGCCGTCTGCTGCCATTGGAGGTCAGCCCGGAGGGCTCGCATTCGCGCCTAATGGCGACCTCTGGACCTTCACGGACAACTCGGGGCTGCTGCGTTTTCGTCCGTCCGGTCGCCACGTGGCGCCGCTGCGCTCCATCACCGCGCCGCTGATCGGTTCCAACAACATCATGTTCCTACACCGTGATCGCAGGAACTGGATGTGGGTCGGCACCGATCATGGTGTCGACTTGTTTGATGGTCAGTCCTGGCGTCGGTTCGACGTCACCGATGGACTACTTAGCAACGACCTGGATCAATGGGCCGTTTTCGAGGATGCCGACACCTCGATGTGGTTTGGAAGCAGTCGCGGCCTGACCCACCTGATCAATCCGAGCCGCCTGCCGCCGCTGCTCCCCTTGCATCCAAAGGTCACCGCTGTCTCGATCGGCACACGGTTCCTGCCACCATCTCCGACGCTTCACATCCGCTGGAGCCCGGCACCACTGGTGATCCGTTTTGTCGACCTCGATCCCGCTCGGGCGACAAGTATTACATTCCGCTATCGGATGCGCGGGCTCGACTCCGGCTGGAGTGACACAGTTGGACATGAGGTCCGTTACGCCGGCCTACCGGCCGGCCGACTCCATTTCGAATTGATTGCCGTCGATCCGGTACACGGCTCGGTCTCGGCGCCCGTCGGCTTCACGCTTCGCATCCAAGCACCGTGGTGGCGTCGTTGGTGGTTCTATAGTTCCTGCACGCTGACACTGATCGGATCGGTCGTCGGAACCTGGCAGATGCGCATGCGGCTATTGCTGCACCAGAGGCAGCGATTGGAAAAATTGGTTGGCGAGCGCACGGCGGAGATCGAGCAAGCTAGAAGCGAGTTGCAGCGTCTGGCAATGTCGGATGTGCTCACCGGCTTGCCAAATCGGCGCGCACTCATGACCTTGCTTGATGACGCAATCGCAACGGCATTGTCGTCGCCTGCGCCGTTGGCTGTGCTTCTGTGCGACATCGACTACTTCAAGAAAATCAATGATGGCTATGGGCATCTCGCGGGTGATGCCGTGCTGACCGCGTTCGGCAGGCGTCTAAGCACGGTCATCGAGCGGCCGGAGGCTGCCGGCCGTTACGGCGGCGAGGAGTTCTGCGTTATCTTGCCAGGATCGCGGGCCAAGGTCTTGGAACGGGTCGCGCTCATTCGCGCCGCGATCGCCGACGCGCCGTACCAGGTTGGCGGCGCAGAACGACTGGTCACGTCGAGCGGTGGCATTGCCTTTCTCCGCGTAGGCGAAAGCGCGCTTTCGCTTCTCGCACGAGCCGACGCCGCCCTTTATCGAGCGAAGGAGAAAGGCCGGGATCGTATCGAGCATGAGCTACTGGAGGAAGCCGCTCACGCAGGAGGGCGCCCGAAATCCCAGCCGCGGGAAAGCGCCGGCTCCGAGCCAGGTGCAGCCGAGGGCGGGGGCCAGTTGATCCGGGGTCGATCAAAGCCGTTCCTGCCAGGCCCAACTGATCTCGAGCGTGACCTTCGTGAAGCGCTCACGGGTGGCCAGTTCTTGCTTAATTACCAACCGGTGGTGGACCTCGACACAGACGTCGTCACCTCGTGCGAGGCGCTGATCCGGTGGCACTCCCCGACGCGCGGCAAGGTCTCGCCGGCCGACTTCATCCCTTTCGCCGAGGAGGTGGGTTTGATGCCGGAGATCGGTGATTGGGTGCTTGGCGCCGCATGCCGGGAAGCGACTGCTTGGCCAGACAGCATGAAGGTCGCGGTCAATCTTTCGGCGGTGCAGTTCCGTCTGCCCGATCTCGTGGCGAGGATCGAAAAAACCCTTGCGGCGTCCGGTCTCTCACCCAAACGCCTCGAGCTAGAGGTGACAGAAACCGCCATGATAGGGGAAATGGAGGCGGCAATCTGCGTGCTTCAACAGCTCAGGATTCTCGGTGTTACCGTGGCACTCGATGACTTCGGAACGGGCTACTCATCACTGAGCTTCTTGCGCACCCTGCCGTTTGATCGAATCAAGATCGACCGTTCCTTCGTGCAGGATCTCGGAAGCAAGCCGCAGGCAACCGTCATCGTCCGTGCCATCGCCGGCATGTGCGCGAGTCTCGGAGCCTCGGTGACCGCCGAGGGTGTTGAAACCAACGAGCAGATGGAGACACTGCGCGCTGTTGGTTGCTCGGAAGTCCAGGGTTACCTGATCGGCCGCCCGTGTTCGGCATCAGATCTGCAGGGCTGGTTGGCCGCGTTTGCAGCCAGTCACAAGAGCAAAATCGGTCTTGGTACGACGTTGTAGTAGATTGATAACCCTCCATGCACGTGCCCGTCCCAATCGCCCTTGTCTGCTAATGGCAGCAACAGTGAGGCCACGGCGTTGACCGGCACCTTGATGGCCGCCAGCGCATACTTGAGGGTTTTCCGCATGTCGGTCAGCAACCACATCGAGCGGCTGAGACGGACAGCAACCGCGTGATGGCGGATCCTGGCCCCGCCGCCATTAACATCATGCGGACGAGAGCGCGTGTCCTCCGATGGAGCCGGGCGACATGCGATGTTTCTCGGTCGTGGCCCAGGTGCACGCGGCCGATCCTTCAAGAAGGTTCAGGTCGTTGACAGCCCAGGTGCGGGTATGTCGATGCGCGACGTAGGGGATAGCTCGAGGTCGACGGTCTCGAACGAGCGACACAATGACACTTGGCTGCGTCTCCCGTTCCGGCATGGCCGCCGCAGTTGCAAAAGTCCCCGAGGCTCGGCGATATGGCTTTCCCTGAAGCGCCGTGTAAGCAGAACCGTTGTATTTGCCCGGCCTTACGCAGTGCGCGCGCACTTTGCTAAGTCCATCAGAAAGGCCGCACTCTCCCCAATTTGCTCCACGACTCGCAAGGGCTTCGGCCAGCAGTCGTTCGGCACGCTGAACCTGTCCGACCGTAGCGGGTCCGGACATTTCCCGTCGGCGAGTACCGCCACGGTCTGCTTGCCGCACGACCACGATATAACCCCAAGAAGCGAGCCGCGTGCTGCGGTGCCCCGCGCCGCAGCTATCAGGACTTCTTTAAGACCGATTTGGCAGCCTTGGGATCAAGATTCTTGGCGGCGTCGGCCAGGAACTCCGCCTCGTCCTTGTCCCCCTGCTTTGAGGCTGCCTTGGCATCTTCTGCCAGGTGCTTCGCCTCGGTGGCCCGATCATCGTCCGCCATGTCACACTCCCATTGGTCGTCGCCAGTCAAACGTCAGGCGCCGTCATGGTTCCGAGCAGGCCGCCTCAAATCACCTTGGCGTCACGTCCAAAGTGTCGGCGAACAGCGCCTGTAGCGCCCGCCATGATCGCGCATCCGACTCCGGACTGTAACGGATCGCGTCCGGCATGTTCCGCTTCGCCGCCTCCTGGTTGGTGAAGCTGTGTACGGTGTTGCCGTAGATGTGCATCTGCCAGTCGACGTTGGCGCCACGCATCTCATCCTCGAACTCGGCGCGTTGCGCGGGCGGTATCATCGGATCGTCGGCACCGATGCAGACCAGCACGCGCGCCTTGATCGAGGCGGCGTCCGATTTCGGGGCCGCCGTGGCCAGACCGCTGTGGAAGCCGACGACCGCATGGATGTCGGCGCCCGAGCGCGCGAGTTCGAGCGCCATCGTGCCGCCGAAGCAAAAGCCGATCGCGCCGACCCGATCGCGGTCGACCTCCTGCCGGGCGAGAAGGGCCGCGAGCCCGGCGTGGGCGCGGGCGCGGGTCCGGCCCGGATCGGCGAACAGTGGCTTGAGAAGCCCGAGCGCCTCCTCAAGGCCGTCAATCACCCGCCCATCGCCGTGCAGGTCACAGGCTAGTGCCACGTAGCCGAGCGCCGCCAGGCGCTCGGCGCGGGAGATCGCATGCGGTCCCAACCCGAAGGCTTCCGGAAACACCAGCACGCCGGCGCGAGGCGCGTCTGCCGGCTCGAAGAACAGCTGGCTACGCATGCTCAGCCCGTCAGCCTCGTAGGACAGGGTCTCGTGGTTCATGCGCGGTTCCTTCGTGTGGCGGTGAGGGGCTCAGACCACGGCGCCAGATGGCGGCAACGCGGTAAGGGCTGCCACCAGGGCGTCCCAGGGCGGTGCCCCGATCGGGTGCTTTACGCCCATCACCAGGATGATCAACAGGCTGATTCGTTCGCGATGGAGCGGGTCGGTGTCGACATCGCGGGCGCGACAGAGCGCCTCCAGCGCTGCCGTCAGCGCCGCCGCGTCCACCGCCGGACGCCTGCCGATCACGGTGTCGAGCAGGGACGCGAGCTCGGCATCACTCGGCGGCACGGTGCGCCCGTGAGTCGCGGAGCCGGCGGGCGCGCAGGTTGCAGGTGATCGCCTTGGTCGAGTGGATCGAGGTGTTGGCGTCGCCGGTCATCGCCAGCAGCACGTTGGCGACCGCACCGGTGGCGTAGCCCTCGCGCCCGAACACCCAGGGCATGCCGAGCTGGTAGACCGTGCGGCCGTTGATGCTGAACGGCCGCATACGCTCGGTCACTAGCGCCCGCACCTCGATCTCGCCACGCTTGGTCGACAGCACCGTCCAGTCGCGGTTGGCGATGCCGAGTGCGCGCGCGAGCTCGGGTGGCACCTCGACGAAGGCTTCGGGCTGCAGCTCCGCGGTGTGCGGCTGCACCCGGCTCATCACCCCACCGCAATGAAGCTCGGTGAGCCGGAAGGTGGTGAACACGTGCGGGTAGTCAGGGTCGCCGGCCTCATGCAGCTCGTTGCCCGGCCTGGTCCACCGATACGCCGTCGGGCTGTCCTGCCGCGCATACAGCGCATTGGCGACCGGGCTCTCGATCGGCTCGTAATGCGTGGGCAATGGCCCGTCCTTCAGACCGGTCGGCACAAACAGCATCGCCTTGCCGTCGGCCAGCATGATGAACGGATCATCGCCGCCGAGCGCGTCCATGCCCTGCGGCTGCGTCGAAAAGTCGGGCCGGTAGGAGGGCGGCTTGGTCGCGACGAAGTCGGGCACGTCGGTGCCGGTCCATTTGGCCGCGTCCTCGTCCCACCACACCAGCTTCTTGCGCTCGGACCATGGCGTTCCCTCGGCATCCGCCGACGCGCGGTTGTAGAGCGTCCGCCGGTTCGACGGCCACGCGAACGCCCAGCCGGCATGGCTGGTCATCTCGCCCCTCACATCCGGCTTGCGCGAACGCGCCACGTTGTGGCCGTCGCGCGGGTAGATGCCGCAATACATCCAGCCGCCACACGCCGTCGTGCCGTCGTCGCGCAGGTCCTGGTAGCTCGCGATCTGCCTGCGGTCGGCGACCGTGTAGCCGTTGATCTCGCGCAGCACTGCTTCGGCGTCCGGCTCGTGCTTGTCGCCGCGCTCCGGATAGAGCCAGGTCAGTGCCTGGATTGCCCCATCACGCGACTTGTCGCTTCCGGCGTAGAGGGCCTTGAGCCGCTTGCCGAGGTGGTAGATGAACCAGAGATCGGAGCGACTGTCGCCTGGTGCGTCGAGCACCGCGTCGTGCCATTGCACCAGGCGGTTGGTGTTGGTGACGGTGCCGTCCTTCTCGCCGGGCAGCGAGGTCGGAAAGAAGAACACCTCGGTGTCGATATCCTCGGGCCTGACCTCGCCGCGACTGACCAGGCGGCCTTTCTGCCAGAAATTCGCCGTCTCCGTCATCGCCATGTCGCGCACGACCAGCCACTGGAGCTTGCCTAGCCCCTTCTCGACGAGGTCGGCGTTGACCGCGCCGACCAGCGGATTCTGCCCCATCATGAACCAGCCGCGCATCAGCCCGTCGGCCATCGCCAGCGTCATCACCTGCTGCGACACGTCGCCGGTGAGCTTGGGCAGGAACTGGTAGCCCCACTCGTTGTGAGCGGTCGCGTGCGGGCCGTACCAGGCCTTCAGCAGGCTGACCGCGTATTTGGGGAAGTTGTTCCACCATCCGGTCGCCGGCGTCTCGGTGCGCAGATAGTCCGCGAACGTCGCGTGTTGCTTGAACGCGTTCGGCTGCGGCAGGTAGGTCGGCAGCATGTTGTAGAGCGTCGGGATGTCGGTGCTGCCCTGGATGCTGGCATGGCCTCGCAGCGCGAGGATGCCGCCGCCCGGACGGCCCATGTTGCCGAGCAGGGTCTGCACGATCGATGCCGCCCGGATGATCTGCACGCCGGTCGAATGGTGCGTCCAGCCGACCGCGTAGCAGATCGTGCCGGTACGCTCGCGCCCCGAGTTGTCGGCGAGCGCCCGGCAGACCGCGAGGAAGGTGTCGCGCGGGGTGCCGCAGACGCGCTCGACCATCTCGGGCGTGTAGCGCGCGTAGTGCCTGCGCATGATCTGATAAACGCAGTGCGGGTGTTGCAGGGTCGGGTCGCGCGGCGCCGGGCCGCGTGCCATCGACTGGAAGTCGTCCTTGTCGCCGCCTGCCTTGGCCGCGCCGTGCTCGGCCAGCGACGAGGGCACGATCTTGCCCTCGTACTGCCAGCTGTCATCGGCGTAGGTCTCGCTCGCCGCATCGTAGCCCGAGAACAGCCCGTCATTGTTTTCGGGATCGCCGTAGCCCGCCTCGATGATGTGCGAGATGTTGGTGAACGCCAGCACGTAGTCGCGAAACCAGCGATCCTCCTCGAGCAGCCAGTGGATCACCCCGCCGAGGAAGGCGATGTCCGAGCCCGAGCGCAACGGCGCGTGCAAATCGGCCATCGCGGTGGTGCGGGTGAAGCGCGGGTCGGCATGGATGATGGTGGCGCCGCGCTCCTTGGCCTGGAGCACGAAGCGGAACGCGATCGGGTGGTTCTCGGCCATGTTCGAGCCCATGACGAGAACGCAATCAGCGTTCGCCACGTCCCAGACCGGCAGCGTCGCCGCACCGCGTCCAAACGAGGTCCCCAGACTGGGGACCGAGGAGGAGTGTCAGATCCTGGCCTGGTTCTCGACGTTGACGATCCCGAGACCGCCGGAGAACAGCTTCTTGATCAGGTAGTTCTCCTCGTTGTCGATCGTCGCCCCTCCGAGCGACCCGAGCCCGAGCGTCTGGTTCACCTTGGTGCCATCGGGGAGCGTCTCGACGAAGGTCTCGTCGCGCGCCGTCTTGGTCAGGGCCGCGACGCGATCCATCGCCCATTCGAGCGGCCGCTCCTCCCATTCGCGCGAGCGTGGCGCGCGATACAGCACCTTGTTGATGCGCTTCGGGCTGGTCAGCACGCCGAGCGTGCTCGCGCCCTTCGGGCAGAGCGTGCCCTGGTTGATCGGGTTGCGCGGATCGCCCTCGATGTGGATGGGCTTGCCGTTCTTGGCGTAGACAAGCTGGCCGCAACCGACGGCGCAGAACGGGCAGACGCTGGTGCCGACGGTGTCGGCCTGTTCGAGCCGTGGGCGCAGCGTGGCGGACGCCGTGCTGCGCGCCGCCGCCCCGTTGGGGTTGCCGCCCGCGAACTGGCGCGGCAGGGTCCAGTTCCGGACGAACCCCTCGGCGCGCGCGACGATGCCTTGCCTGAGTTTCTTCACCGACGCATCCCCTCGCAACCCGATGGTGCCCAGCCTCGGACACCATCGCCGAGCGCGCAACCCGTCGCGACCGCCGTGGTTGCTCACAAAGTCGCAAGTCGCCTCGGGGGCCCGGTGATGCTAGGCCAGTCGTTCGAGCGGAGAAGCCAATGCGCGGCGCCGAAAGATCGATGCGCGGCTATGTGGCCGTCGTGCAGGAGAGCCGCTTCACGCTGATCGACGATGAGGGCGCCGGCCACGTCTTCCTGCTCAGCCACGCCTCGCTCGCCGAGCCGTCGCAGCTCGCCGAGCTGCAGCGACGCCAAGCGCGGGTTCGCGTCCGCTACAACGTGCCGGACGACATCATCGCGCTCGTCGCGACGTCGATCGACGTCGACGAACCCGTCTAGGAGCCCGCTTATGGTCATGGACATGCATCCCCGTGCGCGCGACACGCCGCAATCCGAGTTCGGCGGCATGATCGCCAACGAGAGCGAAATCACCGCCGGCGTGCTGATCGAGCCCGGCAAGTCCTACGGCTTCTTCACCGACACCTCGGTCTGCATCGGCTGCAAGGCCTGCGAGGTCGCCTGCAAGCAGTGGAACAACCTGCCCGCCGATCAGGTCGGGCTGACCGGCCAGAGCTACGACAACACCGGCGCGCTGTCGGCCAATTCCTGGCGGCACGTGAACTTCATCGAGCAGACCGGGCCTGGCGACGACGGCGTTCGCGACAACCACCAGCCGGCGTTCCAGAGCGGCTGGCTGATGATGTCTGATGTCTGCAAGCACTGCCACAATCCGCCCTGCATGGAGGCGTGCCCGACCGGCGCCCTGTTCAAGACCGAGTTCGACACCGTCGTGGTGCAGCAGGACATCTGCAACGGCTGCGGCTACTGCGTGCCGGCGTGCCCGTTCGGGGTCGTCGATGTCAGCCTGATCGACGGCAAGGCGCACAAGTGCACGCTCTGCTACGACCGCCTCAAGGGAGGCCTGGAGCCGGCCTGCGCCAAGTCCTGCCCGACCGAAAGCATCCAGTTCGGCGAGGTCGAGGTGCTGCAGGCGCGGGCCCGCGAGCGCGTGAAAACGCTGCACGCCGGTGGCCGCACCGACGCCTACCTGTACGGCGTGCCTGACAGTCCGGGTGCCACCGGCGACCTCGGCCATCTCAACGCGTTCTTCCTGCTGACCGAGCGGCCGGAGGTCTACAACCTGCCCGCGGCGCCGACACGCGCGTCGAACCGGGTGCTGCCCGCGTTCGCGTCCGGCCTGACCACCATGGCGGCGCTGGCGCTGACCACGCTGGCGATCATGACGGCGGGAGCGCGGCGCTGATGCCCGACGGCACCGCGAGCCACGGCGCGTCCGGGGCCTGGAGCGGCCCCACCTATTACGGCCGTTCGCAGCTCAAGGCCGCCCCGTTCAACGTCTACGCGGTGGGTGGCTACGTCTTCCTCGCCGGCCTGTCTGGCGGCTCGATGATCGTGTCCACCATCGCCGAGGCGGCAGGGCATGACGGCGGCGTCGGCCGGCGCGGGCGTCTGCTGTCGCTGCTGGCGCCGACGATCGGCTCGGCGGTGCTGGTGTGGGACCTCCACACCCCGCAACGCTTCTACAACATGATGCGCGTCGCCAAGCGCACCTCGCCGATGTCGATCGGCACCTGGGTGCTGCTCGGCTTTGCCGCGTTCGCGATGCCGGCGGCCGCCGCCGAGCTGGGGGCGCCGTATGTGCGACGCGCCGGCCTGCTCCGGCGAATCGCCCGCGTCGCCAGCATGCCGGCCGCCGTGTTCGGCGCCGGGCTCGGCACCTACACCGCCGCCCTGCTGGCCGCGACCAGCACGCCTCTGTGGGCGGCGGCGCCACGCTCGCTCGCGGTCCGCTTCGCGCGCTCGTCGATCGCGGCCGGCGCGTCCGCGCTGTCGCTCACAGAGGCGACTCCGCGCACCAGGCGCGCGCTTGATGCCGTCAGCCTGATTGCGCTGACCACCGAGGCGGTCGCCGCCAGCGTCTCCCATCGGACCTACCGTCGCGCGGGCGTGGCCAGTGCCCTGGACAGCCCGTCCGGGCGCGTCGAGCACTGGGGCGCCCACATCGCCGGGACGATCGCGCCCGCGATCCTGAAGGCCGCCGCACTCGCGCTCGGGTCGCGCCGGGGCAGAGTGTTGTCGGGCCTTGGCTCGCTCGCGGCGGTCGCCGGCAGCGCCACCTTCCGCGTCTCGATCATGGCGGCCGGCAATGTGTCCGCGTCGGACCCGGCCATCAGCTTCCGCTTCGCCCAGCCGGAGAACCTGCCGCGAACGTGAGAAAGGCCAGGGCGCTGCCCTGGACCCGAAAGGGGCCGGCGGCCCCTTTACCCCGGGTGATTGACTTGGGCTGAGGACGGAACTTGAAATTAAATCAAGTTTTTCTTGTCGCTTCGTGGCGAAGCCACCGTGCCAGAACCCGCAGTATAGCCCTGACCGCGACTTGAATGAATGGGGTCTGGGGCCCGCGGCCCCAGCGGGTCCAGGGCAGCGCCCTGGCCTTCTGCCCGGAACGGCGGAGGCGGATGGGAATCGAACCCACCGCTCGCTTTGGGCGAGCCGACGGTTTTGAAGACCGCGGGAGCCACCAGACCCCAATCGCCTCCGTGCGCGGTGCCTGCCTAGCCGATCGCACCCGGCGACGCGAGCACGCGGCGATCGCCGATGCGCCTGGTGAAGCCGGTCGCGTCGAGATGTTCGAGCAACGGCACGCTGT
>CAXTPV010000004.1:0-36513 GCA_964246135.1 uncultured Acetobacteraceae bacterium | reverse complement strand
AGCCTGTCAAATCCCCTGGTAAAAAATTGGGGTCTGGGGCGGGCGTGCTCAAGGGGGTCGAGGGAAGAGCCCTCGCCTTGCTTCGTCGGCAGCCTACTAGGGCGCGAGCCGCCCACAGCTAGCGTCCGCCCTGGCGTGAAAGCGAAGGCGGCATGAAGCGGAATGGCGCACGCCGCGTTGTGTCTTGGACGTCACCCGGGGACAGCCGAATAATGAGTACAAGCGCAGGCATGTCACTTGCCACCGTGCCCTCACTCGAGGGCGAGGCGCAGGGAGAGCTTGAGCGCGCGCTTGAGCGTCTTGAGGCAGGCCGCGGCCTGCTGGTGCGGCTCGCCGATCTGATGGGTGGCGCGCTCGGACGCATGAGTTTCCTAGGTGCCCGCGGCCTCGGCATGCCGGCGACGTTGCAGGGCAAGTTGCGCGGCCTCGCCGAGACGGCGCTGGCACGCGCTTTCGACGTCGCGGCGATCGGGCTGCGAGATGGCGCCGCGATACGCGAGCGACAGGATCGCCTCGCCGGCCGGGCGACGCAGGCGGCCGTGGTCGCGTCTGGCGTGATCGGCGGTATGACCGGTCTCACCGGCTTCGTGCCTGACATCAGCTTCACGACCGTCGCGATCATGCGTGAGGTGGCGCGTATCGCCCGCGAGGAGGGCGAGGATCTGGGAACACTGGATGCGAGACGGGCTTGCCTCGAGGTGTTCGCGCTGCGTGGCCACGGCTCGGACCCGGGGGATAGCGAGATCGGCTACTTCTCGGCGCGCATGCTGATGCGTGGCACGCCGATGGTGATGCTGATATCCGAGGTGTCGTCGCGCTACGGCCTGGCGATCGGCCAGAAGCTGTCACTACAGATGGTGCCGATCGCCGGTGCCCTCTGTGGCGCGTCGCTCAACGCGGCCTTCCTCGCACATTATCAGGAGTTGGCGCGTGCGCACTTCACCATCCGGCGGCTTGAGCGCGTGCACGGCGACAAGGTCCGCGAAGTCGCCGGCGTGATACGCGAACGCCTCGCCGCCAGGGTGGCAGCGGTCTAGGACGAGGCGGGAGCGTCACCTGTTGGCGATCAGGCCAATCACGCATGCGATCAGCGCCATGGCGGCCCAGCCCTCGAGCACGTAGGTCGCGGTGCCCGAGATCAACCAGGGGTTGATCGCGCGCACGAACGCAAGGCCGGCGCCGAGCACGGCGATGATCACGATGAAAATCAGCGTGCGCATGAACCCCCGCCCTTCAGTGCCGCCGTCCGAGGTGATCGGCAGCGCCTCTTCTATGGCGGCAGCGCCACGCGGTCACATGGTGCATGATCGCTCGATGTCGCGCCGCTCCGTCCCCATCACCGCCGAGACCATCCTGCGGGCCTACCGATTCGGGTTGTTCCCGATGGCCGATACAAGGACCAGCGATCGTGTCTACTGGCTCGATCCCGACCTCCGCGGCATCATCCCGCTCGATCGGTTCCATGTGCCGAGGCGGCTTCGGCGAGTCGTCCGCTCGCTCCGGTTCACCGTCACCGCCGATCACGACTTTGCCGCCGTGATCGGGCGCTGTGCCGCGAGCGCCGAGGGACGCGAGCAGACCTGGATCAACGCCGACATCGAGCGCGTCTTCGTGGCCATGGCGAGGGACGGCCATGCCCACAGCATCGAGACCTGGCGCGACGGCAGCCTGGTCGGCGGCCTCTACGGTGTCGCGATCGGCGGTGCGTTCTTTGGCGAGAGCATGTTCAGCTCGGAAACCGACGCGTCGAAGGTTGCGCTGGTCCACCTGGTCGCCCGGCTTCGCATCGGCGGCTTCACGTTGCTGGACACCCAGTTCATCACCACCCACTTGCAGCGCTTCGGCGCGACCGAAATCCCCCGCGACACCTACAAGGCCCGGCTGGCAGACGCCCTGTCGCGGGCCGCATCCTGGGGCGCGTCCGATCCGGCCGGCATCGCGTCCGAGGTCGAGCGCCTCGCCGGCGGCCGCGTCCGGCATGACACGGAGGCAGCGGGTGAGGCGGACTGACATGCGGCGGGCGGCCCTGACCACGATGATGACCCGCGCGGCGCTCGCCGCGATGACGACGCGCGCGGCGCTCGCCGCGACGATCACGCTCGCCGCGGTGGCGTGGCCGGCATCGGGCCTTGCCGACGACAGGCCGCCATCAATGCCGCTACACGATGCCCGCGTGCTGTACCGGGTGGCGCCGCAGAGCCGGCCGGTACAGCAGGTGCGGGTGTCATTCGGTGGCCATGGTCGGCTGGTTCGGATCGACGGTCCACCAGGGCAGGGCGCCACCATCCTTGATCGCGATCACGGTCTGATCACCGTGGTGGTCGAGGCAGCGCACGCGTTCATGGTGATCCCGACCCGCGGGCCGATCGCCGATCCGTTCCTGCTCGATCCCGCGATGGCCTACAGCCGCACCGGTGGTCGTCGGACCATCGCCGGCCTGGCCTGCGACGAGTGGACGGTGGCCTCCGTGAAGGGCCATGCCGTCGCCTGTGTGACAGGGGATGGGCTGCTGCTGTCGGCCGACGGGGTCGATGGTGCCGGCGCTCATGGCGAGGTCCTCGCGCTGGAGGTCTCGACCGCCGCCCTGCCGGCGTCCGCCTTCGCGCCGCCGCCCAACTACCAGCGGATCGAGCATCCGGCGAGTTCGCCCTGAGACCCGGGGTCACGACACGCGAGCCGAGCCTGCTGGTGCTGGCCCTGGTCGCCGCGCCGGCGTTCGCGGACGATCCGCCCTTCGTGTTCCCGCAGACCGACGTCGCGGTCACCTACGTGGCGGCCGGGCGTCCGGGAGTAACCCAGCTGCTGCGGGTCGACGCGGCGAACGGACGCCAGCGCGTCGATGCGCCGGGAGGCGGGATTGCCATCATCACCGACACCGTGCGTCGAACAACCATCCTGATCGATCTCGGCGCCGGCACCTTCGTGGTGCTGCCGGCGCCGGCGGGAACCTCCGACATGCGCGGCAAACGGGCGATCACCCCGTATCGCCGCGTGGGGCAGGACGTGGTCGCGGGCGAGCGCTGCACCGTCTGGGATACCCGCGACGCGAGCGGCCGCATGGTGACGGTCTGCCTCACCGCCGACGGCATCCTCGTTCGCGCCGCGTCGGCGGCGGGAGTTCTCGTCGAGGCGGGATCGGTGACACGGGCCACGCAGCCGGCGTCGCTGTTCGTGCCCGCGCCCGGCGAGCGGCAGGTGCGGCCGCCGCCTGGGCCGACCCCATGACGCGCACCGGACGCGCGTGGTTCAAGCGCGTCGCGGTCCTCATCCTCGCGTCACCCGCCGCGCTGATGCTGTGGTATCTCGCGCGTCACCAGCTCGGCCCCGAACCGGTCACCGAACTGATCTACCGGACCGGGCTTTGGACGGTGCGTATCCTGTTGCTGACGCTCGCCGTGACTCCGGCGCGGTTCGCGTTCGGCCTGACCGCGCTGCCGGCGTTGCGGCGCACCATCGGGCTCTCCGCGATGGGCTACGGCCTCGCCCACCTGGCGCTCTACGTCGTCCAACAGGGCGGCAGCCTGATCCATGTCGGTCACGAGATTACCCATCGCGTCTATCTCGCGATCGGGTTCACGGCTTTGCTGGGTCTGGCGGTGCTCGGCTTGACCTCGACCGACGACGTGATCCGGCGGCTCGGCCGACGCTGGAAGACGCTGCACCGCTTCATCTTCCCGATGGCAGCGTTGGCGCTGCTGCACTTCTTCATGCAGTCCAAGGTCGACGTCTCGTCAGCGGCGACGTATGGCGGCCTGTTCTTGTTCCTGGCCGGCTGGAGAGCCTTGCCGCGTCGCTGGGCGGAACGCCCGATCGCGCTGCTGGCGCTCGCGTTGATGGCGTCCGTCTGCACCGCCGAGCTCGAGGCGGGCTGGTACGATGTCGCGACCCGCATCGCGCCGGCACGTGTGTTGGCGGCGGAGCTGACGTGGCGGTTCGGGCCACGACCGGCGTCGCGTGTACTGCTCGCGACTCTTGCCGTCACGATCGCCGCAACATTGATTGCGCTGCTGCGTCGAGGATCAATGCGTGGGAGGACATCGCCACCTCCTGGCCTCGCGCGATCGTGAACCACCGCAATCATTTGTCGACGTGACGCCGCAAAATCTTCACCCCTCGGCGCCAATATCATCCCGTCAGATAGGAATCCGGTTGATGCTCAGCTCCCGTCTTCTCCTGGTCGTGCCGGTGATCGGCCTCGGCCTGTCGGCGGCGGAACCCGCCCTCGCGCAGTATCGCGGCGACTATCGCGGGTATCACGGCTACCATCGCTGGGGCGGTTACCGTCGAGGTTATGGCGGTCCCGGCCTCGGATTTGGTCTGGCCGCGGGCGCGGCTGCAGGCTTGCTCGCTGGCGCCGCGATCGCGTCGGGTCCCGTCTATGCCGCGCCGCCACCGGTCGTCTACGCGCCTCCGCCCGTCGTCTACGCGGCGCCGCCCGCCATCTACGCACCGCCTCCGGCGGTCTACGCGCCGCCGCCGGTGGTCTACGGTGCGCCAGGTTACCCGCTAGGCTCAGGTTACCCGCTAGGCTACTGAGTGGCCGCCGCCATCACGGCGGCCGCGTGACCCGGAACCTTCACGCCCCGCCAGATCTTGCGGATACGGCCATCCGCCCCGATCAGGAAGGTTGAGCGATCGATTCCCATGTAGATGCGGCCATACATCGACTTCTGGACCCAAGCCCCATACGCCGCGACGGTCGCGCCGTCCGGGTCTGAGGCCAGCTTGAAGGTCAAACCCTGCTTGCCGGCGAACGCATCAAGCGCTCGCATCGAATCCTTCGAGATCCCGATGATGTCGAGCCCGAGTTTGTCCATGGCCGGAAGCACCTCCTCGAAGGCACAGGCCTGCTTGGTGCAGCCGCTGGTGTCGGCCTTTGGATAAAAGTAGACCAGCAGCCTGCGCCCGACATGATCGACGAGGCGAGCACGCCGGCCGCCCGTCGCCGCCAGATCGAAGTCCGGCGCTTGGTCATCCTCTCCAGGCACGCTGCCGCTCATGTCCGCCCTCCCTCGCCGCGTCCGGCCCCGAGTAGCGCACCGGGCAGCGCACCGACATGCCTCAGGAAGGCGCTTCGCACCAGCGTCGCGCACGCCTCCATGCGTGCCTCGAGTTCATGCCCGTGATCCTGGAGGCCTACCGCGCCGGCAAGCGCCTCGCGGGTTGCCTCCGGCAACGAGCCGGCAGGCGGCTCCGGACCGTGCAGGAGGCGCAGCGTCGATTGCAGGCTGCGCCAGAACCGGTCGGCGGCGGCAAGCGCCTGCGCCTCGTTTCTCGGCAGTCTCCCGGCAGCGGCGAGCCGCAGCAATGCCGGCGCGGTCGCGGTGCTGCGACGGCCGCGCATGGCCGGTCCGAGCTGCAGCACCTGCGCGATGAACTCGACTTCGATCAGCCCGCCAGGGCGGCGTTTGACGTCAAACGCGCCCGTCGGCGGCCGGTCGCGCTCCAGGCGCACGCGCATCAATGCCGCGTCGCGGCGTGCGGCCTCGTCATCAGTCGCCACGTCGAGCGCGGTGGCGATCGCGTCGGCAAGCCGGGGACGGAGCGAAGCCGGCGCGACCACGATGCGGGCGCGGGTGAGCGCCATCCGCTCCCAGGTCCATGCCATCTCCTGGTGGTAGCGTTCGAACGCGGCCAGCGAGACGGCGACCGGGCCGCTGCGGCCGGACGGCCGCAGCCGCATGTCGCAGCTGTAAAGCGGGCCGTCGAGCCCGGGCGCGGTGATCGCGGCGATCAGCGACTGGGCGGCGCGGCCGTAGTACTGGCCGGAAGGCAACGTCCGGCGTTCGCCGCCGCGGCTCCCGTCCGTGCCCACCGGATGATCGTAGATCAGCATGAGGTCGAGGTCCGATCCGGCCATCATCGCCCGCGAGCCGGCCTTTCCGAGCGCCAGCACCGCGAAGGTGCCGCCGCGCACTACGCCGTGACGCTGCGCCTGCGACGCGAGCACCCGGCTTGCGAGCGACGTGATGACGGCATCGGCCAGCGCGGTGCGGGCGCGTCCGACGGCGTCGATCCCGACCCGGCCGTCAAGCTCGGCGAGCGCCAGCCGAAACGCCTCGCCGCGCTGGAACCGTCGCGCGACGTCAATCGCGACCTCGGGCGCGTCGCCGTCGCGGCGTCCGGAGAGTTCGCGCTCAAGCGTGCGCCTGGGCGCGGGATCGATCTCCGCGCGGGCGAGCAGGCCCTCGAGCGCCGCGGGCGAGGCGGCCAGCGTCTCCGCGAGGCTCGCCGATGCCCCGAGCACGTCTGCGATCCGACGCAGCAGCGGCGGGTTCTGCGCCAGCAGCGAGAAGGTTGGCACGCCCGCCGGCAGGCGTTCCAGCAGCCGCCCGAGGCGGGCGAGGGCGACATCAGGCTCCCGCTGCGCGCCGAGCGCCGGCACCAGGATCGGCAGCAGCCGATCGAACAGCGTGCGGGCGCGTTCGAGTCGTAGCGCGCGGACACCGCCGGCGCGCCAGGCCTCGATCGTCGACGCGGCATCGTCGGGGCGTCTGAAGCCGATGCTGCGGAGGTGGTCGGCGGTCAGGATCGTCGCGACCGCGACGGCGTTCCCTGATGCCGGCCTGGGCAGCAAGGCGCGCCAAGCGGCCTCGGTCGAGATGATGGCAGGGAGCAGCAAGGCTGCGAGCGCCTCGCCATCCGGTTCGCCCATGAATACCGCGAAGCGCGCAAAACCGCGCGGCTCGGCCGGCAGCGCATGGGTCTGGCGATCGGCCACCATCTGCAGCCGGTGTTCCGCCGTGCGAAGCGTGCGGTAGGCGGCGGCGAGCGACGTCGCGTCCGAGGGCGCGAGGTGGCCGGCGAGTTGGAGGTTGCGCAATGCCGGCAGCGTACCCCGTTGGCGCAGCGAGGGGTCGCGCCCGCCCCAGACCAGTTGCAGCGCCTGCGCGATGAACTCGATCTCGCGTATGCCGCCGGCACCGAGCTTGAGGTCGTGGCCGAGGAGCTCGGCCACCCTGCGCCCTGGCGACGTCCCTAACGCGGACGGGCGGCCCCGATGCTGGCGATCGATGCGCGCCTTCATGGCGTGGATGTCCCCAATCGCCGCGAAATCGAGGTGACGGCGCCAGATGAAGGGCGAGACAAGGTCGAGGAAGCGGGCGCCGAGCGCGAGGTCTCCCGCGACCGGCCGCGCCTTGACCAGCGCGGCGCGTTCCCAAGTCTGGGCCAGGCTCTCGTAATAGGTCAGCGCGGCGGCAAGCGACACCGCGGGCGCGGTCACCCCCGGATCGGGCCGAAGCCGCAGGTCCATCCGGAACACGTAGCCGTCGGCGTCACGCGCCGCCATAAGGGCAACCAGGTCGCGGGCAAGGCGTGAAAACGTCGACGCAAGTTCGGGCCGGAAGCCGGCATCATGGGCGGCGGGGTCGTAAAGCAGCACGAGGTCCACATCGCTCGAGTAGTTCAGCTCGCCGGCCCCAAGCTTGCCCATGCCGATCACGGCAAGGCCGCAGCCTCGCGCGGGCGCCGCGCGATCGCGCCGGCTGATCCGGCCGCGTTCGGACCAGTGCAGCAGCAGGTGCTCGACGGCGCGGCTGAGCGCGGCCTCGGCCAGACGCGACAGCGCGGATGTGATCTGCTCCAGCGACCATGCGCCGCCAAGATCGGCCCAGGCGATCGCCAGCGCCCCCTGGCGCTTGGCTTGACGGAGCGCCGACGCGACCACCCCCTTTGGCGCCCCGGCATCGAGCGCCGTGAGCTCGTCGAGGATCGACGCCATCACCGCGTCGGCGCCGCCAGCAAGCAGCGCCGGCACCAGCGCCGCCTCGCGCAAGGCGAGATCGGCGAGGAAGGGCGAGTTGCCGCCGATCGCCTCGAACGCCGCCAACGCTCCCGGCTCCGCCAACACGTTCTTGGGCGTCCGCGGCAGGGCGTTGAGGGCGAGCGCAAGGCGCCCGGCGAAGTCGGCGGCGGCGGCGGGATCAGAAGGGGCGGGCCAGGACCGTCGGGAAGGCTGCTGCATCGCCGGCCAGGGTTCCCCTGCTGATCAGGCGGGGTCAAGCCGCGACCGGCCGTCGCTGGGTTATGCGCGCGGTATGGATCGCCGGCTGCATCGTCCTTGCCGCCGGCCTGCTCGGCGCGGGCGTCCTGGTGCTCGCGTGGCGGTTGGCGGCGGCACCGCTCGATGTGACGGGGCCGGTGCGCACGCTAATCGCCTCCGAGCGGCTGCCGGTGACGATCGAGGTCGGACGCGTCACCATCCGCTGGGACGGGCTCCATGCCGGGCTCGGCGCGCCGCTGGTGATGGACGCGGAACGCCTCAGACTGGGGGCGCCGATGGGCGGGCTTCTGGCGCGGGCGACGGTCGGGCTGTCGGTGGCCGCCCTACTGCGAGGGCGTCTGGCGCCGATTGACATCTCGGCCAAAGACGGCCTGGTGATGCTGCGGCGGACCGCCGATGGCAGGATCGCGTTGGCGCCCGGGCTGAAACTCACCGGGCCATCCGGGCGCCCGGAGTCCGTGCGGCCTGGTGGGCGCCTGGCCTGGCGGCAGTTGCGCTCGCTGCGGTTCGCGGGGATCAAGGTCGCGTTCAGGGACGACGTCACCGACCTCGCCGGCCATGCCGAGATCGACGCACGCGCTGCCCGCGACCGGGTGGGCGCTATCAGCGGCTATCTGGGCGCGGTGGTCGTCTCGGGTGCCGCGATCGCGCGGCTGCATGCCCGGGCCACGCCGATCGCGCGTGGTCAGGATGGCGGCACACGCATTGAGCTGGTGCTCTCGCCGCTGTTGCCGGCGACGCTCGCGGCGCTGTCGCCGAAGCTGTCGGCCGCCGCCGCGCTGCGCCTGCCGGTCGGCCTGACTCTCGATGGGTCGCTGGACCGCCGGGGAACGCCGGTCGCGGCGACGATGGTCGCGACTGCCGGCGCGGGTGCGGTCGATATCGGCGCCTTCCCGGTCCCGGTCGCTGCCGGCGTGCTGACCGCGACAATCCGTCCGGCGCCTGGCGTGACCTTGGCTCACCCGACGGGGATGCTGGTGCTCGATCGCCTGTTGCTGCGCCTCGCGGGCCCGGGTGGCCGACCGGGCCCGACCCTGACACTCGCGGGCGGGTTGTCGGGCAACGCGTCGCGCGGCGGTGCGTTGTCCGGCGCGCTCTCGCTCGGGCTCGATGCTGTGCCGATGGCGGGGCTCGACCGCTACTGGCCGGACGACGTCGCTCGCGGCGCCCGCGTTTGGCTGGCCGAGAACATCACCGCCGGCATGGCATCGGACGCCGCCGTGACGTTCGACCTCGCCAGTCGGGATGGGATTGCCGGCCTGATGCTTGCGCGCATCGGCGGCGGCTTTGATGCGAGCGGCCTCATCGTCCACTGGCTGCGCCCGATCACGCCGATTACCGACGGGGTTGCCCATGTGGACATTCAGGGCACCGATGCGCTGGCAGTGTCGGTGTTGTCGGCGCGACAGGGAAAGCTGCGTCTGGACAGCTCGCGGATCGTGTTCACCGGCCTCACCGCTTCGGACCAGGTCGCCAGCATCGAGGCGCATCTGCGCGGCCCGCTCCCGGACCTGCTGTCGGTGCTTGCCGCGCCGAGGCTGCACCTGCTGTCGAGGCAGCCTCTACACTTCACCGATCCGGCTGGACGGCTGGACGGCCACCTGTCGATCACCCTGCCGCTCGAGGCCAGGGTCTCGATTGCGGCGGTCGCGATCCGAGCCGAGGCCGCGTTCACCGGCGTTCACCTCGGAGACGTGGCGGCCGGACGCGCGCTTGACGACGCCTCGCTGTCGCTCCGCGCCGACAATGACGGACTGACGGTCGCCGGGACCGGCATGGTGTCGCAGGTTCCGGTACACCTTCTGCTCGGCATGGATTTCCGCGCCGGCCCGGCGGCCCAGATCACCGAGCGCGCCACCGTCGCTGCGACCGCCCCTGGCGACGTGCTGGCGCGCGCGCTTGGCCTGTCGGACGGAGGCGCCGTTACCGGCCTGGTTGCGACAAGGGCCTCGTACCAGCAGGCGCGTGACGGGCATGCCGCCCTCGGGCTCGATGCCGACCTCGGGGCTACCGACATTCAGTCGCCGGTCGGCTGGAGCAAGCCGTCGGGATCGCCGGGCGCGATACACGCGTCGCTGGGCTTTAAGGCCGGTGTGCTGGTATCGATCGACCGGTTGTCGGCGGCAGCGCCGGGCCTCCTGGTGTCGAGCCACGCGGCGATGGAGCGTGGGCGCGTCCGCACCCTTGTGCTCGACGCCGTGCAGCTCGACGGCACGCGTGCATCCGGCCGGATCGAGCTTCCGGCCGGTCCTGGTGCCGCCGTGTGCGTGAGGCTGCGGGGGCCCGTGCTCGACCTGTCGCGGGTCGCGACGTCCGGCCGTGCATCCGGCGGCAAGCCGCCGCCGACCCGCGCGGCATCGCCCGCCGGTTCCGGCCAGCGATGGAGCGCCGATCTGGGCTTCGGCCGGGTCCTGCTCGAGCGCGGCCGGGCGTTCGGCGGCGTCGCGGCCCGGTTCAGCGGCCAGGGTGGGACCGTGCTGGTTGGCGAGGCCAGCGCGTCGAGCCCGTCGGCGATGACCGCCTCGCTCGGTCCGGCGCCCTTGGGCCGGCGTTTTATCTTGCATGCGGGTGACGCGGGCGGGTTGCTGACCGGGCTCGGCCTTACCCGCAACGTCGCAGGCGGCGTGATCGACGCCGAGGGCACGATCGGGCCGCCGGGCACGATCGAAGGCCATGCCGGCGTGACCGGCTTCAGCCTCCAGCGGGTGCCGTGGGCGGCCCGCCTGTTGCGCGATGCGACCGTATACGGACTGGCCGACCCGCAGCCTAGCCCTGGCATCTCGGTGACTCGGCTGAGCGCGTCGTTCCGGTTGCACCATGGGGTGCTGACGCTCAGCCACGCGCGGGCCTCGCAGCCGGCGCTCGGAATCACCGCGGATGGCACGTTCGATCTTGACGCCGGCACGCTCGACCTGCGTGGCACGCTGGTGCCCGCCTATGCGCTGAACGCGCTGCCCGGCCGCCTGCCGGTGGTCGGGCAGCTGTTCAGCCCCGAGCGAGGCGGCGGGTTGTTCGCGGCGACCTGGCATGTCGACGGCGATGTCGGCGCCCCGTCGGTGCGGGTGAACCCGGTCGCAGCCCTCGTGCCCGGCGTGCTACGCGACCTCCTCAAGCCCTAAGCCCGTCTTACCCCATCCCAAACTCGCGTTCCGGAAGGCCGTCATTGCTCAACATCATCCACACTTCGAGGCTGCTGGAAGGCCTGCCGCACCCGCTCGGCGCGACCTGGGACGGGCTTGGCGTGAACTTCGCGCTGTTCTCGGCAAACGCCACCCGCGTCGATCTTTGCCTGTTTGATGCCGAGGGACGCGACGAGATCGAGTGCATCGAGCTGCCCGAGTACACCGACGAGGTCTGGCACGGCTACCTGCCGGATGCCCGTCCCGGTACGGTCTACGGCTACCGCGTTCATGGACCGTATGATCCCGGGCGCGGCCATCGCTTCAACCCGCGCAAGCTGCTGCTCGATCCTTATGCGAAGGCGCATGTGGGCCAGCTCCACTGGGGTCCGGAAGTCTACGGCTACAGGCTCGATGATCCGGCGCTTGATCCCGCCCCAGACGAGCGGGACAGCGCGCCGTTCATGCCAAAATGCCGGGTCGTCGATCCCTCCTTCACCTGGGGACGCGACCAGCGCCCACGCGTGCCCTGGGAGCGGACGATCTTCTACGAGCTGCACGCCAAGGGCTTCACCAAGCTCCACCCGCTGGTGCCCGAGAGGCTGCGCGGGACGTTTGGCGGCCTCGCGGTCAAGGAGGTGATCGACTACATCCTAGCGCTCGGGGTCACGTCGGTCGAAATCCTGCCGACCCACACCTTCGTCGACGACCACCACCTGCGCGGCAAGAGCCTCACCAACTACTGGGGCTACAACACCATCGGGTTCTTCGCGCCGCACCCTGCCTATGCGAGCGGGACCACCGGTGCGCACTCCGAGTTCAAGGCGATGGTGGCGCACCTGCACGACGCCGGCATCGAGGTGATCCTCGACGTCGTCTACAATCATACCGCCGAGGGCAACGAGCTCGGCCCGACGCTGTCGTTCAAGGGGATCGACAACGCCAGCTACTACCGATTGCTGCCTGGCGACAAGCGCCACTACATCAACGATACCGGCACCGGCAACACGCTGAACCTCAGCCACCCGCGCGTGCTGCAGATGGTCACCGACAGCCTGCGCTACTGGGCGACCGAGATGCATGTCGACGGCTTCCGGTTCGACCTTGCAACCATTCTCGGCCGCGAGGAGCACGGCTTTGACGAGGGCAACGGCTTCCTCGACAGCTGCCGCCAGGACCCGCTGCTGTCCGACCTCAAGCTGATCGCGGAGCCCTGGGATTGCGGGCCCGGCGGCTACCAGGTCGGCGGCTTTCCGCCCGGCTGGGCGGAGTGGAACGACCGCTTCCGCGACACCGTGCGCGCGTTCTGGCGCGGCGACGCGCAACCAGCCGAACTTGCCCGTCGCCTCTGCGCGTCAGCCGACAAGTTCAACCGCCGCGGCCGCAAGCCCTGGGCGTCGGTCAACTTCATCACCGCCCATGACGGCTTCACCCTGGCCGACGCCGTCAGCTACAACGACAAGCACAACGCCGCCAATGGCGAGGGCAATCGCGATGGCCACGGCAACAACCTGTCGTGGAATTGCGGCGTCGAGGGCCCGACTGACGAGCCAGCCATACGCGAGCTGCGCGGCCGTCAGATGCGCAACATGATGGCGACGCTGCTGCTCAGCCAGGGCACGCCGATGATCACCGCCGGCGACGAGCTCGGCCGCAGCCAGGGGGGGAACAACAATCCATACTGTCAGGACAACGAGGTGTCCTGGATCGATTGGGGTGCGACGCCGGATACCAGTACGCAGTTGAGCTTCATCCAGCGCCTGACCGCGCTTCGACGCGACTATCCGGTGCTGGCCCGCCGACGATTCATGACCGGCGCGTTTAACGAGGAGCTCGGGGTTCGCGACGTTACGTGGGTGAACGCCGATGGCACTGAGATGCGACCGGAGGACTGGGCGAACGGCAACATACGCTGCTTCGGCATGCTGATGGACGGGCGGGCACAGCCGACCGGCGTTCGCCGCCCGGGCACCGACGTGACCCTGCTGATGGTGCTGAACGGCCACCATGACAGCGTCGCGGTGACGATGCCGCCCTGCACCGCCGGGCTTGCCTGGGCGCTCGTGCTCGACACCAGCGATCCCGCGTTCGATCACGGACGCCATCCGATCGGCAGCGCCTACATGGCGACCGGCCGCTCGCTGATGCTGTTCCGGCTGGTGGCCTGAGGCGCGCTCCGGGCGCCGGCGCGATGACCTTCGTCGGGTCGGGTGACGGCCTTGCGGCGATCGCCGCCTGCCTGTCGGTCGTCTCTATCATCCTGCTCATGCTGCTGCTGGCGCGATCGCGTTCGCCGGTCGCGGGTGATCGGCTGGCCCGGCTTGGCACTGAGCTCGCGCGCGAGGGCGCCGAGCTCAGGGTGGCGGTCGAGACCCGTCTCGCCGAACTCGGCCGCGGCAACGCGGAACAGATCGCGTCGCTCGGAGAGGCGCTGACGCAACGGCTCCACGTCTCGGTCGAGGGCCAGATGCAGTCGAGCTTCGCCCGCGTGACCGAGCAGTTCGCAGCGGTGCAGAAGGTGATGGGTGACGTGCAGGCGACCGCGAGCGGGCTCGCCGATCTCAGGCGATTATTCGGCAACGTGCGGGCGCGCGGCGCCTGGGGCGAGGGCCAGCTTCGCGCCCTGCTCGACGACGTGTTGCCGGCCGGTGCCTACGAGGCGAACTGCCGGCTGCGCGATGATTCGACCGACGTCGTGGAGTTCGCGATCCGCATGCCGGTCGCGACCGGGAGCAGGCTGCTCGCGATCGATGCCAAATTCCCGACCGCGGCCTACGACCGGCTGCTCGCCGCCGACGAGGCAGGGGACGCCGAGGCGGCCCGTGCCGCGCGCCGCGCGCTTGAGGCGGCGGTCAGACTGGAGGCGCGCCGGATTTCCGGCAAGTACATCGTGCCGCCGGCAACGGTCGAATACGCCGTGCTCTACTTGCCGACCGACGGATTGTACGTCGAGGTTTCGCGGCTGCCCGGCCTGCTCGACGAGATCGGCCGCGTCCAACGCGTCGTGGTGATGGGACCGGCGATCCTGCCGGGGCTGCTGCGCTCGATCCATCTCGGCTACGTGACGCTGGCGCTCGGCGAGCGAACCGAGGCGATCGGCCGGCTGCTCGACGGCACCAGGAGCGAGATGGTGCGGCTGGACGCGGCACTCGAGAAGCTCTCCCGTCACGCGCATCAGATGACGGGCGCGATCGACGAGGCTCGCCGTCGCACTCGCGTGCTTGGCCGCAAGCTCGGCGAGGTCGCCGACGAGGAGGCCGAAACCGGTCGCGCGTTGCCGCGGGCGAGCGACTTAGGCGACCCGCCGCCTGGCGCCTCGTCGGCTTGACATCGGGGCGAACCGCTTGACGCTGGTTCGTCGACGGTCTAATGACCGCGCCCTTCGGGAACGCGGGAGACGGACGCTGACCAGGCTCGCAGCCTGGCCAGAAGTTGGTCGCTTGAACCGCGGTCCTTCGGCGCTCGTTTCGAGCAGGAGACCGAAAGATCATGGCCAAGAAGATCGTCGGCTACATCAAGCTACAAATCCCGGCCGGCAAGGCGAACCCGTCGCCCCCCGTCGGTCCGGCGCTTGGCCAGCGCGGGCTTAACATCATGTCATTCGTCAAGGAGTTCAACGCGAGGACCCAGGGGTTGGAGCCCGGCATGCCGATTCCGGTGGTGATTACCGCGTTCGGTGACCGTACCTTCTCGTTCGTTCTCAAGACGCCGCCCAACACCTACTTCCTGTTGAAAGCTGCAAAGGTACAGAAGGGCTCGCCGACGGTGGGCAAGGCGGCGCCAATCGGTTCCGTGACCGTCGGTCAGCTACGCGAGATCGCCGCCGAGAAGATGGTCGACATGAACGCGAACGACATCGAGGGCGCGGTCAGCATGCTGCGCGGATCCGCCCGCTCGATGGGTCTCGCGGTGGTGGAGGGCTGAGCCGATGGCCCATGACAAGCGCCTCCGCGCCGGGTACGCGACGTTCGATAAGCAGCGCACCTACGGGCTCGACGAGGCCATCCGCCTGGTGCGCGGCAACGCGCGCGCGAAGTTCGATGAGACGGTCGAGATTTCAATCGCGCTCGGCATCGACCCGCGACATGCCGACCAGATGGTCCGCGGACTGCTCAGCCTGCCGCGGGGTACCGGCAAGACGCTGCGGATTGGCGTGTTCGCACGGGGCGCCAAGGCCGAGGAGGCGCTCGCCGCCGGCGCCGACGTAGTTGGCGCCGACGACTTGGCTGAGCGCGTGCAAGGCGGTGAGATCGGGTTCGACCGTTGCATCGCGACGCCTGACATGATGGCGCTGGTCGGCAGGCTCGGAAAAATCCTCGGGCCGCGTGGTCTGATGCCGAACCCGCGACTAGGCACCGTCACGATGGATGTCCGTGGCGCAATCACCGCGGCCAAGTCCGGCCAGGTCGAGTATCGCGCCGAGAAGGCCGGCATCGTTCACGCGGGCATCGGCAAGGCGAGCTTCGAGGAGACCGCGTTGCTCGAGAACATCCGCGCCTTCGTCGACGCCATTCAGAAGGCCAAGCCGACGGGCGCGAAAGGGACCTACCTGAAGCGGGTGTCGCTCAGCTCGACGATGGGTCCCGGCGTTGCGGTGGATGTGAGCTCGCTCGCCGCCTGACGGACATTCGCGACGAGCGCCGCGCGGGCGCCCGTCGTATAGAGGGAAACGTTAGCACTTCCCGACCTGTCCGAGACCGCACGCGATCGCCCGACCCGTTCGGACGATCTTAATCGGGGCATCAGCTCCGGCGCGCGGGAGACGGGGTCGAAGCCCTGGTGGTTTCGTCTTCCGGACAGTTTGAACCGGACGCACGCGATGATCGCGTTTTTGCGATGATCGATGCGACCAAGGAGAACCGGCTCGTGTCACCTCGGTGCCACTGGCCAGCAACGGAGACGAATTTGGATCGCACGGAGAAGCACGAGTTTGTCTCGATGCTCGCTGCCGTTTTCGCGGAGACGTCGATGGTGGTCGTGACCCGCAATGATGGGCTCACGGTTGCGCAGGTGACGGATTTGCGGCGACGGATGCGGGCGTCGGGAGCGAACTACAAGGTCGCGAAGAACCGGCTCGCAGGCCTCGCCCTGCACGGAACCCGGTTTGACGGGCTGATGCCACTGCTGAAGGGACCCACCGCGCTCGCCTGGGCGCAGGATGCTGTCGCGGTGGCAAAGGCGGCGGTCGACTTCAGCAAGACCAACGAGAAGCTCGTCATCCTCGGCGGCGCGCTCGGGGCCCAGACGTTGAACGCGGACGGGATCAGGGCGCTCGCCGAGCTGCCGTCGCTGGATGCGCTGCGGGCGCAGCTGGTCAGGCTGATCTCGACCCCCGCGACGCGGATTGCGTCGGTCCTGCAAGCGCCAGCAGGCGGCCTGGCGCGGGTGTTCGGGGCCTATGCGCGGCGGGACGAGGCCGAGGCTGCCTGAAACCATCACTCTCGCGATCTTGAGCGCAGGCCGGTGCAACCGGCTTGCAACACCATCATCAGGGCTTAGATAAGGAAGTACATAATGGCCGATTTGTCGAAAATCGTTGACGAGCTGTCGACGCTAACCGTCCTTGAGGCGGCGGAGCTGACCAGGCTTCTCGAGGAGAAGTGGGGGGTGTCAGCGGCGGCACCCGTCGCGGCGGCTGCCGCACCCGTCGCCACTGCCGCGGCACCGGTGGAGGAGCAGACCGAGTTCACGGTCATCCTGGCCAAGACTGGCGACAAGAAGATTAACGTTATCAAGGAGATTCGGACCATCACTGGTCTTGGGCTGAAGGAAGCCAAGGATCTGGTGGAGGGCGCGCCCAAGACGGTCAAGGAGGGCGTGAACAAGGACGAAGCTGCGAAGATCAAGAAGATGCTCGAAGATCAGGGTGCGGGCGTCGAGATCAAGTAGACGAGGCGGCTTGACCACACGCGCGGTCCGAGCTGCGCTTGAGGTTGGCTGTGGTTTGATGGGCGGGATCCGGTTGCCGGGTGCCGCCCATGCGCCGTTAGGGTCTCGCGTGGCGGCGGGGCGGTTCGAGGGGGCAGGCAGACGATGGACGCATTGACCAGATCGTTCACGGGTCAGAAGCGGATACGCAAGAGCTTCGGGCGGATCCCCGAGGTGGCGCCGATGCCGAACCTGATCGACGTCCAGCGCTCGTCCTACGAGGGCTTCCTGCAGATGAACACGCGGCCGGACAGCCGAACCCAGACCGGGTTGCAAGAAGTGTTTCGCGGCGTCTTTCCGATCAACGACTTTGCCGGGCGTGGCCGGCTTGAGTTCGTCCACTACGAGCTGGAAGAGCCGAAATACGACGTCGAGGAGTGCATCCAGCGCGGCATGACGTACGCGGCGCCGCTGAAGGTCATCCTCCGGCTGATCGTGTGGGATGTCGACGAGGACACCGGTAGCCGCTCGATCCGCGACATCAAGGAGCAGCCCGTCTACATGGGCGACATGCCGCTCATGACGGATAACGGCACCTTCATAATCAACGGCACCGAGCGTGTCATCGTAAGCCAGATGCACCGCTCTCCGGGTGTGTTCTTCGATCACGACAAGGGCAAGACGCATTCCTCGGGCAAATTCCTGTTCGCGGCCCGGGTGATCCCCTATCGCGGGTCGTGGCTCGACTTCGAGTTCGACAGCAAGGACCTCGTCTACGTACGCATCGATCGCAAACGTAAGCTGCCGGTGACGACTCTGCTCTACGCGCTGGAAAGCGAGCGTTCCGAGCAGGCGCGGGCGGCCAAGGCGGCGGAGGGGGGCGATGTCGACCAGCTCGACATCAAGGGCATGGTGCCCGAGGACATCCTGTCGTTCTTCTATGGTCAGGTGGTGTTCACACGCACGCCGAAGGGGTGGGCGCGACCGTTTGACTCCGACGCGTTCCGTGGCCTGAAGCTGCTGGAGCCGCTGGTTGACGCCCAGACCGGCGAGGTCGTCGCTGAGGCCGACGCCAAGCTGACAGCAAGGCTGGTACGCAAGATCGCCGAGAACACGAAGGAAGTTTTGGTTGGACGTGCCGATTTGCTCGGCCGGTTCGTGGCGCTCGACCTGGTCAACGAAGAGACCGGCGAGATCCATGCCGAGGCGGGCGAGGAGCTGACCGAGGCGCGTCTGGTCGCGCTGGAAGAGCTCGGCTTTGATGCCCTGCCGACGTTGGCTGTCGATCAGTCGAACGGCCCCTGGATACGCAACACGCTAGCGGTCGACAAGAACACGTCGCGCGATGACGCGCTGGTCGATATTTATCGCGTCATGCGTCCGGGCGAGCCGCCGACGCCCGACACTGCGGAAGCGCTGTTCCGTGGCCTGTTCTTCGATCCTGATCGCTACGATCTGTCGGCGGTCGGTCGGGTGAAGATGAACATGCGTCTCGGCCTCGACGCCGAGGACACGGTGCGGGTGCTACGCAAGGAGGACATCCTTCGGGCCGTCAAGGTGTTATGCGAGCTGAAGGATGGCCGCGGTACAATCGACGACATCGACAACCTTGGCAATCGTCGCGTTCGCTCGGTTGGCGAGTTGATGGAGAACCAGTATCGCGTCGGCCTGCTGCGCATGGAGCGTGCGATCCGCGAGCGCATGGGTTCGGTCGACATCGACACCGTCATGCCGCATGACCTGATCAACGCGAAGCCGGCGGCCGCGGCAGTGCGCGAGTTCTTCGGCTCGTCGCAGCTCAGCCAGTTCATGGACCAGACCAACCCGCTATCCGAAGTGACGCATAAGCGTCGCCTATCGGCGCTTGGCCCGGGCGGCCTGACCCGTGAGCGGGCGGGCTTTGAGGTACGCGATGTGCACGCCACCCATTACGGCCGCATTTGCCCGATCGAGACGCCGGAAGGCCCAAACATCGGCCTGATCAACTCGCTCGCGACTTACGCCAAGGTCAACAAGTATGGCTTCATTGAGACGCCCTACAGGCTGGTCAAGGGCGGCGTGCTGCAGGACGGCTGGAAATACCTCTCGGCAATGGAGGAGGAGCGGCTGGTCGTAGCGCAGGCGGACGCCCCGCATGATGCTTCGGGGCGGCTGACCAACGACTTCGTCAGCGTGCGTCGTTCGGGCGACTTCCGGCTGGTGAGGCCGGAGGACGTAACCGCCTGCGACGTGTCGCCGCGTCAGCTGGTGTCAGTCGCCGCCGCCCTGATTCCGTTCCTTGAAAACGACGATGCGAACCGTGCCCTGATGGGCTCGAACATGCAGCGTCAGGCGGTGCCATTGATCCAGTCGGACGCGCCGCTGGTTGGCACCGGCATGGAGGCCGCGGTCGCGCGTGATTCGGGCGCCACCATCATCGCTCGGCGACCGGGCGTGGTTGACCAGATCGATGGCGCCCGCATCGTGGTGCGCGCAACCGGCGATGACGGCGGCACCCAGGGCGTCGACATCTATCGCCTTCGCAAGTACATGCGCTCCAATCAGTCGACCTGCATCAACCAGCGCCCGCTGGTCAGGGTCGGCGACCTCGTGGTGGTCGGTGACATCATCGCCGACGGCCCCTCAACCGAGCTTGGAGAACTCGCGCTTGGTCGCAATGTGCTCTGCGCGTTCATGCCCTGGAACGGCTACAACTTCGAGGACTCGATCCTAATCTCAGAGCGCATCGCGCGCGACGACGTGTTCACCTCCATCCACATCGAGGAATTCGAGGTGATGGCGCGTGACACGAAGCTTGGCCAGGAGGAGATCACCCGGGACATCCCGAACGTTGGCGAGGAGGCGTTGCGAAACCTCGACGAGGCCGGCATCGTCTACGTTGGCGCCGAAGTGAACCCTGGCGACATCCTAGTCGGCAAGGTCACGCCAAAAGGCGAGAGCCCGATGACGCCGGAGGAGAAGCTGCTCCGCGCGATCTTCGGCGAGAAGGCGTCAGACGTACGTGACACCTCGCTCAAGCTGCCACCCGGGACGACGGGCACGATCGTCGACGTGCGTGTGTTCAACCGCCGCGGCGTCGACAAGGACGAACGTGCGATGGCAATCGAGCGCGCCGAGATCGAGCGGCTGGCCAAGGATCGCAGCGACGAGCGCGCCATACAGGAACGCTCGTTCCTGAACCGGATGCGCGAGAAGCTGCTGGGCGAGAAGGCGGCAGCAGGCTTCAAGGGTGTCAAGGCCGGCACGTTGATCACCGACGAGGTGCTCGCCGAGCATCCGCGTGGCGCCTGGCGCAACATCGGCGTGTCGTCGGACCAGGCGACGCTTGAGATCGAGACGCTTAAGCGCGAGTTCGATGCGGCGGTCGGGCGCTTGCAGGAACGCTTCGACAGCAAGGTCGAGAAGCTTCAGCGTGGCGACGAGCTTCCGCCTGGCGTGATGAAGATGGTCAAGGTTTTCGTGGCGGTGAAGCGAAAGCTGCAGCCGGGCGACAAGATGGCCGGCCGGCACGGCAACAAGGGCGTCGTCAGCCGGGTCGTGCCTGTCGAGGACATGCCGTTTTTGGAGGACGGCACGCCGGTCGATCTTGTGTTGAACCCGCTCGGCGTGCCGTCGAGGATGAACGTCGGGCAGATCCTAGAAACGCATCTGGGCTGGGCCTGCGCCAATCTCGGGCGACAGATCGGTGAGTTGGTCGACGAGTATCAGCGCAGCGGCAGCCAACGTCCTGAGCTGCTTGCCCGTCTGCGTGAGGTGTATGGCGACGAGGTTTATGCTGACGAGATCGCCGAACGGTCGGATGTCCAGTTGATCGAGTTGTGCGGGAACATTCGCAAGGGAATACCCATCGCCACACCTGTGTTCGACGGTGCCTCAATGGCAGATATCGAGGAGATGCTGACCCGCGCTGGTCTTGACACTTCTGGACAGGTCACCCTGACCGATGGCCGCACCGGTGAGCCGTTCGAGCGCAAGGTCACGGTCGGCTACATCTATATGTTGAAGCTGCACCACCTGGTCGATGACAAGATCCACGCGCGTTCAATTGGGCCATACAGCCTTGTCACCCAGCAGCCGTTGGGCGGAAAGGCGCAGTTCGGCGGCCAGCGCTTCGGTGAGATGGAGGTCTGGGCGCTGGAGGCATACGGTGCCGCCTACACGCTCCAGGAGATGCTGACGGTGAAGTCGGACGACGTGTCCGGCCGCACCAAGGTCTACGAGGCGATCGTGCGCGAGCAGGACGACTTCGAGGCCGGCATCCCGGAAAGCTTCAACGTCCTGGTGAAGGAATTGAAGTCGCTAGGCCTCAACGTGGAGCTCGAGCAGAGCGGCGCCTAGTGCGCCTTCGCTGACCTCCTGCCTATTTCGGCGTGGGGAGCACCGCTCCCTGCACTACGGTCCCTTGGAATGAAGGTGACGCATGAATGAACTGATGAAAATCCTTGGCCAGACCGGCCAGGCCATGACTTTCGACCAGATCAAGATCCAGATGGCCTCGTCGGAGCAAATCCGGTCATGGTCGTATGGCGAGATCAAGAAGCCGGAAACGATCAACTACCGAACCTTTAAGCCTGAGCGCGATGGCCTGTTCTGCGCCCGCATTTTTGGGCCGATCAAGGATTACGAGTGCCTCTGCGGCAAGTACAAGCGGATGAAGTTTCGCGGCATTATCTGCGAGAAGTGTGGCGTCGAGGTCACGCTGGCCAAGGTCAGGCGTGAGCGGATGGGTCATATCGAGCTCGCGAGCCCGGTCGCGCACATCTGGTTTCTGAAGTCGCTGCCAAGCCGCATCGGCCTGATGGTCGACCTGACGCTAAAAGAGCTCGAGAAAATTCTCTACTTCGAGAGCTACGTGGTGCTCGAGCCCGGGCTGACGGACCTCAAGCTGCACTCGTTGCTCACTGAAGACCAGTTGACGTCCAAGCAGGACGAGTTCGGCGATGATGGGTTTAAGGCCGGCATCGGTGCCGAGGCGATCAAGTCGATCTTGCAGAACATCGATTGCGATGCCGAGAAGGTGCAGCTTCGTGGCGAGCTCAAGGATACGACGTCTGAGGCCAAGCGCAAGAAGCTGGTCAAGCGCCTCAAGCTGATCGAGGCGTTCTCTGAGTCTGGCGCCAAGCCTGAGTGGATGATCCTTGAGGTCGTGCCAGTGATTCCGCCCGAGTTGCGCCCGCTGGTGCCGCTCGATGGTGGCCGGTTCGCCACCTCGGACTTGAATGACCTCTACCGGCGCGTGATAAATCGTAACAATCGTTTGAAGCGACTGATAGAGTTGCGTGCGCCTGACATCATCGTGCGCAACGAGAAGCGCATGCTCCAGGAAAGTGTCGATGCGCTGTTCGATAATGGGCGGCGCGGCCGCGCTATCACGGGGGCGAACAAGCGTCCGCTGAAGTCGCTTTCTGACATGCTCAAGGGCAAGCAGGGACGCTTCCGGCAGAACCTGCTTGGCAAGCGCGTCGACTATTCCGGCCGGTCAGTGATCGTCGTCGGTCCCGAACTGAAGCTGCACCAGTGCGGCCTGCCGAAGAAGATGGCGCTCGAGCTGTTCAAGCCCTTCATCTACAGCAAGCTCGAGAAGTACGGCCACGCCACCACCATCAAGGCTGCCAAGCGGATGGTGGAGAAGGAGCGTCCCGAGGTGTGGGACATCCTCGAAGAGGTTATACGCGAGCATCCCGTGATGCTGAACCGGGCGCCGACATTGCATCGGCTTGGCATCCAGGCGTTCGAGCCAGTGCTGATCGAGGGCAAGGCGATACAGCTGCATCCGCTGGTCTGCACCGCGTTCAACGCCGATTTCGACGGTGATCAGATGGCCGTGCACGTACCACTGTCGCTTGAGGCGCAGCTCGAGGCGCGTGTGCTGATGATGAGCACGAACAACATCCTGAGCCCGGCCAACGGCAAACCAATCATCGTGCCGAGCCAGGACATCGTCCTTGGACTCTATTATCTCAGCCTTGAGACCGCGGAGTTCCGTCAAACGCCCGATCGCAACGAGGTAGATGCTGAGGGCCGCATCACCGTACGCGGCGCGCCAGGCTTCAGCTCCATCGGCGAGATCGAGGCGGCGTTGCACGCCCACGCAATCAAGCTGCACGACAAAATTCGAGGCCGGGTTGACATGGTTGACGCCGACGGCACGCGCCGGCGCGAGACCTTGGTCACCACTGCGGGACGAATGCTGATCGGACAGATCCTGCCGAAGCACCATAATGTGCCGTTCGCGCTGATAAACAAGCAGTTGACCAAGAAGAACGTGTCGGACGTCATCGACGCGGTGTATCGCCATTGTGGCCAGAAGGAATGCGTGATCTTCGCCGACCGGCTGATGGGCCTCGGCTTTGGTCAGGCGGCCAAGGCCGGCATCTCGTTCGGCAAGGATGATTTGATTATTCCTGACGAGAAGAGCGGACTTGTCGAGCGCACACAGGCGGAGGTCAAAGAGTTCGAGCAGCAGTATCAGGATGGCTTGATCACCGCCGGCGAGCGCTACAACAAGGTAGTCGATGCCTGGTCGCGTTGCACCGACGAGGTGCAGGCCGCGATGATGAAGGAGATCTCGACGCAGAAACCCGGCAAGCAGACCAACGCCGTCTGGATGATGAGTCACTCAGGCGCCCGCGGCTCGCCGGCGCAGATGAAGCAGCTCGCTGGCATGCGCGGCCTGATGGCCAAACCTTCGGGCGAAATCATCGAGCAGCCGATCATCGCCAACTTTAAGGAAGGGCTGTCGGTTCTCGACTACTTCACTTCCACCCATGGCGCCCGCAAGGGCCTTGCCGACACCGCGCTCAAGACGGCGAACTCCGGCTATCTGACCCGCCGTTTGGTCGATGTCGCGCAGGATTGCATCATCGTTGAGGATGATTGCGGCACCGAGCGTGGACTGACGGTGCGTGCGGTGATGGATGGGGGCGAGGTCGTCGCCTCATTGTCCGAGCGCATTCTTGGCCGCACGACTGCGGCCGATGTGCTGGATCCGGTGTCCGGCGGCGTTGTGTTGCCGCGCAATACGCTGATCGGCGAGGTCGAAGCGGAGGCGGTCGAGACTGCGGGTGTCGAGACAATGCTGATACGATCAGTCCTGACCTGTGACAGCCGGGTCGGCGTGTGTGGCCGCTGCTACGGGCGCGATCTTGCCCGCGGCACACCGGTCAATATCGGCGAGGCCGTCGGCGTCATTGCGGCGCAATCAATCGGTGAGCCGGGCACTCAGCTCACCATGCGCACCTTCCACATCGGCGGCGCCGCCCAGCGTGGCGCCGAGGTCTCGGCTGTGGAGGCATCACATGATGGCACGGTGTCACTTCGTAACCGCGCGGTCGTCGCGAACAGCCAGGGCGTACCAGTGGTCATGTCGCGCAACTGCGAGATCGTACTACTTGACGATAAGAAGACCGAACGCGCCCGCTTCCGGGTGCCGTATGGCGCCCGCCTTCTGACTGATGAGGGCGCACAGGTGTCTCGCTTGCAAAAGTTGGCTGAATGGGACCCGTATACTTTGCCGATTATCACAGAGCGCGCCGGCACAGTGGAGTATCTTGACCTGATCGACAGCATCACGCTGGTCGAACGTGTCGACGAAGTCACCGGCCTCTCGTCCAAGGTGGTCGTCGACTACAAACAGGCGGCGAAGGGCGTCGATCTACGGCCGCGCCTGCAATTGAAGGACGACAAGGGTGAGGTGCTGAAGCTGCCGAACGGCACTGATGCACGCTATTTTCTTAGCCCCGACTCGATTTTGTCAGTGGAAAATGGGTCGACCGTGCATGCTGGCGACGTGCTCGCGCGCATCCCGCGCGAAGGCTCGAAGACACGCGACATCACTGGTGGCTTGCCGCGTGTCGCCGAGCTGTTCGAGGCCAGGCGGCCGAAGGACCACGCGATCATCGCTGAAACCGATGGTCGTATCGAGTTCGGCAAGGACTACAAGGCCAAGCGCCGGGTTATCGTCAAGAATGATGAGACAAGCGAGGAGACCGACTACCTGATCCCGAAGGGCAAGCACGTCTCCGTCCAGGAAGGCGACTTTGTCCGTCGGGGCGACCCGCTGGTCGATGGCCCCCGCGTCCCGCATGACATCCTGAAGGTGCTTGGTGTTGAGGCTCTGTCCGATTACCTCGTAAACGAGATTCAGGACGTCTATCGATTGCAGGGCGTGAAGATCAACGACAAACATATCGAGGTGATCGTGCGCCAGATGTTGCAGAAGGTGGAGGTGCTCGATCCGGGCGACACGACTTACCTAGTCGGCGAGACGATCGACCGGATTGAGTTCGAGGGCGAGAACGCCAAGCGCCTTCGCGACAACGAGCGCCTGGCCGTCGCGATGCCGGTGCTACAAGGTATCACAAAGGCGAGCCTGCAGACGCACAGCTTCATCTCGGCCGCGTCATTCCAGGAGACCACACGCGTGCTGACCGAGGCGGCTACCGCGGGCAAGGTTGATACGCTGAATGGGCTCAAGGAAAACGTGATTGTTGGGCGGCTGATCCCGGCGGGCACGGGGTCGGTGATGAACCGGCTGAAGCAGGTGGCTGCGGGTCGCGACAAGCAGCGCGGGCTGCCACGTCAGGATACGCCGGCGTTGCCGTCCCGAGCGGCGGAGTAGCAGCGGCTATAGCGAACGAGGCAAGCAGGGCCGGGACGTTGCCCCTTGACCCTGTTTAGGCCCTAGTCTCCGACGCTGATCTGTTTGGGTCGGAGGAACATTCCTCGGGCCCGTTATTCCTTCAACGCAGGTGACTCCTCATGCTCACTCGCTCCCTTGAACGTTGGCAACGAGTCGCTCGATTATCTAGACAGAACATGATCAAATGCCTTCGGACTAGGCTTCCTGTGAACGGTAAGGCAAGTGGATTGCGTCCGAGGAAATAAGGAGACCGATGACGTTTGCACATCAGCATGGCCATCTTCCGAACAGAGACTGGATGCAGCGTAGAAGATCGTCCTCCCACCAGGTACGCTGTAGGGCGCTGATTTCCTCCGGCCCTCCGCCTCTTGACTCACCTGGCTCTGCCTCGTAGTTGTTTGCCCTCGGCTGACCCTAATACGTTTGGTTGGCCGTCGCATAGTTCGTACCTGCGTGGATGGCGCCGCGTCTCCTCTGGTGAGACGCTAAGGCCAATCGCGATGTGACACCTTCGCGCGGGTGGGCTTAGCCCACAATCGTGCGACTTGCTATGTTGGCGGCGCGACAAGTGTTCGGGAAGGCTGCGGAACCGGGACGAGGGCAGATGCCGACCATCAACCAGCTAATCGCTAACGGGCGTGAGCCCGCCGCTAAGCGTAACAAGGTCCCGGCGCTGCAGGGCTGCCCGCAGAAACGCGGCGTGTGCACGCGCGTTTACACCGTTACCCCGAAGAAGCCGAACTCGGCGTTGCGTAAGGTCGCCAAGGTTCGACTGACCAACGGCTATGAGGTGGTGAGCTACATTCCCGGTGAGGGGCACAACTTGCAAGAGCATTCGGTGGTTTTGATCCGCGGTGGCCGCGTGAAAGACCTTCCGGGCGTGCGGTATCATATCCTGCGTGGTGTGCTGGATACTCAAGGGATTGCGAAACGACGTCAGCGTCGTTCCCTCTACGGTGCAAAGCGTCCGAAGTGAAAGGGAGACTTCGATGAGCCGCCGCCGTCGCGCCGTGAAGCGCGAGATCCTGCCGGACCCTAAGTTTGGCGACCAAGTTGTGACGCGTTTCATGAACGCGTTGATGTATGATGGAAAAAAGTCTGCAGCAGAAGGTATCGTCTATGGTGCGCTCGACACCCTGCGTCGTCGGGGCGGCGGTGCGGCGGATCCGGTGCGATTGTTCCATGAGGCGCTGGAGAACGTGAAGCCGGCAGTAGAAGTTCGCTCCCGTCGCGTTGGCGGCGCTACCTACCAGGTACCGGTCGAAGTTCGTACCGAACGTCGTCAGGCATTGGCCATCCGATGGATCATCGACGCTTCACGCAAGCGCGGCGAGCATACAATGGAGGATAGGCTGAGCAATGAGCTGAATGACGCAGTGAACAATCGCGGTGCCGCGGTAAAGAAGCGCGAGGACACGCATCGGATGGCCGAGGCCAACAAGGCGTTCAGCCACTATCGCTGGTGAAGCGACAGATCGCTTGGATCAACCGAAACTCGGCAGGACCAGCCGGCCACGGAGAGACGACGATGGGTAAGGCGAAATTCGAGCGGAATAAACCGCACTGTAATATCGGCACGATCGGTCATGTCGACCACGGTAAGACGTCGCTAACAGCAGCTATAACCAAAACACTCGCTAAGAGCGGTGGCGCTACCTACACGGCTTACGATCAGATTGACAAGGCGCCTGAAGAGCGTGCGCGCGGCATCACAATCTCAACCGCTCACGTTGAGTACGAGACGGCGGCGCGGCATTACGCTCACGTCGACTGCCCGGGTCATGCCGACTACGTGAAGAACATGATAACCGGTGCGGCGCAAATGGACGGCGCCATTCTTGTTGTGTCTGCTGCCGATGGACCGATGCCACAAACCCGCGAGCACATCCTTCTCGCGCGTCAGGTGGGTGTCCCGGCCCTAGTCGTGTATCTGAACAAGGTCGACCAGGTCGACGACCCTGAGTTACTTGAGCTTGTGGAAATGGAGGTGCGAGAGCTCCTTTCCTCATACCAGTTTCCGGGGGATGACATCCCAATTGTAAAGGGCTCGGCACTCTGCACCCTTCAGGACAAGCAGCCCGAGCTTGGCGAGCAGTCGGTTCTAGAGCTAATGAAGGCCGTCGACGACTACATCCCACAGCCTGATCGCCCGATTGACCGGCCATTTCTGATGCCGATTGAGGATGTGTTCTCAATTTCTGGACGTGGGACCGTCGTAACTGGTCGCGTCGAGCGAGGCATTGTGAACGTCGGCGACGAGGTTGAGATTGTCGGAATTCGGCCGACGGTCAAGACGATTGTGACTGGGGTCGAGATGTTTCGTAAGTTGCTCGACCGCGGCGAGGCTGGCGACAACATTGGAGCGCTGTTACGTGGGACAAAGCGGGAAGACGTTGAGCGAGGTCAGGTATTGAGCAAGCCTGGATCAATTACCCCGCATACAAAGTTCAAGGCTGAAGCCTACATCCTGACGAAGGAAGAAGGAGGTCGTCATACGCCTTTCTTCACTAACTATCGGCCGCAGTTCTACTTTCGGACGACGGATGTGACTGGCATTGTGCAGCTCCCGGAGGGCACCGAAATGGTGATGCCAGGTGATAACGTATCAATGGATGTTGAGCTGATCGCGCCCATTGCCATGGACGAAGGCCTTCGTTTTGCGATTAGGGAGGGCGGTCGGACGGTGGGCGCCGGTGTGGTAGCAACGATCACAGCGTGACGTCACTTCTTCGGATCCGCGTATCCCAGCTGGACTAGGTGGTTATGGACAACCAGAACATTCGTATTCGCCTGAAGGCGTATGATCATCGCGTGTTGGATAACAGCACGAAGGAGATCGTTAACACGGCACGGCGGACGGGTGCGCGGGTGCGGGGGCCGATCCCATTGCCGACCCACATCGAGAAGTTCACCGTAAATCGGTCGCCGCACGTTGACAAGAAAAGCCGCGAGCAGTTCGAGATCAGAACGCATCGCCGTCTGCTTGATATTGTCGAGCCGACTCCCCAGACTGTGGACGCGCTGATGAAGCTTGATCTCGCGGCGGGCGTCGACGTTGAGATCAAGATTTAATCCACGGACCGGATCAGAATAATGCGCACAGGGCTTCTCGCACGCAAGTTGGGCATGACCCGGATGTTTAAGGATGACGGAACCCACGTGCCGGTTACCGTGCTGCATCTCGATGCTTTGCAGGTCGTGGGTGCCCGTACCACCGCCGGCGACGGCTACAATGCGGTCCAACTCGGCGCCGTGCGTGCCAAGGTTAAGAACGTCAGCAAGTCAAACCGCGGGCATTTCGCAAGAGCGAAGGTGGAGCCAAAGACGCGGCTCGTTGAGTTCCGCGTAAATGATGACGCTTTGTTGGACGTAGGCATGATGCTGTCTGCGGCGCACCTTGTTACTGGTCAGAAAGTTGATGTTACTGCGAAAAGCAAGGGCAAAGGCTTTGCAGGTGCGATGAAGCGTTGGAACTTCGGCGGCCTTGAGGCTTCTCATGGCGTATCTGTCAGTCACCGTAGTCACGGTTCGACCGGTAATCGCCAGGATCCCGGTAAGACGTTCAAGAATAAGAAGATGGCAGGTCACTTGGGTCATAAGCGGGTGACGACGCTGAACCTTGAGGTTGCGGGGACCGATGAACTACGTGGTCTGATTTTGGTGAGAGGGGCAGTCCCCGGGGGTAAGGGCGAGTTCGTACTCGTACGCGATGCGGTCAAGCGGGTGCGTCACGCCGACGCACCATATCCGGCGGCACTTGTCGCCCCTGTAGCAGGCTGAGGGCGCCGGGATGGAGTTCGAAATTAGGACGCTGGCTGGTAAGGCGTCAGGCACGATTGAGTTGCCGCCCGAGATTTTCGGGGCGATCCCGCGGCCTGATATCATGGCGCGAGTGGTTCACTGGCAGTTGCAAAAGCGGCGGGCAGGCAAGCACAAGGTTAAGGGTATGGGTGAGGTCTCGGGCACGACCAAGAAGCCCTACAGGCAGAAAGGTACTGGTAATGCGCGACAGGGCTCACTTCGGGCACCGCAGTTTCGTACTGGTGGTGCGGTGCACGGTCCGGTTGTCCGCGATCACGGTTACACTTTGCCAAAAAAGGTCCGACGGCTTGGGCTAATCTCGGCACTTTCTCAGAAGGCTGTAGATGGTAAACTTGTGATGATTGAGAGTGCTGAGTCATCGGGCAAGACGCGTGACTTGGCCCGGAATGTTAGCGAGCTGGGTTGGAAATCGGTTTTGGTGGTTGATGGCGTCGTGGACGAAGAGTTCTCGCGTGCGGCTTCGAACCTGCACCGCATCGACGTGTTGCCCACCGCTGGTGCAAACGTTTACGACATCCTCAACCATGACATCCTGGCAATCACTCGGGCTGGTGTGACTGCGCTGCGGGAGAGACTAGGGTGACCAACGTGCTAAGCCTGCGCCGTGCAGCGACGCGGATGTCACGAGAGACAATGTTCGACGTGATCCGAGCTCCAGTAATCACCGAGAAGGCGACCGCGTTGTCGGAACACGACCATGTAGTGTTTCGCGTAGCTATCGGTGCCACCAAGTTTGAGATAAAGGCGGCGATTGAGGGATTGTTCGGCGTTAGCGTTTTAGGTGTTAACACGGTGGTACAAAAGGGTAAGCTGAAGCGGTTCAAGGGCAGGCCTGGTCGTCGCTCGGACGTCAAGAAGGCCTACGTGAAGTTGGTGGCAGGTCAAACTATCGACCCGACCACAAAGCTTGTCTGACCGAGGATCGTCGTATGGCACTCAGACACTTCAAGCCGGTCACTGCGAGCCTACGTGGAACCGTGTTGATTGATCGCGGCGAGCTTTGGCACGGCAAGCCAGTCAAGTTGCTGACGGAAGGCAAGTCACATTCCGGTGGTCGCAACAATCACGGCCGGATTACGTCGCGTTTTCGCGGGGGTGGTCATAAGCAAAGTTACCGGCTGGTCGATTTTCATCGCCACAAGTTTGATCTTCCAGCGACTGTAGAGCGACTTGAATATGACCCAAATCGAACAGCGTTCATTGCGTTAATCAAGTATTCGGATGGGGAGCTCTCGTACATCCTCGCACCTCAGCGGCTCAAAGTTGGCGATCAGGTAGTAGCTGGCCAACGCGCCGATATTAAGCCTGGTAATGCCATGCCGTTGGCGGCCATTCCGGTCGGCACAATCGTTCATAATGTGGAGCTAAAGCAGGGTGCCGGCGGTAAGTTGGCGCGCGCAGCGGGCACCTACGCGCAGCTTGTTGGGAAAGACTCCGGATACGCTCAGGTCAAGTTGCAGTCGGGCGAGGTTCGGATGGTGCGCGGTGAGTGTCTAGCGACGATCGGCGCTGTGTCAAACCCCGATAACATGAACCAAGAGCTCGGCAAGGCGGGCCGCTCACGGTGGATGGGGCGCAAGCCTCACCAGCGTGGCGTAGTCATGAACCCGGTCGATCATCCGCACGGTGGGGGTGAAGGTCGTACTTCCGGTGGCCGTCATCCGGTGACGCCCTGGGGCATTCCCACCAAAGGCTACAAGACGCGTGTTAATAAGCGAACTGACGGCCTGATTGTCCGCCGTCGCAAGATCGGCAAGTAAACGAGGTTTCAGGTTATGGCGCGGTCCGTTTGGAAAGGCCCGTTCGTAGACGGGTATATGCTGAAGAAAGCCGATGATGCGCGCGCGTCCGGTCGGAACGAGATAATTAAGATTTGGTCGCGCCGTTCGACGGTGCTGCCGCAGTTTGTCGGGCTAACGTTTGGCGTTTACAACGGTCACAAGTTCCTACCCGTGCAGGTCAATGAAAACATGGTTGGCCACAAGTTCGGTGAGTTCTCGCCTACTCGCACGTTCACGGGTCATTCTTCCGACAAAAAGGCCAAGCGGGGCTGATATGAGCAAGCCAAAGCATCAGCGCTCTCTTGCCGACACCGAGGCTCAAGTCGTTCTGAGCAACTTGCGGGTCAGCCCACGAAAATTGAACCTTGTCGTAGCAACCATTCGGAATTTGCCTGCAGGTCAAGCCGTGGCACGGTTGACGTTCAGCAAGCGTCGGATCGCGCATGCGGTACGCAAAGCGCTAGAAAGCGCGATCGCAAACGCTGAAAACAACCACCAACTCGACGTTGATAGGCTTGTTGTGACCCGCGCCGAAGTTGGCAAATCAATGGTAATGCGCCGCTTCATGGCACGTGGACGCGGTAAGTCGTCACGTGTTGAGAAATGGTTCAGTCACCTCAAGATCGTAGTCAGCGAGCGTGTTGAAGCGTCTGGCTCAGTCGAGAACAAGAAGGCCGCTTGAGATGGGACACAAAGTTAATCCGATCGGTCTTCGGCTGGGCGTCAATCGCACCTGGGATAGCCGGTGGTATGCCGGACACGACTACTCAAGCTTGCTGCTCGCTGACCTGAAACTACGCACGTATCTGCGCAAGAAGCTTTCTGGTGCTGGTGTCTCTAGGGTGGTGATCGAGCGTCCGGCGAAGAAGCCTCGGGTGACCATATATGCGGCTCGACCTGGTGTGGTGATCGGGAAAAAGGGCGAGGCGATCGAAGTGTTGCGTCGTGAGCTCGCCCGAATGTCAAAGGCTGAGGTTACGCTGAACATCGTTGAGATACGCAAGCCAGAGATTGACGCGACCCTTGTCGCCGAGAACATCGCTCAGCAGCTCGAGCGCCGAGTTGCTTTCCGACGGGCTATGAAGCGTGCGGTCCAGTCAGCAATGCGTCTTGGTGCACAGGGTATCCGGATCAACTGTGGTGGTCGGCTTGGTGGCGCTGAGATTGCGCGCACCGAGTGGTATCGCGAAGGCCGAGTACCATTGCACACGCTTCGTGCTGACATTGACTACGGGACTGCCACCGCCAAGACTACCTATGGGACTTGCGGCGTAAAGGTGTGGGTGTTTAAAGGTGAAATCTTGACGCACGACCCTTCGGCGCAAGATAGGCGCGCCGCTGAGCAAGCGCCGCAACGTTAGCGGCCGCAAGGAACAAGTGCAATGATGTCTCCAAAGCGGAGCAAGTACCGCAAGGCACACAAAGGCCGAATTCATGGTTTGGCTAAAGGTGGTTTTACCCTGAACTTTGGTGCGTTTGGACTCAAGGCCCTGGAGCCGGAGCGGATCACCGCCCGACAGATCGAGGCTTCGAGACGCGCAATCACCCGTGCGATGAAGCGTGCTGGCCGCGTGTGGATCCGGATATTTCCGGATCTCCCAGTGTCAACAAAGCCCGCTGAGGTGCGGATGGGTTCGGGCAAGGGTAGTCCTGAGTTCTGGGTCGCTCGCGTGCATCCTGGCCGTATCATGTTCGAGATCGACGGTGTGCCGCCTGAAGTGGCCCGCGAGGCACTGACACTCGGGGCGGCCAAGCTGCCGGTCAAGACCAAGTTCATCACTCGGGTGGGAGACATCTGAGATGGCGAAGTCCACAACATCCGCCGATCTCCGCGCCAGAACTCCGGACGAGCTGACGGCACTTCTGCTGGACCTCAAGCGGGAGCAGTTCAACCTCCGTTTCCAGCGTGCGACCGGGCAGCAAGAGGGCGTTGCGCGAGTTCGCGTCGCCCGACGCGAAATTGCTCGGATAAAGACGATCCAGGCTCAGGCGAGTGCCCGGGCTACGGATCAAACGGCGAAAGGGTAGGGGCGATGCCAAAGCGCGTCCTCACGGGGCGGGTCACAAGCGACAAGATGGACAAGACCGTCACGGTCTCCGTCGAGCGTCGCGTTATGCACCCGCTTTATAAGAAGTTTATTCGCCGGTCGAAAAAGTACGCTGCCCATGACGAGCTGAACACCTGCCAGGTCGGTGACACTGTTCGCATCGAGGAGTGCCCGCCAATCAGCAAGCGGAAGACTTGGACTGTGGTGTTGAGGAACGGTCAGCCGTTCCGCGGAGTTGTGTCGCTGCCGTCTCAAGGCAATGAGGCGCAGGCCTCGCAAGTGGCGTAAGGACGAAGCAACATGATTCATCCCGAGACCAACCTTGATGTTGCGGACAACTCGGGTGCCCGACGGGTCCAGTGCATTAAGGTGTTGGGCGGATCCAAGCGTAAGACAGCCTCGGTCGGGGACGTCATCGTGGTGTCTGTCAAGGAAGCTATTCCACGTGGCAAGGTAAAGAAAGGCGACGTGCATCAGGCTGTTATTGTCCGGACCGCGGCTGCGGTTCGGCGGCCAGATGGCAGCGCAATCCGCTTTGACCGCAACGCTGCGGTATTGATCAATAAGCAATCCGAGCCGATCGGTACCCGAATCTTTGGTCCTGTAGTTCGCGAGTTGCGCGCGCGCCGATTCATGAAGATCATCTCCTTAGCGCCGGAGGTGCTGTAATGGCCGCCCGCATCAAGAAAGGTGATCAAGTCGAGGTGATTACTGGAGCGCAAAAGGGAATTCGTGGTGAGGTTATGCAGGTGCTGCCGGCGATAGAGCGTGCAATCGTGCGGGGCGTCCGATTGGTCAAGCGTCACCGGAAACCCCGTGGTGCTGGTCAGCTGGGCGGCATTTTAGAGCAAGAGGCGCCGATCCATTTGTCGAACCTGAAGCTCATCGATCCGAAGACCGGCAAGCCGACAAGGGTCGGATTTCGGGTAGTTGACGGAGTGAAGGTACGTGTCGCTAAGGTGACCAGCGAGTTGGTCGAGGGCTGAGGAATAGCGCGATGCCAGACACGAATGCAGAACCAGACACTTCGTCTCGCTCGCGCCTTGCGCGGCGATACTATGATGAAATTAGGCCGGCGCTGCGTGAGCAGTTCGGCTACGGCAACATCATGCAGGTGCCTCGACTTGAGAAGATCGTCGTCAACATGGGGGTCGGCGAGGCAGCTGGCGATCAGAAGAAGCTTGATGCTGCAGTCGCCGATATGACGCTGATCGCCGGGCAAAAGCCGGTCAAGACCGTGGCCAAAAAGGCGATCGCCGGCTTTAAGATACGAGAGGGCCTTCCGATCGGTTGCAAAGTGACGCTGCGTAGGGCCCGCATGTTCGAGTTCCTCGATCGTTTGGTGACGATCGCGATGCCCAGGGTTCGTGACTTTCGCGGCTTGCCGGCTGGTAAAGGCTTTGATGGCCGTGGCAATTTCGCGATGGGGCTCAAGGAGCAGATTGTCTTTCCAGAGATCAATTACGACAAGGTCGACAAGGTGCGTGGTATGGACATTATCTTTGTGACCAGTGCCCGTGATAATGTCGAGGCGAAGGCCTTGTTGAAGGCGTTTGAGCTTCCCTTTGTCAGTTAACACGTCCAACGCAGGAAAACCGTCGGCTGATGCCGGCAGGTTCCGGAGGGTGATCAAGTCATGGCCAAGGCGTCGGCGATCAATCGTAACGAGAAGCGCGAGAGCATGGCGGCGCGTGATCGCGTTAAGCGCACTGCGTTGAAGACCATCACGCGAAATCGTCACGTCTCGGTGGAGGAACGATTTGAAGCAACGATGCGTCTTGCTCAACTCCCGCGTAATGGCAGCCGGACTCGTGTCAAGCTACGTTGCGGGCTGACGGGTCGCTCGCGCTCAAATTATCGCAAGTTCAAGCTATGCCGCATAGCGTTGCGAGACTTAGCTAGCTCCGGGCAAATTCCGGGTATGGTCAAGTCGAGCTGGTAGGGGGCGCGTTCGATGTCGATGTCCGATCCGCTGGGCGACATGCTCACCCGCATACGAAATGCTCAGAAGAGCCGTCACACAGCGTGCCGTGCGCCTGCTTCTAGACTGCGAGCAAGCGTGCTGGAGGCACTACGCCGCGAAGGCTATATACGCGGATTTAGCAGCGAAGAGGTTAAGCCAGGAATCGCCCAGCTTAAAATCGAGCTGAAATATAATGATGGCGAGCCGGTGATCAAAGAAATCCATCGGGTGTCCAAGCCTGGTCGGCGCGTCTACGCCAAGATCAAGGAGTTGCCGCGCGTCTACGCTGGGCTCGGCGTGTCGATCCTCTCAACACCACGCGGTGTGTTGAGTGATGCCGAGGCACGCGCCGCCAACGTCGGTGGTGAAGTCCTGTGTCGCGTTTTTTGAGGACCTGATCATGTCACGTGTGGGCAAGTATCCCATCGAAATCCCAGTCGGGGTTGAGATCGCGGTTGTGGGTGATACGCTGACAGCGCGCGGCAAGCTCGGCGCGTTGAGCATGAAGCTCTCGGATGCGGTCGAGACTGTCGTGGCAGATGGTAAGGTGACTGTGGCGCCGCGTAATGCCGAGCGCCGTGCGCAGATGATGTGGGGCACCACGCGGGCGTTGGTCGCCAGCTTGGTTCAAGGCGTGTCGGTGGGTTATACCAAAACGCTTGAGATCACTGGTACTGGGTATCGTGCTGCTGTAGCTGGCGGCAAGCTCGAGCTTAACCTTGGCTTCTCGCATCCAGTCGCTTATTTGATTCCTTCTGGGATCACCATCACTACCCCGCGCCCGACGGCAGTCACTATCACTGGCGCGGACAAGCAGAAGGTTGGGCAGGTCGCTCTTGACATCCGGCGTTATAGGCCCCCGGAGCCATACAAGGGCAAGGGTGTACGCTATGACACCGAGATTGTCAGGCGTAAAGAAGGTAAGAAGAAGTGAGTGCGCGGATGGATCTTCGAGAGCGCAGGCGAGTTCGTCTCCGCTTTAAGCTTCGCCAGAAGGTATCGGGTCGTCCTCGGCTATCTGTGTTCCGCTCGGGCAAAAACATCTACGCCCAGGTGATCGATGATGCTGCGGGCTACACTCTGGCTGCCGCTTCCACGTTGGATGGTTTGATCAAGCAGGAGGTCAGGATAGGCGCCAATCGGGACGCAGCGTCTGCGGTTGGCAAGCTGGTCGCCGAACGCGCGCTCGCGGCCGGCGTCCGCGCGGTCGTCTTTGATCGCGGCTCCTATCTGTATCACGGCCGAGTCAAGGCGCTGGCCGAGGCT
>CAXTPV010000003.1:40180-42442 GCA_964246135.1 uncultured Acetobacteraceae bacterium | reverse complement strand
CCTGACGAGCGAGGCGGAGGTTCGATCCGTGCCGGATGTCGGTTCGGAGAAGGGGATCGCAGCCAGTGGGTCGAGGCCGCGCCGGGTCGCCACTTCCAGCAGCGAGGCGTGGTCAGCGCCGCGTTCCTGATCATCGCCTTGCGTGCGCTCTCGGTCACGCACGTCGAAGCGACGGTGCCTCGGCGAAACGGCGCGCCGGCGTCTGGCGCTCGGACGCAGCCGAAAGGGCAGGCGGATCGCGTGACCGGCGGCCCGCGCGGTTCCCCGCCATTCTCCCGCCGACAGGCCGATCGCCAACGTTGTCAGCAGGGCTGCCAGTATCACGCCGGCGAGCCAGACCAGGTAGCCGCCGAGCGGTCCGAGCAGCCCGCGCCCAGCATCGAGCGCGCTGCCTTTGATCGTCATGCCGGTGGCGCCCCCGGGTCCGGCCGGCCCTGGCCACGCGGCGCTCACATGCAGCAGCTCCGGCACCGCCGCGAGCACGGCGGCGGCCGCGGGCAGCGCCGCGAACAGCGACGCGAGCCGCAGCGTCACCGAACCGAGCCCGCGATGCGATGCGACGCGCCAGGCCCAGGCGAGCAGGCAGACGGCCGGTAACGCTCCCGCGAGCCCGAACCATTGCAGCATCAGGTCGGCGATGTAGGCGCCAGGACGGCCCGCCACGTTGCGCACCGGGCCGGCGCTGGCGGTGTCGAACGATGGATCGGCCGGCGAGTAGGTCAGCAGCGCCAGGCCGAGCGAGATGCCGGCGATGCCGAGCAGCAATCCGGCGAGCTCCGCGAGCCGGCTCTGGAACCGGGCCTGGAGCTGCGGAGAGGCCAATCGTCTCGCGGCGGTCGAGAAGCCGGCTTGCATCAGGGGCGTCGCTCCATCGATCGCATCAACGGTCCCATCATAGAGGGGGACCATGCCCGCGCAGAAGGCCTCATGCCATCCGGATGAACGCGAGGCGGGCCGCCCCATGCTGGCGCAGCGCCAGCAACGCCCCGGCCGATGGCGCGATCTCGTCGCTGCCGGTCTCGATCACCAGCAGCGTGCCGGCCGCGATCCACCCGGCGGCGGCGAGCGCCGTCACCGCCCGCGACGGCGCATCCTGCCGATAGGGCGGATCGATGAAGGCGAGCGTCGCGGCCTGATGCGGGCACCGGGGTGGCCTGAACACGTCAGTCGCGAAGACCGTGCTCCTCGTCGCGGCGTCGCAGGCGGCGATGTTGGCGCGTATGGCGGCGATCGCCAGCCGGTCGCGTTCAAGAAAGGCGACGCTCGTTGCCCCACGCGACAATGCCTCCAGGCCAAGCGCGCCGCTTCCCGCGAACGCGTCAAGCACCCGCGCGTCATCGAGCGCGCCGCCCCAGGGCGCGTGCGCCAGGATGTCGAACATCGCCTGGCGTACGCGGGCGGCCGTCGGGCGAGTGTCACCCGCGGGGGCGGCGAGGGCGCGGCCGCGCCAGGCACCAGCGATGATCCGCACCGGCGCCGGCTAGTGACAGGATGGCCGGGACGCCAGCCGCCTGCTTGCATGCGACCTCAAGGTTCAGCCCGGCTTGGAGGAAAGCTGCTCGCGTATGACCTTGCCCGGTATTTCATCGATCTCGCCGGGCCGGAGCTGGCCGAGCTGGAACGGGCCATACGCGACACGGATCAGCCGGGTGACGGTGAGTTCGAGCGAGGCCATCACGCGCCGAACCTCGCGATAGCGGCCTTCGCGCAGCGAGACGCTGAGCCAGGAATTATCGCCGCGCCGGCTGTCGAGGCCGGCCTCGATCGGGCCGGTGCGCTCGCCTTCGAGCGTGGCGCCTTCGGCCAGGCGCGCGAGCGCGCGCTCGTCGACGCTGCCCCACACGCGCACGCGGTAGCGGCGGATCCAGCCATTCGCCGGTAGTTCGAGACGGCGCTTGAGGCCGCCATCATTGGTCAGCAGCAGCAGGCCCTCGCTGTTGAGGTCGAGACGGCCGATCGTCACCACGCGTGGCATGGCGTCCGGCATGCGATCGAAGATGGTGGTGCGGCCTTGCGGGTCGCGGTGGGTGGTCACGAGGCCGTCGGGCTTGTGGTAGCGCCAGAGACGGGAGCGGTCGGGAGCGTCGACGACGCGGCCATCGACCTGGACGATGTCGCCCGGGGCAACGAAGGTCGCAGGGTGCGCCACCTTGGCGCCGTTGAGCGATATGCGCCCTTCGCCAAGCATCCGCTCGGCGTGGCGCCCGCGGGGGCCCCCCCCGCGGCCGCCGCCCCAGGCGCTGGGGTGGCCCCAGCTGGGGG
>CAXTPV010000003.1:13868-40170 GCA_964246135.1 uncultured Acetobacteraceae bacterium | reverse complement strand
GCCACTTGGCGATGCGTTCGCCACTTCTGGCGGCGTGCGGGCGCGGGTCCGCGTCGGTCGCGCTCACCCTCCGGCCGCCTCGACGAAGCATCGGAACAGACGTTGATCGCCGGGATCGATGCCGAACTCAGGGTGCCACTGGACGCCGATCGCAAAGTGCCGCGCCTCGGGCTGCTCGATCGCCTCGATCACGCCGTCGGGCGCCACCGCGGAGACCAGGGCACGGCCGGGGGAACGCACCGCCTGATGGTGCGAGGAGTTGACCCGCATGGTCGTCTGTCCGGTGATCGCGTGCAGGCACGAGCCCGCGGCGATCGCGACCTCGTGGCTGGGCTCGTCGCGCGGGTTTGGTTGCTCGTGCGCCAGCGCGTCCGGCAGGCTGTCCGGGATGTGCTGGATCAGCGTGCCGCCGAGTGCGACCGCGAGCAGCTGCATGCCACCGCAGATGCCCAACACCGGCATCGAGCGGGAGATCGCGCCCTCGAGCAGCGCGAACTCGGCCGCGGTGCGCGCCGCCTTGAGGGCGACGCTCGGATGACGCGCGTTGTCGCCGTAGAGCACCGGATCGACATCGAACGCGCCCCCGGTGACCACCAGGCCGTCGATGGCGTCGAGCGTCGCTGCCGTCAGATCCTGGCGATGGCCGAGCGCCACCGGCAGCCCGCCGGCCGCCGCCACCGCGTCGAGGTAGCCGGCTCGCAGCGCATACCAGGGAAACGCGGACCAGCCGCCTGGCAGCTCCGCGTCGAGGGTCACGCCGATCAGCGGCCGGCGAGACTTGGGGCGATCGGGCAAGGGAGCGTGTTCATTCGGCATTGGCGCTCGCATATGGACGATCCATCTCGTGGCGGCCAGGAGGGTGCCGGGAGTTATGGTGATGGACGCAGCGGGTAGCCCGGTGAGGAGGCCTGGCGCTGACAGTGCCGCGATGGCGCTGGCGCTCGAACTCGCGGTCGCGGCCGGACGACGCGGCGAGGTTCCGGTGGGCGCCCTGGTGCTTGGCCCTGATGGCGCCATGCTGGCCGCTTGCGGCAACGAGGTCGAGGCAAGGCGCGATGCGTCGGCGCATGCCGAGTTGCTGGCGATGCGGGCGGCGTCGCCGGCGTTCGGCAGCACTCGGCTGGTCGGCTGCACCCTGGTCACGACGCTCGAGCCCTGTCCGATGTGCGCTGCGGCTTTGGTGCACTTCCGGGTCGACCGCGTGGTGTTCGGCGCCTACGATGCCAAAGGCGGTGGTGTCGAGCATGGACCACGCCTGTTCGCCCAGCCCGGATGCCTGCACCGGCCCGAGATCATCGGCGGATTGCGCGAGACGGACGCGGCCGAACTGCTCCGCGATTTCTTTCATGAGCGCCGCGGCTTTCATGAGAGTCGTGGGTTCCATGAGCTCGGGGGCACCCTAACCTTACCAACATGACCAATGCTTCACGGACGCGCAAAGCGCCGGACGCGATCACCGCGGTATTGGGGCGGTGATATGCGGCGAACGCGCCCACAGCAGGACGGGATCAGGATCAATGTCTGACACCAACAAGAGGCGGCGCCCTGCCGCGACCGTGTTGCTGGCGACGACGGCGCTGGCGGTCGACGGCCTCGGCAGCCACAGCTTGCGGCAGGCAGTGCTGCCGGGAGCCGAGGCGCAGGTGATCAAGCCGCAGGGGCCGGCCGAGCGGCTTCCGGACTTCTCGGGCCTGGTCAAGCAGGTCAAGCCCGCGGTGGTCTCGATCACCTCGATCATCAAGGGCGAGGACTCCGCGGATGCGGGTGGCGACCAGGGCAGCGATCAGGGCGCGCAGGGACAGATGCCGTTTCCGTTCCCGTTCCCGTTCGGGGGGATGACGCCACACCAGCCGCAGCACCACACGATGGAGGCGAAGGGGTCGGGCTTCATCATCGACGCGAACGGCACGATCGTGACCAACAACCACGTGGTCAAGGGCGCGAGCTCGGTGTCGGTCACGCTTGATGACGGCTCGGTGCTGCCGGCCAAGGTGATCGGCCGCGACACCCGCACCGACATCGCGGTGCTGAAGGTCAAGTCGCCGGGCAAGCTGGCGTTCATCGCGCTCGGCAACTCTGACGACGTCGAGCCCGGGCAGTGGGTGGTCGCGGTCGGCAACCCGTTCGGCCTCGGCGGCACGGTGACCGCCGGCATCGTCTCGGCGCGTGGACGCGACATCGGAGAGGGCAACTACGACAACTTCATCCAGATTGACGCCCCGATCAATCGCGGCAACTCTGGCGGGCCGCTGTTCACCCAGGACGGAAAGGTGGTCGGCATCAACACCGCGATCTACTCGCCGTCCGGCGGCTCGATCGGCATCGGTTTTGCGATCCCGTCGAACCTCGTGCGCAACATCGTGCAGCAGCTCGAGACGACCGGCCACGTGACTCGCGGCTATCTCGGCGTCGAGGCGCAGAACGTGAGCCCGGCGATGGCCAAGGCGCTTTCGCTGCCTGGCGACGAGGGCGCGGACGCGCGCGGTGCACTTGTCGCCAGCATCCAGGATGGCAGTCCCGCCAGCCGCTCGTCGCTCAAGCCGGGCGACGTCATCACGTCGGTGAACGGCACCCATGTCGGCTCGCCGCGCGAACTCGCGATCGATATTGCCGGCATCACCCCGGGCGCGGTCGCCCATGTCGACTACGTGCGCAACAGCAAGGCGGCGCAGACCGACGTCACCATCGCCAAGCTCGGATCGACCGCCACCGAGGCCGCAGCGGACGCTGGCCAGAGCTTCGGCCTGGCGTTGGCGCCACTCACCTCTGACCTCCGCCAGCAGCTCGGGCTTGACGAGAGCACGCACGGCGCGGTGGTCAAGCAGGTCAAGCAGGGCAGCCAGGCGGAACAGGCTGGACTGCAGGCGGGCGACGTGATCGTCGGCGTCGGCAACCAGTCGATCGCCTCGCCTGGACAGGCGGCGGGGGCGCTGCACAAGGCGATCCAGAGCAACGCCACGATCGCGCTCCGCATCGTCCGCGACGGTCAGATGCTGTTCGTGGCGGTGACGCCGTCGTCTGGCGCACCCGGCGACGAGGGTGGCGATCAGGGCGGCGGCGATAGCGACAACGGGTAGGGCGCGTGCAGAATCGGGCCGCGAGCAGCGGCCCGACCGGCTCCGAGCCTCGTCGGCTTCTAAGTCCCAAGCAGTCCGTTGTCGTGAAGCAGCGCCATCAGGAGACCGACATTGTCCTCTGGCGTCTGCCCGATCGTATCAAGCACGATCTCGGGCTGCTCGGGTGCCTCGTACGGGCTGTCAATGCCCGTGAAGTGGGTGAGCTCCCCGTTGCGTGCCTTCTGGTAGAGACCTTTCGGGTCGCGGTCCTCTGCGACCGCGAGCGGCGTCGAGACGAACACTTCCAGGAACTCTCCTGCCGGCAGGCGCGACCGTGCCAGTGCGCGTTCAGCCCGGAACGGAGAGATGAACGACACCAGGACGATCAGCCCGGCATCGGCCATCAGGCGGGCGACCTCGGCCACGCGCCTGATGTTCTCGACCCGATCCTCATCGGTGAAACCGAGGTCGCGATTGAGGCCATGACGCACATTGTCGCCGTCCAGGAGAACGGTGTGACGTCCCGCGGCGTGCAGGCGCTTTTCGAGCAGGCTCGCGATGGTCGACTTGCCCGCGCCCGACAGACCGGTGAACCACAGGACGGCCGGTTTCTGTCCCTTGATCGCTGCGCGGCTTTCACGGGTGACGTCGAGTGCCTGCCAGTGGATGTTGTGCGCGCGTCTTAGCGCGAAGTGGATCACGCCGGCACCGACCGTCGCGTTCGTCACGCGGTCGATCAGGATGAAGCCGCCGAGATCACGATTTTCGTCATACAATTCGAACGGGACCGGCCGATCGAGGCTGATGTTGCACAGGCCGATATCGTTAGCGTCGAGCGTCCTGGCCGCGATGTGCTCCAGCGTGTTCACGTTGATCTTGTGCCTGATCGCCGTGATCTGTGCCGCGATCTGCGCGGTGCCAAGCTTCATCCAGTAGGGGCGTCCAGCCAGCAGGTGATCGTCGGCCATCCAGACCAGTGTGGCCGAGAACTGATCCGCGACTTCGACCGGCCGGTCGGCGTTCGCCATGACATCGCCGCGTGAGACGTCTATTTCGTCGTCAAGCGTCAGCGCGACCGAAAGCCCGGCATAGGCACGTTCCAACGACCTGGTCCCGAGCAGGATTGAAGCGATGGTGCTCGTCTGGCCCGAGGGAAGGACGCGAACACGATCGCCGACAGCGACGACGCCGGATGAGACAAGCCCGCAGAAGCCGCGAAACTCATGGTTCGGACGATTGACCCATTGCACCGCCATTCGGAACGGCCGCCGCGCCTGCGACGCCCGGTCGATCTCGACGGTTTCAAGATGGCGCAACAGCGTGGGCCCCTTATACCAGGGAGAATGCGAACCGAGCTCGGCGATGTTGTCGCCCCTGAGGCCGGAGATCGGGATCGCCGTGATGTTCGCGATCCCGAGTTCGCCAGCGAAACTGGTGTAATCAGCAAGGATGTCCTCGTAGCGGTCACGAGACCAGCCGACGAGGTCCATCTTGTTGATTGCGAGCACAACGTGGCGAATGCCGAGCAGGTTGACGATGAAGCTGTGCCGACGTGTCTGGGTCAGCACGCCCTTGCGCGCGTCAACCAGGATCACCGCGAGATCGGCGGTCGACGCGCCGGTTGCCATGTTGCGCGTGTACTGCTCGTGCCCGGGCGTGTCGGCGACGATGAACTTGCGTCGATCCGTCGAGAAGAAGCGGTAGGCGACGTCGATGGTGATGCCCTGCTCGCGCTCGGCGGCCAATCCATCGACAAGGAGAGCAAAGTCAATGTCCTGGCCTTGCGTGCCGACCCTCTTGGAATCGCGTTCGAGTGCTTCGAGCTGATCCTCGAACAGCATTTTGCTGTCGAATAGCAGCCGACCGATTAAGGTCGACTTGCCATCGTCGACCGAACCGCAGGTGATGAAACGGAGCAGTGATTTGGTACGATGCCGCTCCAGGTACTCCTCGGTGCTGACTTCAATCATATCCAAGGCGGGCGCCATCAGAAGTAGCCTTCCTGCTTCTTCTTTTCCATTGATGCGGACTGGTCGTGATCAATGGCACGTCCCTGCCGTTCCGACGTTTTGGTCAGCAGCGTTTCACGAATGATGGCGGTCAATGTCGCCGCTTCGCTCTCGATGGCACCGGTGAGCGGATAGCATCCGAGTGTTCGAAACCGTATGGTTCTCGTCGATGGCGTCTCCCCGCTACCCAGTCGGAAGCGCTCATCATCGACCATGATCAACCGTCCCTCCCGCTCGACGACCGGCCGAGGTGCCGCGAAGTAGAGATCAGGGATGGGAATGTTGTTGATGTAGATGTACTGCCAGACATCGAGCTCGGTCCAGTTCGAGATCGGGAACACGCGCAGCGACTCGTCCTTGCTGTGTCGGGTGTTGTAGGTGCGCCAGAGTTCCGGACGTTGCGCCTTCGGATCCCAGCGATGGGCAGCGCTTCGGAATGAGAAAATTCGCTCCTTCGCGCGCGATTGTTCCTCATCGCGTCGCGCGCCCCCGAACGCGGCATCAAAGCCGCCTGCTTGCAGCGCCTGCTTCAATCCCTCGGTCTTCCACATGTCAGTGTGAACAGCCGAGCCGTGGTCGAACGGGTTGATGCCGAGCCGAACCGCTTCCGGATTGTGATGGACGATCAGGCGCATGCCATGTTCAGATGCCATCCGCTCGCGCATCGCGTACATCGCCTGGAATTTCCAGGTTGTGTCGACGTGCAGCAACGGAAACGGCGGTGGCGATGGGGCAAACGCTTTGGCAGCAAGGTGCAGCATAACGGCGCTGTCCTTGCCGACCGAATAGAGCATCACCGAATTGTCGCACTCGGCGACAACTTCACGCATGATGTGAATGCTTTCGGCTTCGAGCTGCTCAAGATGCGAAATGTCGGACGCATCGTTGACGCGCTGCAAGGCCGCTCTTCGCTCAGTCTCGGTCGTCATCGGCAAACACTCTCTCCACCTACCGTCCTGGCCCTGGGGGCAGTCGGGATCCCGGCCAGCAACGTTGAGTGCCGAAGTCTGATCAGGCCCCGATGGTCGTCTCGCCAGCCAAACCGTAGCCGCTTTTCGGATAGAACAAGCGGGCAATGTCAAGGATACGCCCGATGTCACGCGGCGACAGGCGCGTCTGCCACGCCTTCGGACGCAGCGAGACATCAGTGCCTCGCAACGAAGCGCGGGTGCTGATTGAGTCGACAACGATCTCGTCGGATCGTCGCGGCGCCCGCCCGATGAGCCCGAAGACGCTTTTGAGTGAGATCGATGGAGCGAGGACGGCTTGCTCATAGGGAATAATCAGCGCCCAAGGCTGGTTCTCTACGGCCTTGTCGACAAAGCTTTCAGTGATTGCCCAATAGGTCGCGATCCGGGAGATGCCGTCCGCATCGAGCGCCTTGTCGTCCAATTTCGCCCAGAGCCCACCTTGACGGAGTTCCTGCTCGAACGGTCTGACGAGATCAGCCAGTCGCACATTGTCGAAACTCCACCAGAACCGCGCCGCGATAACGCTCGAGACGACCGCGCAAGGGTGCCGACGTATGTGTATGATCGGAACCTGGTAGCGGTGATGCACCGCGTCCAGGTTCATCTGGAGCCGAACGTCCTTCATGACGACAAGACGTCGGAAGGACTGCCGCAGCGACGACCGCGCCATCAGAAGTTCGTTGCTGGTGGTCAGACCCCGAAAGGTGCGGTCCAGATAAGACCACATTGGATCCTCCGCAGCAGCCCGGCCGGGAATGTAGGCCTCACGGTGATGTGCATCGGTAAACCCAGCCTGCTCTAGCATGCGTCCACGCGTCCGGTTCTGCGGAGCGAGCGGCTCAAACACAGTTCTGGCATCAAGGCTCGTGGCGAGGTACTCCTGCAGCCAGGTTGTTCCGCTTCGCCAGAAGCCGCTGACCATCACCGTGGGGCGCGCAAGCCGCAGGTGTCCGGTGACCTGATCGATCAGCCTTGCCGCCCGAATCGAGCGTTTTCCGGCCAGCTTCAGCACAAAGCCACCATCCGCAACCGCGGTCATTCCGAAAGCTCCTTTCTCCAAATACGTGGCACAGGACAGCCAAGTAGGTGGCTCAACCGATCACCAGGGCTCCCACTGTAGCTTAAGCCAGGCTTTGATCAAGGAAGGCAGAGAAAGCGACGTTCAACGGAGTCAAGGTATCTTTCCGCGACGCGTGCGTGCAGACGACCCACGCTCGCCCGCGACGCAAAAAGGCGGTCGCTTCTTCCGAAGCGACCGCCTGAAATGACGGGATAACTGGTGGCGTGCGTTGATCGGGCAGCGTTAGGCTGAGGTGACAACCCGCTGTGCCCGCTTTGACGCGCGGACGAGGTGGTGTGACAAGCGCCTGGCGGCGAACTCCGCGCCGTAGGCAAAGCGTAGCATCGGTCCGAAAGTGTTGGATGCGCTGACGCCGATGAAGAAGAGTCCGGGAACCGAGGACTCAAAGCGAGGCGTCAGGATCGGCGTCTGACGCACTTCCTTAATGCGCGACAGCAGGGAAGGATCAAGGAACTCGAGACGCCGGAGGTCGGGACGGTAGCCGGTCGCGGCGATCACATGGTCGACGCTGAGCGTACGATCATCGCCCGTACCTTCCATCTCGACGGTGACCTTGTCACCATCGTCCCGCATTGTCAGCGTGCCGATCGACGGATGCAGCACCACGCTGCGCTCGAACGGTTCGCGTGTGAACCAGCAGGGAGCCGGGCCGAGAAACCGCCGTGTCACCTCAAGCCGGAATTTCTCCGGCATCATGAAGAACAGCAATGGCAGATGCGAGCACAGCACGCCCTTCCATGAGGGCCCAACCGGCGACATCGGTGCACGCAACTTGTCACGCAATGTGCGTTTGCGGGGCGGCAGGTTGAAGTTTAGCTTCGGCTGACGGGTGAGCAGATGCGTGTCGGTGCCGAGCGACGCGAGTTCGATCGCGCAGTCCACCGCCGAGGCGCCGGACCCGATCACCGCCACGCGCTGACCCGCGAAGCGCCCGAGGTTTTCCGTCGAAGAGTGCGACAGCAGCTTGGAGGAAATATGCGCCCATTCCGGTGGGGTATGCGAGTAGTGGCTGATGCCAACCGCCACCACCACCCTCTGGAACCGGGCGGTTTCTCCATCAGCGAGCTCAACCTCGAACCCATCGGTGACCTGACGCACCGATGTCACCAGTCGCGTGTCCAGGTCGGGGACGAAACGCTTCTGGAACTCCTCGGCGTAGTCGCAGAACAACTTGTTCGAGACCGGCAGCCCGATCTTGTCGTGTGGGATGCCACGCTCCTCGCAGTAGCGTGAAATCGGGAACGTGTTGCCGGGATCATACAGGGTTGAGGCGAACGGCTCTGATTTCAGGTTCATGCCGCGCGGCATACGGGTGCGCCACATCGACATCGGCGGCCCGAAAATACGGAACTTCACGCCCGCATGACGCAGATGAGCCGCCAGCGACAGGCCGTACGGTCCTGCTCCGATGACAGCCACCTCGACCAGCCCCTTGTCGGGAGCCTGATCGGAGCGAGTCATCTTCTCGGCGCCGAGCGACGTATCGGATTGGGAGTTGTAACCTGGGACCACGAGGTGCTGCATGTTCATGGTTCGTAGACTAACCTCTGCTATGTGTTATGACAAGCGATAACGTGGCAGGTCCGGGCATTCTGGCAGGCACATGAACCAATCTCATCCCACCTCATTCGCGCCCGATCCCGTCGGACGGTCGTCGATCATGCCGCGCCCGGATGCGCCCGGGACGGCTCATGCGCCGCGCGTGCTGGTCGTCACCACCACGTGGTGGGCATCTGACGCCATGCTCGCGCATCATCTCCGCGAAGCCGGGCTGCACGTCTCGGTGCTCTGCCCGCGCGGGCACCCGGTCGGGGCCGGACGCCTTGAGATGCTCGCGCATCAGCGCCCGTTCCGGCCCGTGGCGTCGCTGTCGCGCGCGGTCAGGCGCGCCGCCCCGGATTTCCTGGTGCCGGCCGATGAGCGCGCCCGCCTTTGCCTTCACGCGCTCCATGCGCGCGGCTCGGCGGCCGAGCGGGCCCTCATCGAGCGGTCACTGGGGCCGCCCGAGTTCTGGGAGCTTCTCACTTCCAGGACCGGCACGATCGAGGCGATCCGGGCGGCGGGGCTGCTGACACCAGATGCGATCGAGTTCACCTCGCGCGAGGTCCTCGCGGCCTGGATGGGGGAGGCCCCAGGCGAGATCGTCGTCAAGGCGGACGGCACTTCGGGGGGCGCGGGTGTTCGGGTGGTCGAGACGCCGTCCCGGATCGACGCCGCCTGCGAGGCGTTGCTCGCGCGCCCGTCCCTGCCGTCGGCGCTCAAACGCTGGCTGGTGAACGGCGATCCGTATCCTCTGGTGGATCGGCTCAGTCGGCAGACGCCGGCGCTCAGCGCGCAGCGGCTGGTCGCGGGGCGGGTCGGCGACCTCGCATTGTTTTGCGACAAGGGCGAGGTGCTTGGTGCCACCATCGCCGAGCGAGAACAGAGCGCCCGGCCGTTCGGTCCATCGACCATCGTCCGGATCGTCGATCGGCCGGAGCTTCTGGCCGGTGCCCGGCGTCTCGCCCGGCGTTTCAACCTGTCCGGTTTCATTGGCCTCGACTTCATTGTCGATCCGCGCACCAACGAGGCCGTGATCATCGAGCTTAACCCGCGTGCCACGCCGCTTTGTCGAGCTATTCCCTTACAGGGCTTAAGTCCGATCTGCGCGGCCGCGCAGGCGCTGGGCGCGACGCCGACCGCGTCCCGTCCGCCGCGCGCGCTCGTCGCCTACTTTCCCGCCGCATGGGAGGTGAACCCCGACGACACTCGCCTCGATCTCTGCATCGGCGACATCCCATTAAAGGACCCTGGCCTGGTCGTGGAAATGCTGCGGACGCCTTGGATCAGGCGTGGCAAGCGGGTTGTCTTGTGGGACTGGCTCGTCAAGCCGGTTGGCGCGGCGGCCTCTTGGTGCCGTGCCCATGGCATGTATCGAGCGGCGCAGGAGTCCGTGGTCTCGGTCGAGCCGGCGCTCGACCGACCGGCCATGACTGGCGAGTAGCAAGCCCCCGGCGCTCGGAAGGCGTATGCTCCTGGCGCCGGGCGGTTGATCTATCACGCGCGCGCCACGGCGGTTCCCGCCTGCGAGAGGCAGAACCGCGCGGCCTGATCGAGGTGGTCGATCACGCCCGAAAACTCGGGTTCGGTCAGGCTTGCGAAGCCAAGGCGACATCCGCGCGCTCCGAGGCCGCCGTCTCCATAGAGACGCGCCGGCAGGAGCAGGACTCCTCGCCGCCTAGCGGCGTCCGCGAGATGCGAAGGCTCGAGTGCCGGCCGGAGGCGCAGCCAGAAGGCGAGGCCGCCCGCCGGCAGGTCAAAATCAAGGTAGGACCCGCAGCGCTCGCGGAGCAGTCGCGCCGCATGCAGGCGGCGCTCGGCATAGGTTCGCAAAATCCGACGCGCATGGCGGCGGACGACACCATCGCGCATCAGGGCTGCGACGGCGCGTTCGGTGACCGGGTCGCCTTGGCGATCGAGCGCCATGATCTCGCGCGCCATACGACCGATCAGCGGTGACGGTCCGACGGCGTAGCCAAGACGCAGACTCGGTGACAGCACCTTGCTCAGCGAGCCCACATACACGACGCGGCCGTCCCGGTCGGCGCCGATCAGCGGCAGCAGCGGTCGGCCTTCGAAGTGGAACTCGTGATCGTAGTCATCCTCGATCACCAAAAAGCCGAACTGCGCGGCCAGCGCCAGCAGCCGCATCCGGCGTTCCGGCCGCATCACGACAGTGGTCGGAAACTGATGGTGCGGCGTCACGTACACGACCCGCACCCGCTGTCGGCGACAGAGCGCTTCCAGGCTGTTGAGGTCCATGCCTCCAACGTCGATCTCGACCGCAGCCGTGACCGCTCCCGCTGCGCGTGCCATGTCGCGCACAACCCCGTAGCTCAGCCGCTCGAGCGCCACCGTATCGCCCGGTCTCGCAAAGGCGCGCAGGATCAAGTTGATCGCCATTTGGCTACCACGTGTTACACATACATTATCCAAGGTGCAGGCGACGCCGCGTTCAAGCGTCAGCATGGCAGCGATCGCGGAGCGCAATGCCGCATCGCCACGCGGGTCGCCGTAGCGGAGATCATTGGCGCGCGCGGATGCCGCGAGCGCACGCCCATAGGCACGCGCGATCAGCGACGTCGGCAGCAGCCGCGCATCGGGCAGGCCGTCATCCACCGCGAAAACGCCAGGTTCCGGGGCCTCGTGCGTGATCTCGGGATCGAGGCCGCGGAACCCGGTCGCGACGGTCTCGGCCAATGCGGGCCGGAGGTCGGGCGCCGTGCTCACGCTCAATCCCGAAGCGGGCAATCCCGACGTGGGCGGGCGTGCCACGAAGGTGCCGCGTCGCGGCTCGGTCGCGACCCAGCCTTGCGATGCGAGCTCGTCGAACGCCTCGACAATGGTCTTGCGGCTGACGCCGAGCCGGCTTGCGAGGACCCGCGATCCGGGTAGTACCGATCCGGGCAGGATCCGCCCGGCCCGCATGTCATCGATCACCGCCCGCACGATCTGGGTGCCGAAGGATGACCGCCCTGAACGGTCCAGCACAAGCCGCAGCTCCCAGTTCCTTAGCATGGTGACTGGCCTCCTGAACTTTCTGAAACTGGACGTTGCTGCTGAGCCACCGTGATCGCTAGCTTGTGATCGAACAGGAACGCTGCCTCCACAAAAATCCGGGGCGCACACGGGTCAGCCGGTCGGGAAGGCGCCCTCGCGATGTACACTGTTGCACTCAGACAGAACTGTCTTGGATTTTTTGAGCTTCTGGCGCAGGCGATCGCGCTGATCTCGCCGACCATGACCGCCGCCCTGATCATTCCTGTCATGTATTCCAACACCGGCGATTGGAGCTGGCTGTCGTACGCGCTCGGCACCGTGATGCTGCTGTTCGTAGCACTCAACCTCAACCAGTTTGCTCGCCGATCGGCACTCGCGGGCTCGATGTACGCCTATGTCCGGCACGGACTTGGCGCGACCGCGGGCGGGATTGCCGGCTGGTCGCTGATCTGGGCGTATCTCGGGATTTCGGTCGCCGGGATCACCGGGTTCTCGATCTTCGCCGGCAAGCTGCTGGCGATGATCGGCCTGTCGGTGTCCGCACCGATCCTGTTCCTCGTCTGCATCGGCTGCGCCTGGTTCTGCGCCTGGAAGAACGTGCAGCTCTCGGCGATGTTGATGCTGTTGCTCGAAGGCGTGTCGGTCGCGCTGATCACCGTGCTCTGCATTGTCACCCTCGGACAGCACGGTTTTGCGATCGACCCGGCCCAGTACACGCTGTCCAGCCTGCACGTCTCGTCGCTCGGGCTTGGCATCGTGGTCGCGATCTTCAGCCTGGTCGGCTTTGAATGCGCGACCGCCTTCGGCGAGGAGGCGCGCAATCCGCTGAAGAACATCCCGCGCGCGGTGATCCTGAGCCTGGTGATCTCGGGCGTGTTCTTCGTGTTCGTCACTACGGTCATGGTGCAGGCGACGCATGGCTACAAGACGACGCTCGACGCCATCGACGCGCCGCTCAGCGTGCTTGCGACGCTTGCGCACATGCAAGTGCTGGTGGCGCCGCTCGCCGCCGGTGCGATGCTGAGCTTCTTTGCGCTGCACCTGTCCTGCGTCAACGCCGGTGCCCGGATCATGTACACGATGGGTCGTCAGGGCGTGCTGCCCGACATGTTTGGCGGCGCGCATGCACGCAACGAGACCCCGCATGTCGGCATCACCATCATGGCGGCGCTGGCCTTTGTCGTCGCGTTCGGCTTCGCGCTTCTCCATGTCGGGCTGCTCGACAGCTTTAACGATGTCGGCACGCTGGCGGCGTTCGGCTTCATCGTGCCTTACGTGCTGGTCAGCCTGGCAGCCCCGGTTTATCTCCGCTCGATCGGTCAGATGCGGCCGGGGCACGTCGCCCTCTGCGTCGCCTCGTTAGCGTTGCTGGTCATCCCGGCCGTCGGTAGCGTCTACCCGGTGCCGGCCGCGCCGGTGAAGTATTTTCCCTACCTGTTCCTTGCCTACCTTGCCGTCGGCGTCGCGCTTGTCGTCACCCGTCGTGGTAGGCCGTTCACGGCTGCGACGTTGGGCGACGATCTGGTGCTGACGAACGCGGTCATGCAGCAGGAGGGATGAGACGATGCGCCTTGTTGACATACGCACCTATCCGGTGAAAGCCCTGCGCGGCAGCTCGTTCGACCACGCGCGCGTGGAGCCCTGGGGTTTGGCCGGCGACCGGCGCTGGATGGTGGTCGACGAGGCGGCAACCTTCCTGACGCAACGCACGCATCCGGCGATGGCGTTGATCGGCGCGAAAGCCACCGAGACCGGCGTCACGATCATGGTGTCGGGCGAGCCACCGCTTGACGTGCCATTTCCAGCTGCCGACGCGTCGGTGATCAGCACGAGCCTCTGGACCGATACCGTGCCCGTGCGTCTGGCCGACGAGGCGGCATCCTCCCTGCTCAGCCGCGCGATCGGGGTCCCATGCCGACTGGTCTGGCTGCATGACACCACGGCGCGCGCGACCGATCCGGCGTATGCGCCGGCAGACAGCACGGTCAACTTGTCGGACGGCTATCCGGTGCTGCTCGCCTCGCTGGGATCGCTCGCCGACCTCAACCTCCGGCTGCCATCACCGATTACCATCGGACGGTTCAGGCCGAACCTCGTCATCGACGAGGCGGAGCCCTGGGCGGAGGATGGCTGGAGACGCATCCGGATCGGCGAGGTGGTCTTTTCAATCGTGAAGGCTTGCGATCGCTGCCTCGTCACCACGATCGATCCCGAAACCGGGGAGCGGCCGGACAAGAGCGAGCCGTTGCGCACCCTTGGCCGCTTCCGTCGGGCAATATCGGGTGGCGTCATGTTCGCCCAAAACCTGGTGCCGGAAAATGCGGGCCGGATCAGCATCGGCGATGTGATCGAGCTGCTCGACGCCGGCGCGCCGAATGCCAGCTTCCATCCCGAGGGGTCCGAGGTCGCGGCCTGAGACGGCGCGAGGCTGAACTTGCTCGGACGTTGACCAGCCGGGTACAGGCCGCGCCTTTAGCTTTCGTTCGAAACGCAACTTTATCGCTTGCCTTTTCGCTTTCCCGGGGTCTTCTTTCCTTCGCGCGGCCGTTCTGGCCGGCCTAGGAAGGGGAGCCGATGCAACCGGGCCACGGCGCGGCGAACGAAGCGTTCGACATCGCGATCATCGGCGGCGGCATCAACGGGTGCGGCATAGCGAGGGACGCGGCCGGTCGGGGCTGGCGGGTCCACCTTTGCGAACAGGGTGATCTCGGGTCGGGAACGTCAAGCGCGTCGACCAAGCTGGTCCATGGCGGGTTGCGTTACCTCGAGCAGTACGAATTCCGCCTGGTGCGGGAGTCGCTGTTGGAGCGCGAAGTCCTGTGGGGCATCGCGCCACACATCATCTGGCCGTTGCGCTTCGTGCTGCCATACCATCGCAAGCTGCGTCCGCGGTGGATACTCCGGCTTGGCTTGTTTCTCTACGACCATATCGGCGGCCGCAGGAAGCTCCCGCCCACGCGCTCGGTCAACCTCGCGCGCGACAACATCGGCGATGCGCTCAAGCCGGAGTTCAAGCGCGGGTTCGAGTACTCCGACTGCTGGGTCGAGGATTCGCGCCTTGTCGTTCTGAACGCCCGCGACGCTGCCAATCATGGCGCGATCATCGAGCCGCACACCAGGTGCGTGTCCGCCCAACGGCTGCACGGGCTCTGGGACATCGTGCTGCAGGATGACGAAGGCCGCCAGCGCCACATCGCGGCGCGTTCGCTGATTAACGCTTCGGGTCCGTGGGTCGGTGACGTCGCGCAGTCGGTCATGCGCGACAACGAACGTATTCCGGTGCGGCTGGTGCAGGGCAGCCACATCGTGGTGCCACGACTCTACAAGCATGACGGCTGCTACATCTTCCAGAATGCCGACAAGCGCATCTTCTTCGTCATCCCATACGAGCAGGACTTCACGCTTCTGGGCACGACTGATCGCGACTACACCGGAGACCCGGGATCGGTTCACGCGACACCCGACGAGATCGCCTATCTCTGCACCTCCGCATCCGAATATCTCCGCGTTCCGGTGACGCCCGAGATGGTGGTGTGGACGTATTCCGGTGTGCGGCCGCTGTTTGACGAGTCTGGCGACGGCGCGGCTCAGGCCACGACCCGGGATTACGTGCTTAAGCTTGAGGGGGACGATGGCACGCCACCTCTGCTGACGGTGTTCGGTGGCAAGATCACCACCTACCGGCGCTTGGCCGAGGCGGCGCTGACGAAGCTGCTTCCGCGTCTGCGCCCGGTGGATGGTGAGGCAGAAGGCTGGACAGGCCTGGCGGCGTTGCCAGGTGGCGACTTCCCGACCGACGGCTTCGAGCCAGGGCTTGCCTCCTTGCGACACCGCTACCCGTTCCTCGCCGACAAGCATGCGCGTCGTCTCTTCCGCACCTACGGCACGCGCGCCTACGCCCTTCTGGGCGGCGCAACCCGCACGGCGGATCTGGGCCAGCTGTTCGGCGCCGACTTCACCGAGGCGGAGTTGCGCTTCCTGGTCGAGTTCGAGTGGGTGCGCAACGCGGCGGACGCGCTCTGGCGACGCACCAAGCTGGGATTGCGGCTGTCAGCCAAGGACGTCGAGGCGGTCGAGGCGGCGTTAGGCCGTATCACATCGCCATTCCCTCCCGCCATGGAGGAGGTCCGGTAGGCTTGTCGTGGTGCTCGAGCGAACACCGCCTGCCATCGACGCGTGGGATTTCAAACACAAACAACAGTCTGGGAGAGCGTGATGACTGAGTTCATGGACCTTGGAGACGACAAAGGTAATCAGATGAAATCCCCGCTTAGTCGGCGCGGCTTGTTGTCGGCAGCAACGACGTTGGCTGTCTCCACCCAGTTGCTGCGTCCGCGACCAGCGCGCGCGAAGGATTTCAGGTTTGCCGTGGCACTGGGCTGGACCACCTACGAGTCCGGGCGGCACATCCAGCACGGCTATGCCGACTCGATCGCGAAGCTGGGTGGCACGGCAACGGTCACCGACGCCGCGTTTGATCCAAAGAAGCAATCAGACCAGATCGACTCGATGATCTCCGGCCGGCCGGACGCGTTGTTCATCAGTCCCGCCGACGATGCCGCGATCGCACCCGCGGTCAAGCGTGCGATCAACGCGGGTATTCCGGTGTTCGTCTCGGACAGCCTGGTGCCGGGCACCCTGGTCACCAACAGCGTGCTGTCGGACAATTTCGGCATGGGCTACTACACGGCCGAGTGGATGGCGAAGAAGCTCGGAGGCAAGGGCAACGTCGCCACCGTCAGCCTGCCGCAGAACGAATCATGGGATGAGCGCACGCTCGGAATGAAGCTTGCGTTCAGTCGCTATCCCGGGATCAAGGTGCTGTCGAACTGGGCCTACGCGATGGCCGGCAGCGTCACGCCGAGACAGGCGGTCGACAACGTGTTGACGGAGCATGCCGATCTTAACGCGATCTGGTGCGCGTGGGATGGCGCTGGGGTTGAGGGCGCGCTCGCGGTGAAGGCGGCGCATCGCGAGGGCGTGTTCCTGACGAGCATCGATGGCGGCAAGCAGACATTCGAGTATCTAAAGGCCAACACGCCACTGAAGCTCAGCCTTGCCCAGAGCTTCTATGAGATGTGCTATCTGAACGTGTTCTACGCGCACGAGCTGCTGGCGGGTAGGCCGGTGCCACGGATGCTGATCAGCCCGGTCTACGCGGTGACGGCGGACACGTTGGCGCAAGGCGACCTCGCGCATTACGACACCTACGACCAGCCGGGCGCTGACCGGACGCTAGGCTGGACGCGCGTTCTCTGAGAACGTGGTCGGAGCGAGCATGAGCGACACGGTGTTGCGGATGACCGGCATCACGAAGCAATTCGGGCCGGTCAAGGCGCTCGACGGCGTCAACTTCGAACTCGAGCGGGGCGAGATCCACGCCTTGCTTGGGATGAATGGCGCCGGCAAGTCGACACTCGTCAAGATCCTGTCCGGAGTTTATCAGAACGATGCTGGCACGATCGAGATCAACGGCAAGGTGGTTGCTTTCGCCGGTCCGCGTGATGCGATCGAGCATGGCGTGGCGGCGGTGCAGCAGCATCCGGAGCTGGTGGATGGCCTGTCCGGCTATGAGAACATCTATCTCGCGCGCGAGCGACGGGCGTCAGGACTGTTCGGGCGCTTTGATCGCGGCTCGTTGCGGGCCCGCGCCGACGAGCTGCTGAAGCGGTTTCCGATCGGGATCGATCTCAACCAGAAGGTCGGCGGCATGGCCGCGGTCGACCGCGAAGTGATCGCCGTGCTGCACGCCTTGACCCGCGACGACATCGAGGTCCTCATCCTTGACGAGCCGACATCGACGCTGACCGAGCGGGAAAAGGCGCTGCTGTTCCGCCTGATGCGGGCGCTCAAGGACGCGAAGATCGCGATCGTCTACATCACGCATCGGCTGGAAGAGGTCTACGAGATTGCTGATCGGTTCACGATCTTTCGTGGCGGCCGGAACGTCGGGACGATGCGTTCGGCGGACGCGAGCCGCCAGGGCGTATCGATCCCCGAGATGATGCTGGGCGAGCGCGCGGGGGAGCTTTATCCTGACCGGAACGGGTCGCCGACGGACACGCTGCTGGAGGCGCGAGGGCTCGGGCGGCGCGGGGAGTTCGAGGCGATCGATCTGCTGGCGCGCCGCGGCGAGATCGTGGGCGTGTTCGGGCTCGTAGGCTCCGGCATGGACGAGTTGTCCAAATGCCTGTTCGGGGTGACACAGCCGGATGGTGGCGAGATTCTGATCAATACCCGTCAGGTGACGCTCCGCGACACCGGCGTCGCCTTGCGTCAGGGGATTTTCCTCGTGCCCGGCGACCGTCGCACCGAGGGTCTCACGATGTCGCGTGACGTCGCGTTCAACATGACGCTCGCCAACCTCCGCCGGGCCGCCTCCTCGGTCGGCCTGATGCGGCTGGCCGCCGAGCGGCGCACCAGCGTCGATCTCGCCGGCCGCGTGTCGCTGCAGCCGCCCGACGTGCAGCGCGCCGCCGGCCAGTTCAGTGGCGGCAATCAGCAGAAGATCGTGATCGCCAAGGGTCTGCATGCCGCGGCCGACATCTACATCTTCGTCGAGCCGACGGTCGGCGTTGATATCGGCGCGCGTACCAAGCTCTACGCGCTGATGCGCGAGCTCGCCGCGACCAAGGCGGTGATCGTGATGTCGTCGGATTGCGACGAGGTCTACGGGCTCGCCGATCGGGTCATCGCGCTCTACAAAGGCAGGATCGCGCTGGCGGCCGACGCCGACGCGATCACGCGCGATCAGTTGCTGACCGCTGGCATCATGAGCGCGCAGCAAGCCTCCGCGACGGAGCCGGCCGCGATCGGGAGGCCGGCGGCATGAACCGCTCGCTCGCGCTTCGGCTCGGATCCTTCGCCGGCTTGCTGGTGCTCGTCGCGATCGTGTTCGGTGCGCTGTCGCCGCAGTATCTGACCCGCAACAACGTGTCGGCCATTCTCCGTCACATGTCGGCTGATGGTATCGCCGGACTCGGACTGACCTTCGTCATTGTCGTTCGTCGGTTCGACCTCTCGTTCCCTGGCATCGCCTCGCTCGGCGCGATGTCGACCGGATGGCTGATCGCGCTCGGCTATCCGCTGCTGACCAGCATCGCCGGCGGGATCGCGATCGGGGCAGCGTGCGGCCTGCTGAACGGCATCGCGATCAGCGTCATCGGCCTGCCGGACATCGTGACGACGATCGCGATGGGCTCGATCACCTATGGTCTGTCATATATCTACAGCAACGGCGCCACGATCTCCGACAACTTCATGGAATCTGGCATCCTCGACATCAACGACCGGCAGATCGCCTATCTCGACGCGCCGATCTTCTTCATGCTGGTCCTCTACGCGCTCGCCTGGGTGGTGCTGCACCGGTCGCGCTTCGGCCGCGGCTTTTACGCGACTGGCGAAAATCCGCGCTCGGCCCTGTTCTCCGGGATCAGCGTGCGTCTCTACGTCGCGTCGGCCTTCGTGCTGACCGCGGCGCTGTCGGTCTGGGCCGGCATCCTGCATTGCGCCGAGGCCGGTCAGGCCGATCCGAGCGCCGGCGACGGCTTCCTGACACCGGCCTTCGCGTCGGTCTATCTCGGCGCGGCGCTGTTCGGAACCGCGTCGATCCCGGCGACATTCGCCGGAACCTTGCTGATTTCGGCGATGCTGAACGGTTTCACCCTGCTGAGCGTGCCCTATTATTTCGGTGACGCGATCATTAGCATTGTCCTGGTGGTGGCGATATCGGTGTTTGATCCGCGCTTCGTTGAGGCCTTGCGTCGTCTGAGCCGGACTGGCCGCGCAGGGGTCGCGGCATGAGCGACCTTGCCATGCAGGCGCGCGACGCCGCGGTGATGCAGCCACCCAGACGGCAATCGCCGGTGCGCTACAGCCTGGTCCTGATCCTGATCGCGCTGGTGGTGACGTTCTCGCTGTTGCGACCCGACTTCGCCGATGCGGGCAATGTCAGCAAAATCCTCCGCTCGGCAAGCATCTCCGGGATCATGTTCCTCGGTGTCACCTGGGTGATCGCGTCGGGTGAGATCGACATCAGCTTCATGGAGGTGGCGGCACTCGCCGACATGCTGGCCGCCGGCCTGGTGCATGCCGGCCATGGCTGGCCGCTCGCCTGCGCGGTCGGGCTGGCGTCGGGCGTCGGCGTCGGCGTGATCAACGGGGTCCTGGTCGGCTATCTGCGCTTGCCGGCGCTGATCACCACGCTCGCGACCGGCGGCTTCGCCCGGTCAATGGCGGCGGTGATCGGGGCCGGATCGTCGCTCGAGATCGGCAATGCGGGTTTCGTCGGCCGTTTTCTCGATACCAGCTTCGGCTTCTTCCCCGCGGTCGGCCTGCTCACCATCGCGCTCTACGGCATCGCCTGGTTCGTGCAGGAACGGCTGGTGTTCGGGCATTACCTCTACGCGATGGAGCAGAACCGCAACGCGATCGTCGAGGCCGGCGTGCCGGCGCGCCGGCTGCCCCTGCGGCTCTACCTCATCTAGGGCGTGACGGCCGCGCTCGCCGGTGTGCTGCTGACCGCCAGCCTTGATTCCGGCCAGCCGAGGATAGGCTCGTCGTTCTTCATCGATGGCCTGACGTCGGTGCTGCTGGGCGGCATGGTGATCAAGTTCGGTCAGCCGAACGTCCTTGGCACCCTGCTCGCCGTGCTGCTGCTCGCGGTTCTGGTCAGCGGGACGGCACTGCTCGGCTGGTCAGACTGGCAACGCGACATCATCAAGGGAGCCCTGCTGCTGCTCGGCGTGGTCATCGTCGTGCGTGGACGGCGCGCCCCCGAGACCAGGCGCATGGGCGGCGCGCACTGAGACCGCCACGATGAGCGGCGCGCGGCAGGATCGGACGGCGCCTGATCCGTTGCGGAGCGTGCCACGCCGGCAAGCCGACATCATCGCGATCGCCAAGCGGGCAGGCCGTGTCGGTGTCGACGAGCTCGCGCTCGAATTCGCGGTGACGCCGCAAACCATCAGGCGCGATCTGAACGAGCTCACCAGCGCCGGCCTGCTCACGCGCGTGCATGGTGGCGCGATGATCGCGTCTGGCGTCGAGAACCTCGGCTACGACGCGCGTCGCCTGGTCGCGCAGACGCAAAAGCAGCTGATCGGCGAGGCCGCCGCTCGCCTGGTCGCCGACAACTCGTCGTTGTTCATCAACATCGGAACCACGACCGAAGAGGTCGGCCGCGCCTTGCTGGAGCGCAGCGGCCTACTGGTCATCACCAACAACCTGCACGTCGCGAGCCTGCTCTACCAGGCGCCCGGGATCGAGCTGATCGTGGCCGGCGGCATGGTGCGACGCAATGACGGCGGGATCGTCGGCGAGGCGGCGGTGTCGCTGATCAAGCAGTTCAGGGCCGACACCGCGATCATCGGCGCCTCGGCGATCGATGCCGACGGCACCCTGCTCGATTTCGACATCCGCGAGGTGCAGGCGTCGCGCGCCATCATCGAGCATGCGAGGCGGGTCGTTCTGGTCGCCGACAGCAGCAAATTCTCGCGCTCCGCGCCGGTCTGCGTGGCCCATCTCTCGAACATCGACATCCTGGTGACCGACCGGTTGCACTCGCTTGCGATCAGCGAGCTGTGCCGGGCGAACAACGTTGACGTCGTGGAAGTCGGTGGCCCAGAAGAACCCGACATCAGCGAGTCTGACTGAGCCGCGCGAGGCCGGCAGCCGCGCGCGCCAGGCCGATCGAGAAGGATCAAGCCCGTGCCTTCCCACATCCTGGTGATCGATCAGGGCACGACCTCGACACGGTCGATCGTCTATGACGCGGCGCTGAACCCCGTCACGACGGCGCAGGAGGAGTTCCCGCAAATCTACCCGCATCCGGGCTGGGTGGAGCATAATCCCGAGACGATCTGGGCGACCGCACTCGGTACCGCGCGCAGCGCGCTGCGGCAGGCGGGCCTGGTCGCGTCGGACATCGCGGCGCTCGGCCTCGCGAACCAGCGCGAAACCACCCTGATCTGGGACCGGGCGACCGGCCAGCCGATCGCTAACGCCATCGTGTGGCAGGACCGCAGAACGGCGTCGCACTGCGAGGCGCTGGACGCTGCCGGTCATGCGGCGCTGATCGCCGAACGCACCGGGCTTCGGATCGACCCGTATTTCTCGGCGACCAAGATCGGCTGGCTGCTCGATCACGTGCCGGGCGCGCGCAGCCAGGCCGAGGCCGGCAAGCTCGCGTTCGGGACCGTCGACAGCTTCCTGCTCTGGCGGCTGACCGGCGGCGCCGTGCATGCGACGGATGCGACCAACGCGTCCCGCACGCTGCTCTGCGACATCAGGAGCGGCACCTGGGACGACGAACTGCTCGCTCTGTTTGACGTGCCGGCCAGCCTGCTGCCGCGTATCGAGGACTCCGCCTGCGACTTCGGCACGACGCAGGCCGAGCTGCTGGGCGGTCCGATCACGGTGGGCGGCATGGTCGGGGACCAGCAGGCCGCGCTGGTCGGACAGGCCTGCTTTACGCCGGGGACCGTCAAGGCGACCTATGGCACCGGCGGCTTCCTGCTGCTCAACATCGGCGATGTCCCCAAGCCCTCGAAGCACCGGCTGCTGACCACCATCGCGTGGCGGCGCCAGGGTCAGACGTCCTACGCGTTCGAGGGGTCGATCTTTTCCGCCGGCGCCGGCGTGCAGTGGCTGCGCGACGGTCTCGGGCTGGTCGAGAGCTCGTCGGAGACCGGCGGCCTCGCCGCCAACGCCGATCCGGATCAGCCGGTCTATCTGGTGCCCGCCTTTACCGGTCTTGGCGCGCCGTACTGGAACAGTCATGCGCGCGCCCTGGTGACGGGCATCACCCGCGGCACCACCAAGAAGGAACTCGCGCGCGCCACGCTGGAAAGCATCGGCTACCAGACGCGTGATCTTCTGACCGCCATGCTGGCTGACTACGCCGAGCCGATCAGCGACCTCGCCATCCGCGTCGATGGCGGCATGTCGGCCAGCGACTGGACGATGCAGTTCCTGGCCGACATCCTCGGCGTGGACGTGGAGCGTCCGGGCTACAAGGAGACCACGGCGCTGGGGGCGGCGTATCTCGCCGGCCTGCAGGCCGGCGTTTGTCCCGAGCCCGGCGTGTTTGCCGCGGGCTGGCAAGCGTCCCACCGGTTCCGGCCTTCGATGCGTGAGGCCGACCGCGACGCGAAATACGCGGGTTGGCGGCACGCCGTCAGCCTGGCGACGACGCCTCCGGCCTGAGCGCGATCGGGGCACGGCGACGTCTCACGCCGCCTCGGCGGGAAGGCGGGTGAGCGGCACCGCCGCCTCGATCCGGCGGAAGGTGGCGAGCGCCTGGGCGACCACCTGGTCCATGTTCATGTACTGGTAGGTCGCGAGGCGTCCGGCGAACCAGGTGTCCGGGGTCTGGTCGGCGAGCAGCCGGTAGCGGCGATAGAGCGCCGCGTTCTCCGGGCGCGGGATCGGATAGTAGGGATCGCCCTCGGCGCGCGGATACTCGTACGTAATGCTCGTGCTCGGATGCGCCTGGCCGGTCAGGTGCTTCCATTCGGTGATGCGCGTGTAGTCCTCGGTCTGCGGGTAGTTCACCACCCCGACCGGCTGCGCCCATTCCCGGTCGAGGGTCCGGTGCACGAAGTCCAGGGACCGGTACGGCAGGCGCCCGTGCGCATGGCCGAAGAACTCGTCGATCGGCCCGGTCCAGATCACGCGACGGCAGGTGGCCGATGCGCGCGCACGCGCGGCGTCCTCGCCAAGCCGCACCGTGATGTGGGGGTGCGCGAGCATGCGGGTGAACATCGCGGTGTAGCCGTCGCGCGGCATCGCCTGGAAGCTGTCGGTGAAGTAGCGGTCATCCCGGTCGGTGCGGACCGGCACCCGCGCGGTCACCGCACGGTCGAGCTCGGACGGATCAAGCCCCCATTGCTTGCGGGTGTAGCCGCGAAAGAACTTCTCGTAGAGCTCGCGGCCGACCCGCGACACCACGACGTCCTCCGACGTCCTGACGTCGGGGACCGACTCGGCACGCTCCGCGAACCATCGTTCGAGCGTCTCGGGCGTGAGGTCGAGGCCGTAGAGCGTGTTGATGGTGTCGAGGTTGATCGGGATCGGCACCGATTGGCCGTCGACACGTGCCAGCACCCGGTGCTGGTACGGGCGCCAGGCGGTGAAGCCCGAGAGGTAGTCGACCACCGCCGGCGCGTTGGTGTGGAAGATGTGGGGTCCATACTGGTGGATCAGGATGCCGGCCTCGTCGCGCAGATCGTACGCGTTGCCGGCGACGTGCGGGCGGCGATCGATCACCAGCACGGTCTCGTCGCGTTGTGAGGCGATCCGCTCGGCGAGCACCGCGCCCGCGAAGCCGGCGCCCACCACCAGCCAGTCATGGCGGGGCCGCGACGCACCCTCCGCGTCGCCCGCTTGGCGATCACGCATCGGGTCGGACCGGAACGCGGGACGCGGCTGCTGTCGCGTGGTCGGCGCCGTCGCGCGAGACGGGAAGGCCGAGATAGTCGCGCCAGAACGGCTCCGAGGTGAGCCGGGGCGAGGCATCGCGCCACGCGTTCGCCATGCCCGGCGCGCCTCTCTGAAGCGCGAGCAGCAGCCTCAGGCCGTGCCTCGCGAGCGCGCGGAAAGTCTGCCGCGATCGCTGGAACAACGGCATCTCGTCGTCCCAGCCGGTGTCGAGCGCGACATGGTCGATCGCGGTCAGGCAGACCCAGGCGAACTGGCGCACCTCGACCCGTTTCGGCGACACGGCGCGCGTCGGCATGATCCAGTTGCGCAGCAGCGCGTAGGCGAACGCGACGCTGTAGCCGAGCCGTCCGCGCGGCAGCTGGCGCTCGCGCGCGGGCGGGTGCACGGTCAGGCGCGGGCTGGTGGCCTCGCCGTGGCGATCGTGCAGCGCCTGCAACGAACGGTGCAGCGCGGCGGGGTTCTGGTCGAGGATCGCGGGGCCGGCTAGGAAGTCGGCGATGCCGCGCAGGATCAGGGCGGCGCTGTAGTAGCGGAACGTCAGCAGGTGGATCAGCAGGTGCTTGGCCATCCTGATCGCGACCGCGAGCCCGTTGAACTCGAGATGCAGCGCGGCCGCGATCAGCATGTTCCGCGTCTCGTAGTAGAGCTGCCAGCCGCCGATCTTGACGTAGAACGGCTCGTGCCACACCGCGACGCCTGGCAGCGGCACCGTGTGGATGCCGTGCTGGTGCAGCCTCAGCCCGTATTCCAGGTCGTCGCCGCGAATGAAGCACGGCAGCGGCAGCCCGGCGGCGCGGACCAGCCGGAGCGGGATGCCAAAGCACCACCAGCCATTGTAGTGGACCGGCCGCGGCTCGGAGAGCCCGGTCAGCACCCGCCGGTCGGTGAGATCGACCATGTGCTCGTTCGGCAGGAACGCCCAGTTGCGGTCGGCGATCACCGCGCCGGCCTCGAACAACCGGCATGGCTGCAGCAGGTCCAGCATGTGGCCGCCGACCGGGGTGTCGCGGGCGGCGAGCGCGAAGAACGCCGACATCCGCGCCAGGCTCTCGGCCTCGAACCGGATGTCGTCGTCGAGCAGGGCGACGTGGGTCGCGTCCTGGTCGTCGAGCGCCGCCAGCAGGCCGCGGGTGAAGCCGCCGGCGCCGCCGAAATTGGCCTGCTCGATGATCCGCAGCTTGTTGCCGTAGCGCGACGCGAGCGAGGCGATGGCGGGCGTCGCGGCGAGATCAGGCCGGCCCTGGTTGACCACGTAGACGCGCGCGAGGCGGCCGAGCGCGTGGTGATCGTCGGCGAGCACGGCCAGCACGCGGGCGATGTCGGCCTCGCGGTTGAAGGTGCAGAACACCACCGCGAGCCCGACCGGCGTCGCGGCCTCGGCGCAAGTGAGCCAGGTGGCGCCGTGGAAGCGCCCGCCCGCATCGAGGGCGGTCAGGGTGAAGCACAGCAGTCCGTGCTGGCGCTCATGCGCGGTCTCGCGGGCGACCCGCAGCTCGATGGTCTGGTCGGTCGCGACCACCTCGTGGATCAGCCACTCGCCGAGCCCGCTGCGCCGCCACAGGCGGACGCGAAAGCGCCCCTCGACCGTGAGCCGCAGCACGAGGTCGCCGAGGACGGTGTTGGCGCGCCAGTGCCGCTCGTAGAAGGCGCCAAAATAGGTGTCGAAGTGGAGCGAGGTCCGCGGGCCGACCGCGATGCCGCCGTCATCGAGGAGGTCGGCTTCGGGCTCGGCCTCGCCGGCGCCGGTGGCGCGCCAGTAGAGCGGCCGCACCGGCGGCGGGCAGGTGGTGACCACCCGCTGCAGCGTCAGCTCGCCATCGAAGCCCGCGGTGGTGAGACAAGGCGGCATCGTCGTCTCATCCGGAGGTCAGAGTCACGACCGCAGGTGGCGCGGAACGATTTTGATACAACGGCGCCGGTCGCAGGTCGCATCACCATTGCGCGGGGTTGACGCGGGCTGAGGACGGGCGGCGGGGAACTTGAAATTAAATCAAGATTCTCACGCTTGGAGGCCGTCGTCCGGGGGGCTCGCGGCGCCAGTCTGGCCGGGCTGTATAATCCTGGTCGCAGGCAACGCCGTCTGGAATGCGCTGGTAGGAGTTCAAAGCAAGGCGAGGGCTCCGCCCTCGCCCCGGGGGGGGGGGGGGGGGGGGGGCCGCCCCGCGCAAGACACACCCCGGAGAAAAGGGGGGGAGGAGGTGTTGG
>CAXTPV010000003.1:10457-13858 GCA_964246135.1 uncultured Acetobacteraceae bacterium | reverse complement strand
ATTTTCCAAAGCAGAGGATTTCAAAGGCCTGCCTTTGATGGGATCGAGGCGCGGAGCGGATCGATGGGGCAAAGCCCCTTGGCTTGCGTCGGGCGTCGCGGCGCTCTGCCTGCGCCGCGCTTTCAAGACGAGGTCTCCGCCAGCGCGAGCAAGGTGACGAAGACGCCCAGCGGCACGAGGTGCGAAAATTCACGGTGACGCAGGACGGTCAGGACCGCTGCCGCCACGATCACCGCACCAAGCATCAGGCCCGCGCCGCGACTGACCGGAAGGGCGATCAGCACGGCGCTCACCATCTCGAGGGCGCCGGTCAGACGGCACCACCACGCAGGATAGCCCCAGCGGACGAAGTCGCGTCGCGTCGCGGGCGTGCCGATCGCGTTGAACAGCCCCGCGCCGAACAACCCGGCGACGAGACACCAGGTCGAGAGGGCATGCAGCATCTCAGCGCACCCCCATCGTCAGGGGGATCGCCGCCAGGATCATCAGCAACGCCGTGACACCATGGATGCCGAAAGCGCTCCTGGCCGAGCCGTTCGCGGCGAGAATGAGCAGCATGTCGCCGACCGGGATGATCGCCTCGACCAGCAGGATGATGCCGACCGACCGGGGGCCGCCCCACGCCATCAAGGCGAGTACGGCCAACCCCGAGACGATGTCGCGCACCCCTTTTAGGCGAAGCCACCAGGCGATGTTCGTGCCCGGTTCGGGAAGCGGCAAGCCGAAGCCGCGTGTCGCGGCCGTCGGGCTTGCCACATACCGGGCACCGATCGCGATGATCGCGAGCGCCAGCAGCAGCGCCAGTCCAATTGCAAGCCAGTGCATTCGTGCCTCCATCTAGCAAAGACACGTAATCTAGCATTGCTATGTTTTCAAGCTTGGCTATGATTCAGGCGCGTCGGCGGTCCGACGCCGGGAGATCGAAGGTTGGGTATCGCCGAGCGAAAGGGCAGGCAGCGGGAAGAACGCGAGCGCCGCATCATCGGGGCGGCGCGCCTCATCGCGGAAGGCGAGGGATGGAGCGCCGTCACGATCCGCCGCCTGGCCGAGGAGATCGAATACAGTCAGCCGGTCCTCTATTCGCACTTCGAGAACAGGGACGCGATGGTGGCGGCGGTCGCGGTCGAGGGTTTTCGGGACATCACGGCGACGCTGCAGGAGGCAGCGCGGGGATCGACCGATCGTCGCGATGCGCTGGAGAACGTCGCCATGGCTTATCTCGGCTTCGCCCGGCGGCATCCGGCTCTCTACGAGGCCATGTTCACCCTGCCGACCGGTTTGCGCTTCGCGCAAGCCGAAACCAGGCTGGAGCTGAGGGCTGCGTTCGACGCGCTCGCGGCTGTCGTCACGCCGGCGAACAGCGATGTCGCCGTCGCGACCGAGACGTTCTGGGCAGCTCTGCACGGGCTCGCCGAGCTCGAGCGCTCGGGCCGGATCAGACCCGGCGCGCGCGACGAACGGGTCGCGTTGGTCGTCCGCGGGCTGCTCGGGTGTTGAAGGAACACGACTGCTCGCCGCCGGCGAGCCACGATCAGCCGCCAGGGTGTTTCCCGCTTAGCAGGTGACACCGTTGGCGAATTCTCGAGTGACCTGGTTCAGGCGACCATAAGGCGTATCAGGCGCGAGGTCCGTTACGGCGGCGCAAGCGTCGGCAACATGGCGAGGGCCTGTTCACAAGCTCCGAGCGCGGTTATCGGAAGCTTGGCTGGCTCGGGTCGACCGTCATCGCCGCGCTGAAGAGGATTGATCGGTGAGAAGCCAGGCGACATCGCTGGTCGGACTGCTTGGTGCGATGAGCCTTCTGGCGTCGAGCGGCCTCGCCTCGGCTGAGCCTCGTTCCGACGCAAAGACGTCGTACGCTATGTCGGCCGACGCCTGGACGATGGAGCCGCCCCTTCCGTCCATGGGCGGCGAGGTCGCTTCTGCGAAGTTCGCGCGCTACGAGGGCATGCCAACGGGAACCATGATGCTGAACGAAGGGGTGGCCGCTTCGAAGACGGCGCGGTTCTCCACGGGCGTCATCGACTTCGACATCAAGCCGCTCGGTTACAACGACGCGGGCGTGATCTTCCATCGCGAGGGTTCGGCGGAAGGTGAGTTCGTCTACCTGCGCGCCAATCCGGACTGCCCAGCCGCGAACGACTGCATCCAGTACGCGCCCATCACGCACACGATGATGGGGTGGAACATCTATCCGAACGACCAGGGCCCGGCACCGATCTCGCCCACCGGCTGGAACCACGTCCACATCGAAGTCATCGGCGATGGGATGCGGGTCTATGTCAACCACGCCGCGGAGCCGTCCCTGGTCGTCCCGCGGCTCTGGGGGCTGACACAGGACGGCGGCCTCGCCTTCAAGGGACCGGCGATATACGCGAACCTGACCATCGATCCTCATGCCTCGGCAAGCCTGTTGGTTGTTCCGGCCGCGCCCGTGGAGGCCGGGACGGTAACGGCGTGGCGCGCCTCACCGCCCAGCGCCTATGACCGCAGCGGCGCCGTCTTGGCGAGGGACGCGCCGGCCAGCGACGCCTGGCGTCCAATCGAGGTCGAGCCGACTGGCCTCGTTAACCTCGGCCGCGCGTTCGGCTTGGCGCGCGCTCCGTCACCTTCCCTGGCCTGGCTCAAGACCGAGGTTGCGGCCTCGGCGCCTATGCGCCGGACCCTGCGGGTCGGCTTCGCCGAGGAAGTATGGGTGTTCCTCAACGGCCAGCTCGTCTACTCAGGCAGGAACACGTATTTCCCTCCGGAAACCCGGCTGTCGCCAGACGGGCGCCTTGAGCCCGACAACGCTTCAATCCCTCTGGACCTACGCAAGGGACGAAACGAGATCATCCTTGCGGTCGGGAACGACTGGCGCTCCAGTAAAGGCCCGTTCGAACCTTCGCGTTACGGGTGGGCCGCTGAAGCCCGCTTCGATCAGATCGACGGTCTGGACCTGCGCTGACCGCCCCCAGGCGGAAGCCGCGCCTCGCGCGATGCGACGCGACATCGCGCGTCCGGACGCTGGGCCATCGAAGGCACGTCGGCTTGAATGAATCACGTTTTCCGCCGCTCTCGGGTCCGCTACGAACGGCGCGGCCGCCCGCGTCAAGCCTTTCTCGTGTTTTGCGCCACCATCATCTGCTGGCGATCTCCTCGGTGGCTCTGTCAGACGCTCTAAGGTCAACACAGAGCGAGTGAATTCGCCAACGATATCAGTAGGTTGCCGAAAAGCGACGAAAATGCCGTTCGAGGCGTAACGAAGGCGACGCAGGGGCTTTGCCCCATTGACCCGCTCTGCGGCATCGGTCCGCTTCGCGGCTCGATCCATCGAAGGCAAGCCTTCGAAACCCTCTGCTTAGAAGACGGGGTCTGGGGCCGACTGGCCCCAGCGGGTCGAGGGCAGAGCGCTGTCTTGC
>CAXTPV010000003.1:9361-10447 GCA_964246135.1 uncultured Acetobacteraceae bacterium | reverse complement strand
AAAACTTTTCCGCCCACTCTTTACCGTGTTTTTTTGCGGGGGGGGGGGGGGCGCCCCCCCCCCCCCCCCGGGTCGAGGGCAGAGCGCTGTCTTGCTTCAGCGTCCTGTCAGGTTGCGTCATGAAACCGCGCTAGCCGGATTGTCCCGCGGCGGCGAGCAGGCGCGCGAGCAGCAGCATCACCTCGTCGTCGGTCAGGTCCTCGGCGGCGTCGCCGATCGAGACTTCGGCCATCGCGAGGCCGGGGAGCGCCGTGGGCGCGAATGATCCGAACAGCCACACGCGGCTGTCCCGGGCGAGGTCGAGATGCGCGGCCTCGAGCGCCGCCGCATGCGGCAGATAGAGCTGGAACGCGTTGCACTGCGGCACGGCGGGCGCGACCGCGACGCCGGGCACGCCGGCGAGCGCCGCCGCCAGCGCTCGTGCCCGCTCGTGGTAGGCCGGCATGCGCGGCAGATGATGGTGCAGGCCGTCGAGGGCGCTGAGCACGAAGGGAACGCGGTCCAGAGCGGGCCGCAGTGACGGGCGTGCCACACCCGCGCCTCGGCGATCAGGCTGGGCGGCCCGGCCAGCATTGCGCCGCCCAGGCCGCCGAGGCCCTTGTAGAAGGAGACGTAGACGGAGTCCGCGAGTGCCGCGATCTCGGCGAGCGGCCGCGCGTAGCAGGGCTGCGCTTCCCACAGCCGGGCGCCGTCGAAGTGGAGCGGCACGTCGCGCTCGCGGCACCAAACCGAGATCGCGGCGAGCTCGTCCCACCCGGGCAGGCGGTAGCCCGCGCGCCGCAGCGGCAGCTCTACGGTGACCGCGCCCGGGCGTTCGGCCGACGCATCGAGATCGCGCGCGGTGAACGGCGCGTCAGGGGCGCCGAGCCTGATGCCGGCCAGGCCGTGCAGGCGCTCATAGGCGGAATGTTCGTCGAGATCGATGTGGCTTCTCGGGTGCAGGGCGATGGTGCGGCGGCCCGACCGGTCCGACCAGGCCCGCAGCGCCGCCTGCTGCGCGACCACACCCTTGATCGTGAACATCGCCGCCGGCTTGCCGAGCAGGGCGGCGACCTCGGCTTCGAGTGCGGCGATCGCCTCGCCCTC
>CAXTPV010000003.1:4177-9351 GCA_964246135.1 uncultured Acetobacteraceae bacterium | reverse complement strand
GGCGTATGGCGAGGCCGCCAGCGCCGCGAGGCGCTGGCGGACGTTGCGCGGCCGATGGCCCGAAAGCGTCCGCTCGCAGTCGAGACGCACCCGCTCCCGATCGCCGGTCGTGACACTCATCTCAGCGAATGGTTTCCAAAGGCCGCCGGCCTTTGGCGGGTCTGGGCGGAGCCCAGCCTCGCTTCACTCGGCGGGTGTCACCAGCTCGCGGTCGGCCGCGGACCGGTTGCGACGACGTGTCGGCAGCCCGAGCCGCTTGACCACGGTGTAGAACACCGGGGTGAAGATCAGGCCGAACGCGGTGACGCCGAGCATGCCGAAGAACACCGCGGTGCCGAGCGAGCGCCGCATCTCCGAGCCGGCGCCGGTCGCGACCGCGAGCGGCAGCACGCCGAGGATGAAGGCGAACGACGTCATTAGGATCGGCCGCAGCCGGGTGCGGGCGGCGCGGACGGCCGCCTCGCGCGCGGACGCGCCCTCCTCCTCGGCGCGCTTGGCGAACTCGACGATCAGGATCGCGTTCTTGGCCGCCAGCCCGACCAGCACGACGAAGCCGATCTGCGCCAGGATGTCGATGTCGAGGCCGCGCCAGAGCAGTCCGGTGACGGCGGCGAGCAGGCACATCGGCACGATCAGGATCACCGAGAGCGGCAGCCGCCAGCTCTCGTACTGCGCCGCCAGCACGAAGAACACGAACAGCACCGAGGCGCCGAAGATCAGCAGCGTCGAGTGGCCGGGCAGCTGCTGCTGGAAGGCGAGCTCGGTCCACTCGTAGCCGAAGCCGCGCGGCATCACGTGATCGGCGATCTGCTGCATCTTGGCCAAGGCGACGCCGCTGGCGACGCCAGGGGCCGCGGCCCCCATGATCTCGGCGGCCGGGTAGAGGTCGTAGCGCGGCACGCGGTAGGGCGCGGTCACGTCGTGGAAGCGGGCGACGGTGCCGATCGGCACCATCTGCCCCGACGCGTTGCGCGTCTTGAGCCGGGCGATGTCGGCGACGTCGCGGCGGAACCGGCCATCGGCTTGCGCCACCACCTCGTAGGTGCGGCCGAGATAGTTGAAATCGTTGATGTAGGCCGAACCGAGATAGACCTGCAGCGCCTCGAACACGCTGCTGGGGGTGACGCCGATCTTCTCGGCGCGCTCGCGATCGATGTCGGCGTAGACGGTCGGCGTGCGGGTGCTGAACAGGGTGAACACGCCGGCGAAGTCCGGGCTCTGGTTCGCGCTTCCCGTGATCTGCTGCGCGACGGCGGCGAGCGCGTCGGGACCCGCGCCCTGGCGGTCCTGGAGCATCAGCTTGAAGCCGCCGGCGCTGCCGATGCCTTGGACCGGCGGCGGCGCGATGGTCAGGATGAAGGCGTCCTGCACCGCCGACAGGCGCTGGCGCAGCGTGTTCAGGATCAGGCCGGCGCTCTGCCCGCTGGCGACCCGTGCCTCCGGCGCGTCGAGCTTGGCGAAGATCGTCGCCGAGTTCGAGGCGTCGGTGAACGTGGTGGCGTCGAGCCCGGCGAACGGCACCGCGTGGGCCACGCCCGGCACGCCGGTGATGATGTCTGTCACCCGGCGCAGCACCGCCTCGGTGCGGTCGAGCGATGCGCCCGGCGGCAGCTGGACGATGGTGATCAGGTAGCCCTGATCCTGTTCGGGGATGTAGCCCGCGGGCGCGCGGCCGAACTGGAACGCGGCCAGGCCGATCAGCCCGGCATAGACCACCACCATCAGGAACGCCGCCCGCACCAGGCGCGCGGTCAGCCGGCCGTAGCCGCGGGACAGCGCCTCGAAGCCGCGGTTGAACAGCCCGAACGCGAAGCTGATCAGTCGCACCGGGCCGATGCGGGACCGCCTCTGGTGCTCGCCCTGGTGGTGCGGCTTGAACAGCAGCGCGCAGAGCGCCGGGCTCAGCGTCAGCGAAACGAAGCACGAGATCACGGTGGACGCCGCGATGGTCACCGCGAACTGCTTGAAGAACTGGCCGGAAATCCCCGAGATGAACGCCGACGGCACGAACACCGCGCAGAGCGTGAGCGCGATCGCGATCAGCGCGCCGCCCACCTCGTCCATCGTGCGGTGCGCCGCCTCGCGCGGCGACAGCCCGAGGCGGAGGTTGCGCTCGACGTTCTCGACCACCACGATGGCGTCGTCGACAACGATGCCGACCGCGAGCACCAGCCCGAACAGCGACAGGTTGTTGAGCGAGAAGCCGAGCGCCGCCAGCACGACGAAGGTGCCGATCAGCGAGATCGGGATCGCGACGATCGGAATCACCGAGGCGCGCCAGGTCTGCAGGAACAGGATCACCACCACGACCACCAGCAGGATCGCCTCGATGATGGTGTGCAGCACCTGGTGCACCGCCTTGGCGATGAACTCGGTAGGGTCGTAGACGATGGTGTAGGTCAGGCCCGGCGGGAAGCTGCGCTGCAGCGTGTCCATCTCGGCCCGCACCCTCGCCGCGGTCGCGATCGCGTTGCTGCCCGGCTGCTGGAACACCAGCAGCGGCACCGCGTCGTGCTGATCGAGATAGCCGTTGGAGCCGTAATCGGCGGCGCCGAGCTCGACGTGGCCGATGTCTCGCACCCGGGTCACGTGGCCGTTGGTGTCGGATTTGACGATGACGTTGGCGAACTGCGCCGGGTCCGACAGCCGTCCGAGCGTCTGCACGTTGAGCTGGAACGCCTCGTGCGACGGCACCGGCGGCTGGTTGAGGATGCCGGCCGAGACCTGCACGTTCTGCGCCCGCAGCGCCGCGACCACGTCGCCGCCGGTCATGCCGTAGGCGGCCACCTTGTCGGGATCGAGCCAGACCCGCATCGCGTAGTCGCGGCCGCCGAACACCTGCACGTCGCCGACGCCATCGAGGCGGGCGAGCGCGTCGCGCACGTTCAGCGTCGCGTAGTTCGACATGTAGAGCTGGTCGCGCGACGCATCCGGCGACAGCAGGTGCACCACCAGCAGGATGTTGGGCGTCGCCTTCTTGACCGTGACGCCGAGGCGCTGCACGTCGTCTGGCAGGCGCGGCAGGGCGATCGAGACCCGGTTCTGGGTCAGCACCTGCGCGGTGTCGAGGTCGGTGCCGAGCTTGAAGGTGACGGTGACCGTGAGCTTGCCGTCGCCGGTCGCCTGGCTGCTCATGTAGAGCATGTTCTCGACGCCGTTGATCTGCTGCTCGATCGGCGTCGCGACCGTCTTGCTGACCACCTCGGCGGACGCGCCGGGATAGGTCGCGCTGACCTGGATGGTCGGCGGCGCGATCTCCGGATACTGCGCGATCGGCAGCACCGTGAACGCCGCCGCGCCGACGATGGTGATGAAGGCGCTGAGAACGGTCGCGAAGATCGGCCGATCGATGAAGAAGTGGGAGAACCGCATCGCCTGACCTTCAGACCGGACCGGAGGCGTGGATGCTGCCCGGCTCGGGATTGACCTTGGTGCCGGGGATCGCGCGCATCAGGCCGTCGATGATCACCCGGTCGTGCGGCGCGAGCCCGGACGTGATCACGCGCAGCCCGTCCTCGATCTCGCCCACCTGCACCGGCTTGGGGACCACGGTGCCGTCCGGTGCCACCGTCATCGCGAGCTGCTGCGACTGGTCGAGCGTCACCGCCGCGTCGGGCAGCAGCAGCATCGGGCGCGGTGCCGACATGCGGACGCGGATGCGCGCGAACTCGCCGGGCGCGATGAACAGATCGGGGTTGGCGACGGTGGCGCGCGCATGGATGGTGCCGCTGCCGCGATCCATGGCGTTGTCGACGAAGTCGAGCGTGCCGTGGCGGGTCCAGTGCTCCTCGTCGCCGAGGCTGATGTCGACCCCGCGATCGACCGCGCTGCCGCTGTGCAGGAAGCGCTGATAGGTGAGGAAGTCGTTCTCGCTCATGTCGAAGTCGAGGTGGATCGGGTTGAGCGAGACCAGCGTCGTCAGCAGCGTGGTGGTGCCGCCGGTGATGCTGCCGGCGATCAGGTCGCCGACCGAGACGCGGCGATAGCTGACCCGTCCCGAGAACGGCGCCGTCACCCGGGTGAACCCGAGGTTGAGCTGCGCGGTGTGGATCGCCGCCTTGGCCTGCTCGACGGCCGATTGCGCGGCGCTCTGCTGCTGCACCCGCTGGTCCAGGGTCTCGGCGGTGCCGAACTCGGTGCGCTTGAGCTGCTGCGCCCGCCACAGCTCGCTGGCCGCGAGGTCAAGCTGCGACTTGGCGGTGGTGAACTGCGCCACCGCCTGCTCGAGCGCGATCTGGTATGGCCTCGGATCGATCACGAACAGCAGGTCGCCCTGGTGGACGATCTGCCCGTCATCGACGTGGATTTCGGTCAGGAAGCCGCCGACCTGCGCCCGCAGCTCGACGCTGTTCACCGCGGAGAACTGGCCGAGGAAGCTGGTTTTCGGCGTCACCACACGCTGGAGCGGAACGCTGACGGTGACCGCTGGCGGCGGCATGCCGGGCGGGCCGAAGGCGCGCGGATGGCCCGGCCAGGCCAGCTCGGCCAGCGTCGCGACGGCCACGACCAGCAGGCCGGCACCACCCAGGCTAGCACCACCCAGGCTGGCACCACCCAGGCTGGCGGCTCGCATCTGCCGGCGGTGCGTCGGGGGCGTGGATCGTTGGTCGTCGATGAGGTCGGTCATGAGTGGCCCACTGCCAGGTTGCCGGTTATTTACCGGACGGTAGCATAACGCGGATATGAAAGGTGGCGACCGGGAGTCAACCCATTATCTATCGAGCGGTAGGATAAGGGGAAGAGCAAGAATGGGCCGGCCGCGCGAGTTTGACGTCGATGACGCGCTGTGCGCGGCGCTCGGGGTGTTCTGGCGCAAGGGCTACGAGGGCGCGTCGCTGACCGATCTCACCGAGGCGATGGGCATCACCCGGCCGAGCCTCTACGCGACCTATGGCAACAAGGAAGAGTTGTTCCGCAAAGCGACGGACCGCTACCAGGCCCTCTACATGGGGTTCGCCCGGGATGCGCTCGGCGCGCGCTCGGCGCGCGAGGTGGCGGAGCGCCTGCTTTACGGCTACGCGGACGCCCAGACCGATTGTTCGCACCCGCCGGGCTGCCTCAGCACCCACGGCGCGCTCGCCTGCTCCGAGGCCGCCGAGCCGATCCGTCAGAAGCTGATCTCGCTGCGGATGGACGCCGAGAGCCAGTTGCGCGCGCGGCGGGGGCGCGCGCCC
>CAXTPV010000003.1:0-4167 GCA_964246135.1 uncultured Acetobacteraceae bacterium | reverse complement strand
GCGGATAGCCTGTGGGGGGGGGGGGGGGCGGGCGCGCAACGGGAGGGCGACCTTCCGGCCGATGCCGAGCCGGCGTCGCTCGCCCGCTATGTCATGACGGTGGTCCAAGGCATGGCGGTGCAGGCGGCATCCGGAGCCGACCGCGCCACCCTGCACGGTGTGGTCGCGACCGCGATGCGCGCCTGGCCCGTCGCCGGTGCCGTCTCCGCGCCGATCGAGGCCGCTTCGTCCCTCCGGTAGGGCCTTGCCGGAAACGCCTTGGTTACTGACGCGCCGACTACTGGCGCACTGGTTACTAACGCACGGGGCGCGCGTCGTCGACGATGCCGGGCGTGGCCAGGTTGATGCCGCGCGACGACGGCGCTTCCGCCACCTCCATCGCGATCTCGTGGCGTCGCGGCGCCGCTGCCCCCGCCGCCGCCAGGGTCACGCCCTGGTCAGGTCGCGGGTAGATGAACCCGTAGGTCGGATAGATGCCGCCATAGGCGTCGCCATGGCCGAGTTCGACCCGGACCGCGCTCCAGTCGTTGTCCGGCGAGACGTCGACGACCTGCACGTCGCGCGAGATGCCGCTGCTGTTCCAATGGGACTGGTCGATCCGGAGCAGGCGGTTGCCGATCACCTCGCGCACCACCGCGACGTGACCGAGACGCATCCCGGCGGTCGCCCGGAAGTTCAGCACGCTGCCGATCTCGGGCGTGCTGCCGCGGGCGTAGACGCCCTGCGCGTTGTCCCACCAGTTCGCGGCGTTGCCGGACAGCGCGATCCCGGTATCGGCGCGGGCGAACGCGACGCACTGGATGACATGGGCCTGGCGGTAGGCATATCGGCGATGGGCGGCGTGATGATGCGGGGCGCGACGGGCATCCGCCGCCGTCGAGAACCCGGCCGAGAACAGCGAAGTCGCGCCAAGCATCAAGGCGCCCGTCACCGCATGTTTCGCAAAACCGCCAACAACCATTTCGCCGCCCGATCACTGCATCGTGACCCGCACGTAAGCAACCCTCGACCCAGGGGCGCAACGGGACTTCGCGACGAGGAAAGCCGGCAGGATCGCTTGGGCGGTATAAAGCTGTCCCTGGGGCTTCTGTTAGGACTTGTATCCTTGAGGGCTGTCGAGGGCGGTGGAGGAGGTCTCGCCCATGGCGTTACCGTAGGAAGGCAAGGGGCTTGGCCCCTTTGAAATCCGTTCGTTTCCTTGCTCCAGCGGGGACAAATGATCGCAGGCTGACAGATGAATTGGATTTCAAAGGCAGTAATATACTTGACTCAGTAAGCCGATGAGGGTAGGTTTCCCTCATGAGCACCGAGCCCCAGACCCTGGTCGAAGCCATCCGCCACTTCGCGGACCCGGACGTTACCCTTGCTACGATGGTCGAGCTGCGCTGGCCGACCGGGGTTTGCTGCCCGACATGCGGCCGAACGGACGTGCGCTTCATCGCGACCCGGCGCATGTGGGAGTGCAAGGAGGCTCATTCGAAGAAGCAGTTCTCGGCCAAGGTCGGGACGGTATTCGAGGATAGCCCGCTTTCCCTCGACAAGTGGTTCGTTGCGATTTGGATGATTGCCAACTGCAAAAACGGCGTCAGCTCGTACGAAATTCATCGTGCGATCGGCGTCACGCAGAAGTCGGCTTGGTTCATGCTCCACCGCGTCCGTCTTGCCATGCAGAGCGGCTCGTTCATCAAGAGCGGCGGCGAGTTCGAAGCCGACGAGACCTTCATCGGTGGCAAGCTCACGAACATGCACAAGGCTCGCAAAGACAGGATGCCGAAGGGTCGCGGCACAGTCGGCAAGGAGGTCGTGATGGGCGTCCTCTGTCGCGGCAGCGACGCCGAGCATAGCAAGGTGGTGGCGGCCCACATCCGCGACACTTCCGCCGCAAATGTCCAGCGTGGCGTCCGCGAAGTGGCCGAAACCGGGTCCACAATCCACACTGACGCCCTTCGCGCCTACCGGGGTCTTTCGGCCGATTACGTTCATCACGTTGTCGATCACGCAATCGAGTATGTCGTCGGCAATGTTCACACGAATGGGATTGAGAACTTCTGGAGCCTGTTCAAGCGGACCCTCAAAGGGACCTACGTGTCAGTCGAGCCCTTTCACTTGGACAACTACGTGTCGGAGCAGACGTTCCGGTTCAATGAGCGCAAGGCGAATGATGGTAGCCGGTTTCGGAAGGTGCTTGGCGCCGTGAGCGGCAAGCGCGTCACCTACAAGGAGCTGACTTATGGCGGAGCCGTCCCAGCCTGAAAAGCCAAACGTCAGTATCGGGGTCGCCCCAACGACATCCATGGATGTCGTCAAGGCAAGCGGTCCTAAGACTCCGATGGCGCGGTTTAGATCGCTTGCGCGACGATTAGCATCTGTGTCGCGGTCTGAGCTTTCTGACAAAGAGGCTGCGTCGCAAGACGACTCAATGAACGAGAGGACCTAATCGAAAGTCGATGTGGGCGGCTGCGCCGCTTGAGCCCCCCGAAATCGATCAAGGATTGTTTGGCTCGCGGCTACGACTCGCTGATCATGAAGCAACTCGTAGAGCTTCCAAGCGGGAACAACGCCCATCAACCCAGTGTTGATCCTGACCTGGAGGGCGAACGGGTCACCCTTATTGACCGGGTGACCCGCGCTGTCGCACACGGGCGTCCAATCGTTGATATGTCCCCAATCCACTCCGAGAAGCCAAGGGCCGTGAGAACGAAGGACCTTCATCTCCTCTACCCATCCTTTGACACCCTCTCTTTCCGACGCCGCGGGAATAAATACGAAGACAGGCGAGCCGCTGTAGCCACCGATTGATTTGGCCTCGACAAGAAAACTTTCTTGCAGAAAGCCATCGTCCTGATGGACCGGTTCGTTCGGCATCTGGCCCACACAGCCAAACCGCACCGTGGGCAAGTTTTGCTGCTTGCCTTCATGGTTGATGAACCTGCCAACGACGAAGACCTCGTCTCCTGGCCCAATGCTCATTTCCTTGACGATCTCCTTAGTAATGAAGTTAGAAGTTTGTATATAACTAAAGGTAAAGTAACGGGGATCAAAGCATACGTTTGTAACGGCGATATCATCCCCCGCTGGGTGATATATCCAAGTTCGCTCATCAGTTTCAAATACGACATTACCGCCGGTCTTACTCTTCATTCTTATCGTTGTACTACCACGTTCGACAACGTGCTTGTTTGTCACGACGTAGAAATACATGTCGCCCGGCTGACGACCATCTACTTCTGCTGCAACAAGAAACCCGCTACCTCCCAGGCGAACACCCTCTTCGGCATCTTTTGCGGATGGATAGAGATAGACGACGCAGTCAAGATACCGATCAGGTATGCGCGGCAAAGCGGGTAGCCATTGGGACAGAATCTCGCCGGTAGGAGCATGGACAGTTATACACCTTCCACCAGTGTCCATGACTGAGTCAAGTATGTTATTGCCATTTCAAAGGCTTGACCTTTGATCGGGTCCAGGGGTGACACCCCTGGCCTTTCTTATGGTCGCGCCGATGGCCTTCCGTCTTCTTTGGTTGGCTCTGCGCGCTACTTCGTGGTCACCACCATGATCTCGACCAGCAGCTTCGGGTCGACCAGCTCGGCCTGCACGCAGGCCCTGGCCGGGGCCTGTCCCTCCGGCAGCCACGCCGCCCAGACCGCGTTCATCGCCTCCCGATCGCCGATGTGCTTCAGCCAGATCTGGGCCTGTAGCAGTCGCGTCTTGTCGGTTCCGTGCGCCTCCAGCAGCGCGTCGATCTGCGCCAGCACGTCGCGCGTCTGCGCCGTGATGTCGGCATCCGGATCGCGCGCGATCACGCCCGACGAGAAGACGAAGCCGTGATGCTCGACCGCACGCGAGAGCATGGCGGTCGGCTCGGTGCGGATTATTCGGCTCATGTTGGGCGGCTCATGATGGCTCCTGTGGCAAGGCGTCAGGGCGCGGCGGGCGCCCCGATGGCGTCCCCGGTGACGGTGCTGGTGCGTCGGTTCATGCAGCTCCGGACCTGCCGCTCGTTGGCGTACTGGTCGGCAAGGCCGCGACTGGGATCATCGAACATCCCGGTCGACGAGAACGGCGACAGCGACTGGTCGTCCTCGGACAGCTGCTCGCGATGCTGCGCGTCGTAGCTGCGGTTGGCGGCGGCGCGGCAGGCGTCCTCGGTCGCGAGCTCGGCAT
>CAXTPV010000002.1:0-47635 GCA_964246135.1 uncultured Acetobacteraceae bacterium | reverse complement strand
AGATTGCCTTCCTGTCCTGGCGAGATGCCGCCATGGATGATCGACATCGCGTTGCCGACGGCGTTCAGCGGCACCGTCGGCGTGGTCGGCGCGTTCTGATCGAGCAGCGCAAACATGCCGGGATCGCCGACACCCTCATAGAGGTAGACCCGCTCGACACCGACGCCGAGATGAAAGAATAGCGCGCGCAGCGTGCCCTTGGCGACCAGTGGTGCGACCGCGCCGCCCGTGACGCCGTGCTCCGTCGCCGAGGTGCCGGTCTCGGTGACCCAGAGCTTCACCGGCTGACCGCTCGGACTCGCGTTCTGTCCGTGATTGGCGCCGTTAAAGCTGCTGGTCTCGGTCGATATATCGCGGCAATAGGTGTAGGGGTTTGCGGCCATCTCCGCGGCCTCGTGCAAAAACAGCGAGTAAGTCGGCACGAAGCTTGTCACGTTTCCAGTGATGTCGAGGCCACAGTAGCGGTTGTCCGAGGCGGGATAGGAGACCGGGCTGGGATAGGGATGCTTGCTCATGGCGGTGATCGCGGCCGGCTGAGCGGACGCGGCCGGCCAAGGCAGCTCACTGGAGAACCCGTTTGACACCCGGACACCGGCGAAAAGATGCGGATTGGCTTCGATATAGGCCGAGCTCTGGTTGATCAGGTCGACCGTCACCGTCTGCATGTAGCCAAAATCTGTGTAGCTCTCAGGGACGATCGCCGGCGTGTAGTAGTTGTTGATGTCGAGGAAATTGCCACCGAAAGTGATCTCGTTCCAGATCTCAAGATCAAATCCGAGATCCGATCTCCCGGTCGTGCCGAGCACGCCGCTCATGAATTTCGACACCGCGCCCAGGAAGAGTTTCCACCCGTTCATCGTCGCGTTGTAGTCGCTGTTGCCGGGATAGCTGAACGGCTTGTACGACAGCGTGTGGATCTCAAGCTCAACGCCGGCAGGAACGGTCACACCAAGCGGCTTTGACAATGTTGCCTGGTTGCCGTTGACGCTGGTGAAGAACGCCGGGCACATGACATTGTTCGAGCTCACGTAGGTCCGCTGCAGACCCCTTAGCCAACTGGACGGTCCCGAAAAGCCGGCGCGCAGGCCGGCTGTCGATGGCAGCGTGACCGTGGTGTCGTTCGGTCCGATCGGATGCTGCAGCGTCATCGTCGTCGTGGTGAACGGGCACGGCAGTTGGTCGAACGCCTGCACCATGACCATCGGGCGGAGACCGACCGCCTGCGCCGTCTTAATGAAGGTGACATCGGTCTGGTTCGCGTCGAGCGATATCGTCGACGGATCGGATGCGGAAACTTGGCCCCAGTTCAGGCCAGTGCGAACCTGGGTGAAGCCGGCGGCGGCGAACAGCGGCAATGTCTCGGGATTGTCACTGTTCGAGTTCTGGATGCCGAGACCGTTAACGATAGAGCTTAGCGAGCGCGTCGTGATCAGTGGGCGCCACGGCTGCAGGTAGTGGCTGTGAGAGCCGGTCCAGAAATAGGTGACGTCGACCGGATAACCGACATTGCCTGCAAAGTCCGAGGCAGACGGCGCGGTGCCGGCCGCCAACGCAGACCCGAGCGCGGTTTGCGAGCCGGCCACTCCGAGCACCGTTGTCGCGGCGACACCCTTGCCGAACCTGCGCCGGGAGACATTTGCATGCTGCATTCAAAAAGTTCCTGTCACTGCGCGGAGCATTCTGTCCGGCTTCGGCAGGGCGATTAGCATAGGGTTCCCAGCTATCGGATATTTGATATTCGAGGATGTGCCGATAGGCAAGATCAAGGGCCGGTTCTCGTTCCGGAGGGGAAAATAATCCGTTTCGAAATAACAACGGACATTCTACCTAGGCATCGATCGGGATGCACACACGCGTTCTACAGGAAGGAAAGAACGCCTTCTACAAAGGCATCCGCGTCTGCGGTCGTGGTGCGATGATTGACGATCGCGGCGCGGATCGCGCGCCTGCCGTTGATCATTGTTGTTGAAGGCGCTGCGATGCCGGATTCCTGCAGGTCGGACACGATCCGGGCGTTCAGTGCGTCAAGGTCGGAACTGCCGGTACGAACGCGAAAGCAGACGATGTTCAGGGTGACCGGGGCGAGCAGCTCGAGCGCGGGCTCACGCGCGATGCGCGTCTCGAGGTGACGCGCGACCGCGCAGCTGTTCTCCACGACGCGCGCGAGCCCGTCAGTGCCGTAGGCGAGCAGCGTCATCCACACCTTGAGCGCGCGAAAGCCGCGTGACAGGTCGGGACCCAGGTCGCAGGGCCAAGGCGGGTTGCCGGCAAGCCCGCGCGCCTCGCGCCCGAGATAGGCGAGGGATTGCGCGAACGCGTCCGCCTGACGCCCCGGTTCGCGCACCAGCACGCAGCCGGCGTCGTACGGGACCTGTGCCCATTTGTGGAAGTCGAACGCGAGGCTGTCGGCGCGCTCGATGCCGCGCAGCAAGGGGGCATGAAGCGGCGACAGCGTCGCCATCGCGCCGAACGCGCCGTCGACGTGAAACCAGACACCCTCCTGTGCGGCGAGCGACGCCAGCGCGTCGAGGTCGTCCACCGCGCCGCAATCGACCGTGCCAGCGCTGCCGACGATCAGGAACGGGCGTTTGCCTCGCGCCCGGTCGGCGGTGATCGCTGCCGCCAGTGCCGAGAGGTTGATACGCTGCGCGGCGTCGACCGGGATCAGTCGCAGTGCGTCGGTGCCGAGGCCCGCCATGTCGAACGCGCGCGGCACGCAGCCATGCGCGCTGGTCGCGGCGTAGGCGGTGAGTGCCGCGTCGCGCAGACCCTCGCTACGAACGCGGGGGCCAAGGGCGGCGCGCCGCGCGGTCAGCACGGCGATCAGGTTCGCGATCGAGGAGCCGGTGACCAGCAGGCCGGTGGTGCCTGGTGGCAGGCCCAGCATGGCGGCGGCCCAGGCGATCACCTGCCGCTCGACCTCGATCGGCGCGTGGTCGCGGCCGCCGAGATTGGCGTTCAGGCCAGCTGCCAGCAGCTCGGCCAGCATGCCGACGGCGTTGCCGCCGCCATGCACCCAGCCCATGAAGCGCGGATGGGTGTTGCCAACGCCATACGGCTCCACCAGCCGCTGGAACAACGCGTAGATCGCGTCGGGATCGGTGCCCTCGTGCGGGAGCGCCATCGCGCGAAGCTCGGCGCGGAACCCGTCCGGCAGCGGCTGCCAGACCGGCCGCTCGCGCACCAGCCGCAGATGGTCGATCATGTCATCGACCATGCGGTGCCCGAGCGCCCGCATCGACGACCAGTCCTCAGGATCAAAACCTGTCATGCTGACTGACTACAGACCAGGGGCTGCGGTCACAATCCGCCGAGGAGGAGGGCCGATGTTCTTTGCAGGCTTCGGGCCGCCGATCACGGTCGACCTCGGCGATGGCCGCATGCGGCTTCGAAGCGCCGGCACCGGCCCCGCGGTGCTGCTGCTGCACGGCTACCCGCAGACCCATGCGATGTGGCACGCGGTCGCCGGCCAGTTGCTGGAACAGGGCTACAGGGTGATTTGTCCCGACCTGCCGGGCAGCGGCGGCAGCTTTCCGGCGCTCGCCAACGACGCCGAGGCGGGGACCGCGGCTTTTATGTCGCGACGCCTGTTCGCACTGCTCGACGAGATCGGGGTGGATACGGCGAGCCTGGTCGGCCATGACCGCGGCGGCCGGGTCGCGCACCGGATGGCGCTCACGGAACCCGCACGAACCTCGCGGCTCGCCTTGCTCGACATCGTGCCGGCGCCGCTGCCATTCGAGCGCACCGACATGGCGGCATCGCTTGCGAGCTACCGTATGTTCTGGTTCGCGCAGGCGCACCCAAAGCCCGAGAGCCTGCTGCACGGGGCGCCGGGAAGCTGGTTCGCCGGCACCCTGCCGGGCGGCCAGGCGCCTGCCTACTTTCATCCCGAGGCCGTCGCGGACTACCTCGGCCCCGACCCGGACCCAGCGGCGCTGGCCGTGCGCGGCGAGACCTACCGCCAGGCGCTCGAGCTCGACGCCGCGGCGGAGCGGAGCGGCAACGCCGACACCGGCCGCGTCACCTGCCCAACTTTGGTGCTGTGGGCTGCGCGCGGCATGCTCGGGGGCTGGTACGATCCCGTGGCCCTGTGGCAGGACCACGTCGCGGCACCGCTATCGGGCGCCGCGATCGATGCCGGGCACTTCCTCGCCGAGGAGGCGCCGGACGCGGTCGCGGCACGGCTCGCCGCTTTTCTGCCGTCCGTCGCACCGGGCTGACGCCGGGCGCCTGCCCATCAGTTCCAGTAGCGCACGAACGGCGCCGCGCCGGGTTCAGCGCGATCCTCCGTCGAGGCCGCGGTGCCGACCATGAACAGGCCGCAGAGGCGCTCGCCATCGGCAAAGCCGAGGTCGCGCGCGAAGGCCGGGTCATGGCTGCTGGCGCCCGTCACCCACTTGCCGGCATAGCCGAGCGCGTGCAGCGCGTTCAGCAGGTTCATCCCGGCCGCGCCGACCGACAGCAGCTGCTCGATCTCCGGCACCTTGTGGTCCGGCGTGATGCGGCCGGCGAGCGCGATCACCATCGGCGCGCGAGTGAGTTTTTCGCGCGCGCGGTCGAGGTCACGCGCCGCGACCTCGGGGTCGCGCCGGCGAAGCGACGCCGCGCCGGCATCTGCGAGCAGCGAGAGGCCCTGCCCGGTGACGACCAGCAGCCGCCATGGCGTGAGCGCGCCGTGATCGGGCGCCCGCGACACCGCAGCGAGGATGCGATCGAGGTCCTCGCCGGTCGGCACCGGCGGATCGAGCCTGGAGACGGAGGCGCGGCTGAGCAGGGCGTCGATCGCGTGCATCAAGTGCTCCCGGTGGTTGGTTCGCGCGGCCTCGCCTCGCTCGCGGCAAGTTGGCCGCGCAGCGTCGCGTTCGGTTGCCACGCGGAGGCGTCCGGCGCGACGATGCGCAATCCTGGTAGCCGTTCGATCACCCGGGCGACCCCGATCTGCGCCTCGATCCGGGCGAGCTGCGCGCCAAGGCAGTGATGGATGCCACCGCCGAACGCGACCGCGCGCGCGGCGCCGCGATGCCAGTCCAGTTGGTCCGGATTGCGGTGCACCGCCTCGTCACGGTTGGCGGAGCCGAGCAGGCAGGCGATCTTCTCGCCGGCCTCGATGCGCTCGCCATGCAGCTCGACCGGCTCCAGCGCGCGTCGAGCGGTGAGCTGCACCGGCGCGTCGAAGCGGGTGAGCTCGTCGATGGCGGCGGGCAGCAGGCCGGGGTCGGCACGCAGCGCCGCGAGTGCCTCGGGCTGCTGGTGCAGCGCGAGCAGGCCGTTGCCGAGCAGGTTCGCGGTGGTCTCAAAGCCGGCATGGAACAGCAAGGCGAGGTTGGCGATGATCTCGTCGTCGTCGAGCCGGCCCTCGGGCCCGCTGCCGGCGGCAAGCGCGCTCAGCAGGTCGTCGCCCGGCGCGCGGCGACGCGACGCCAGCAGCGCCCCGAAATACGCGGTCATCGACGCGACCGCCGCGTTCGCCTGGTCGAGCTCGCGCCGCGTCATCGGCCTCGGGGCGAGGGCTTGCACGGTCGCCATCAAGCTCGGCACCACGGTTTCCCGGTCCGCGTCGGGCACACCGATCATGTCGCAGATGACGGCGATCGGCAGCGGTCGCGCGAAGTCGCGCATGACGTCCATCCCGCCTGTATCCGCGACGGCGTCCAGCAAGACGTCGGCGATCGCGCGGATACGCGGGCGCATCGCCTCGATGCGCGCGGCGGTGAAGGCATGCTGGACCACGCCGCGCAGCCTGCCATGCGCCGGCGGGTCGCAAAACAGCATCCAGCGCGCGACCAGATTCGAGATCGGCTCGATGGTCGGGGCCGGCGAGCCGATGGCGCCGCCGTGACCAAAGCGCGAGTCGCGCAGGATGGCGGTGACGTCGGCGTGGCGCGATACCACCCAGATTCCCATCGTCAGCATCGCGAGCGGCGCGTCCCGCCTGAGCCGGCGATAGAGCGGGTACGGGTCGGCGAGATGTTCTGGGCGTTGCAGATCGAGGACGGGAACGGACAGGATCGGCTCCTTACGCCAAGGCTCGCCAGAACATGGTGGTGTCGAGCGGACGCCCAGCACCATCGATCGCGTAGCCTGGAATGGTGCCAACGCTGATCCAGCCATGGCGCCGATAGAGGCTGGACGCCCCCGCATCCGCGGTATCGAGCGTCAGCAGGGTTCGCCCGATCGCGTGGGCACGCATCTCGGCCGCCGTGAGCAGCGCATCGCCGAGGCCGCGCCTGCGGGCGCCGGGATGCACCAGCAGCTTGGCGATCTCGGCCCGGTGCGGCTGGTTCTGCTGCCAGGCCGGATCGAGCAGGATCGTGCCTGACAGGGTGCCATGCAGCCAGCCCGCGAACAGGTGGCGGCGGCCGGCGGCGACATCGCGAGCAACGCCGCGATAGAACGCGCGCGCGGCGTCGAGGTCGAGCGGCGGCAGGAAGGACACCGAGGCGCCGGCGTCAACGCAGGCGACCAGCAGGTCGGCGAGCGCCGGCACCGCGGACGCCGCGGCTACGCCATCGAGCGCCTCGACCGCGAGCCTCAGCATCGGCTTGGCGTAGGGGTATTCGAGCGAGCTCGAGCGGTCGCCGAGCGTCCGGATCGCGCCGGCGGCGACGAAGCCACGACGCTCGTAGAAGCGGTGCGCCCGGGTGAACCTGGTGTCGGTCCAGAGCAGGAGATGCGACGCGGCCTGCGCGCGGGCCATCGCCTCGATCGCGTCGAGCATGGCTTGGGCGAGGCCGGTGCCGCGATGCGCCGGCGCGACGTAGAGGCCCTTCAGCTCGAGCGCGTGATCGGCGGCCGGCACCCAGGCGATGGTCGCGACGAGGGCGCCCTCGTCCTCGGCCACCAGCAGCCGGCCGCCCTGCCCTTCGTAGTAAGAGGCCGGCACGCGGAGATAGGCGGTCTCGTCCGGGTCCATCACGCAGCCGGGATGCTCGGACCAGCAGGCGCCGATCAGCGCGCGCATGGCGTCGCCGTCGGCGTCGCGGCCCGGGCGCAACGATGGTGTCACGCGCAGCCCTGGCAGAAGCGGACGATCCTGGTGCAGGCGGCTTTGATGTCCGCCTCGCCGGCGGCGATGCTGAGGCGGAGATGGGGGCTCGCGCCAAACGCGGCACCGGCGACCACCGCGACATGCGCCTCTTCCAGGATGGCGTCCGCGAGGTCGGCGTCGGTCGCGAGTCGCCGGCCACCGGCGCTGCGATGGCCGATCAGACCGTCAGCGGAGGGGAACAGGTAGAACGCACCCTCCGGACGGGTGCAGCGCAAGCCGGAAGCGGCGGCGAGGCGATCGAGGGCCAGGTCGCGCCTTGCGGCAAAGCGGGCGCGCATCGCGTCGCGTGCCTGCTGCGGACCGTCAAGCGCCGCCACCGCGGCGGCCTGACCGGGCGCGCTGGCGCCGGACGTGGTGTTGCCCTGCACCGCCGCCATCGCGGCGATCAGCGGCGCGGGGCCGGTCGCGTAGCCGATGCGAAAGCCGGTCATCGCGTAGGATTTCGACACCCCGTTGACGGTCAGCACGCGGTCGCGCAGGCCGGGCGCGATGGCGGCGAGCGTCGCGTGCGGCGTGAGGTCATGGATTAGGTGCTCGTAGATGTCGTCGGACAGAATCCAGACATCCGGGTGGCGGGCGAGGACCGCGGCGATGGCGGCGAGCCGGTCCGCGTCGCAGACCGCGCCGGTCGGGTTGTTCGGGAAGTTCAGCACCACCCAGCGCGTGCGTGGCGTGATCGCGCGGCCGATCGCGTCGGGGTCCGGGCGGAATCCGTGCTCAGGCGCACAAGGCACGAACACCGGCACGCCACCGAGCATGCGCGCGATCAGCGGGTAGCTCGCCCAGTAGGGGCTCGGGATCACGACCTCGTCGCCCGGCGCCAGGGTGGCGGCGAACGCCGCCTGGATCGCCTGCTTGCTGCCGTTGGTGACGATGACCTCGTCGGGCGCGGCCTCAATGCCGTTCTCGCGGGCGAACTTGCGCCGGACCGCGTCGCGTAGCGCCTGTGTGCCGCTGATCGGCGTGTAGGTGGTCTCGCCCCGGCGCGCCGCCGCGTCCATCGCGTCCAGGATGTGCGGGGGCGTCGGCAGGTCGGGTTCGCCGATCGCGAGCGATATGACGTCGTGGCCCTCGGCGCGGAGCGCGCGGGCGCGGGCGGCGGTCGCGATGGTGGCCGCGATCTCGCCGCCGGCCAGGCGCGGGCGGATCATGTCAGGGCCGCACCCGGCGCAGGTTCAGGACAGGCTCCGGCAGAACCGCGCGATGCGGTCGCAGGCGCGCTCCAGGCTCGGGGTGTCGAGTGCGTAGCTGATCCGGAAGTGCCCGGGGAACATGAAGGCGCTGCCGTGCACGGTCGCGACGCCCTCGGCCTCGAGCAGGGCGACCGCGAACTGCTCGTCGGTTTCGATCACCGTGCCGGACGGCGAGCGCTTGCCGATCACCCCCTGCATCGAGGGATAGACGTAGAACGCGCCGTCGGGCTGGTGGCAGGTGATGCCCGGCATCCGGTTCAGCGCGCCGACCACCAGGTCTCGTCGCGCCTGGTAGACACGCGCCATGGCGGCGACGCTGTCCTGCGGTCCCGACAGCGCCTCGACCGCCGCGGCCTGGCTGATCGAGGACGGGCTGGAGGTGGACTGGCTCTGCAGCTTGTCCATGGCGCGAGTGAGCGCCGCCGGCGCGCCAGCATAGCCGATCCGCCAGCCGGTCATCGCGTAGGCCTTGGAGACGCCGTTCAGCGTCAGGGTGCGGTCGCGCAGGCGGGGCTCGATTTGCGCCACCGTCACCGCCTTGATGCCGTCATAGACCAGCTTCTCGTAGATGTCGTCTGCCATCACCCAGACCTGCGGGTGGGCCAGCAGCACGTCGCAGAGCGGGCGGAGATCGTCGGCGGTGTAGGCGCTACCGGTCGGGTTGTTGGGGCTGTTCAGGATCAGCCACTTGGTGCGCGGGGTGATCGCATCCTCCAACTGCTCGGCGCGTAGTTTGAAGCTGGCGTTGGGGCCGCATGGGACGATCACCGGGGTGCCGTCGGCCAGCGACACGATGTCGGGGTAGCTGACCCAGCCGGGCGCGGGAATGACCACCTCGTCACCGGGCTCAAGCGTTGCCAGCAGGGCGTTGAAGATGACCTGCTTGGCGCCGGTCGACACGATGATCTCGTCTGAACGGTAGTCGAGCCCGGAATCGCGCTGGAACTTGTCGATGATGGCGCGCTTGAGCGCCGGCGTGCCGCCGACATCGGTGTATCTGGTGTCATTGGCGGCGATCGCGCGCCGGGCGGCGTCCTTGATGTTGTCGGGGGTGTCGAAGTCGGGCTCGCCGGCCGACAGGCTGATGACGTCGCGACCCGCCGCCTTCAGCGCACGTGCGTGGGCGCTGATCGCGATGGTCTGACTGGGGCTGATACGGTTGAGGCGGGCGGCGATGAGATCCATGCTGATGGTCCGGAGCTGTCCTTGCGCGGCGGGGGCTCGCCGACGATGGATAGGCCGGTGCCGGAAGCGTTGGAAGGCCGATTTCTGACGCGCGCGAGCGTTGGGTCGGAATGGCCAGGCGGGACGAGGAAGCAACCGGGGCGCTTCCGCCCGGCGGCCCGGTATGGCAACTGTGCCGCGCACGTCGTAGCTCTGGCATTGGCATGAACGATCCCTCACCGCCGCTATCCCTCCCGGCTCGGACTCGCTTTGGGCAAGGCATCGGTATGGCCGGGCCGATCCAGGCCCCGCATCGGCGCGGCAGGAACTGATGGACGACTTCTCACCCGGCATCACCCAGGCGCCGTTTGCCCACGGTCTCGATGAGGCGCTGCCCGACACGATGCTTGTGGGCAAGGGGGCGATGCTGCCGGTGCGCGGGTGGTGCTATTCGCCCGACGACCAGCTCGCCGGTCTGGAGATCGTCGTTGATGGCGTCGCGACGTCGATCGCTAACCACTCCTGGGGTCGCCTCGATGTGTTCGTCGACAAGTGTCCCGGACAAGACAGCAGCGGCAACAGCCTGCTGAGTGGCTTTGAAGGGCTGGTGCCGTTCGCATCGCCCGGTCGCGATCGCGATGTCGCTTTGTGGCTCCGAGCCACGCTGACGCGTGGCAAGGTGATCGAGCGCCTGCTTGGCACGATCCGCTTGCTGACCGGGGACGGCGTGCAACCGACCGCGGTGACGTGGCCGGCGGACGGACCGCGTATCGCGATCTGCATGGCAATGTTTGATCCACCCGCCGACCTGTTCCAGGCACAGATTGCCTCGATCCAGGCGCAGACGCACGCGAACTGGGTCTGCATCATCTCCGACGACGACACCAGCAACGAGCATTACGACCGCGTGCGCATGATGGTCAAGCACGACCGACGCTTCATGTTCTTCCAGAACCGCGCCCGCCTGCACTTCTACGACAATTTCGAACAGGCGTTGCGGCGCGCGCCGACCGATGCTGACTACATCGCCCTTTGTGACCAGGATGACGTCTGGCGCCCGGACAAATTGCGGGCATTGCTCGACGGTTTTACCGACCGCATCCAGCTCGTCTACAGCGACGCGCGCGTGGTCGACGCGAATGGTGGAGTCCGGTCGGAGACGTTCTGGGCCAGACGGCGTAACAACTACACGGACCTGTCGACGCTGATGGTTGCCAACACCATTACCGGTGCTGCCAGCATGATCCGTGCATCGCTGCTGCCCGATTTGCTGCCGTTCCCGAAACAGGTCGGTCCTGCCTTCCATGATCACTGGATTGGCTTGGTCGCGTTGCTGCGTGGCGGCATCGGATACGTGGATGCCCCTCTCTACGACTATGTTCAGCACACGGGCGGCGTGATCGGTCACAACTACAACAAATGGCCCGGTATGCTGTCAGCGCTGCGGCAAGTCCTGCGCGCCGCGCCGAACCGCCGCCGAATGGCGGCGACGGCCACGATGCTGCTGAAGCAGTCACTCGACGACTACAAGTTCGTGTTGCAGAAGGTGATGCTGGCGCGCACGTTGCTGCTGCGGAACCCGCAACTGCCGGCCGAACGGAAAGTTGTCCTGCAGCGCTTCTCACGATTCGAGACCTCGTTTCGAGCCGCACTTGACCAAAAGATCGCGGCGGTGCGTACCGGCCGGCCGACGCTCAACCTCGAAGGAATGTTGCTCTGGTCGATCGCCGGAACGCGTCTGCGTAACTACGCGCTGCGACGCAAACAGCGCGACCTTGTCCGGTTGCAAGTCAAGAACCCCGGAGCGCGCCTGCTCAACGCCGTCGTTGCCGCCGGCAAACTGACGCTTACGCCGTCTGACGCCGTCACGCCGCTGCCTGCCAGCATGGAGGCGCCGCGGCGCAGCATTCCAGCATTGGAGTATGGCACCACCAAGTGGATTCATCGCAACATCCTGCCGCTTACGCTTGACGTGTCAGATGAGCACCCCAAGCGGGTGAACCTGCTGCTCGCGACGATCGATTTCAACTATGTCTTTGGCGGCTACATCGGGATGTTCAGCCTGGCACTTCGACTGAAGCGCGAGGGCTATCATACGCGTATCATTCTCCATGAGCCTACTGAATGGAACATGGGGGAGTGGCGAACCAAGATCGGGAAGTATCCTGGTATCACCACGCTGTTCGATGAGGTCGAGGTGATCGCGCGAGCGGACCGGACGGTCCCGGTGGAGGTCAACCCGGAAGACCAGTTCGTCGCGACCAACTGCTGGGCCGCCCACATCGCCCATCATACGCTGCAACAGCTTCGCGGCGGGCCTTTCCTGTTCATGGCGCAGGAGTACGAGCCTTACTTCATGGCGATGAACTCGATCAGCGCCTTGTTCCAGCAGGCCTACACGCTGCCCCAGATGTCGCTGTTTTCGACCGAGTTGCTGCGCGACTTCTTTCGCGATCAAGGCATCGGTGTTTTCGCGCGGGCTGGCGGCGATGCCGACGCGGCGGTGTTCAGCAACGCGATCCAGAAGTTTCATCCATCTCGCGGCCAGTTGATGCGCAGCAAAAGGCGGCTGCTGTTCTACGCCAGACCCGAGGAGCACGCCGCCCGCAACCTGTTCGAACTCGGCATGATGGCGCTCGCACGGGTTGTACGCGACCCACGCGTGAACCTCGCCGAGTGGTCTTTTCACGGTATTGGCTCGATCGGCGGCAACATGCTCGAGCTCGCCGAGGGCGTGCCGCTCGAGCTGGTCCCAAAGACAAGCCTTGAGGAGTACATCCGGCTGATGCCGAGTTTCGATGTCGGCCTTTCGCTGATGCTGACGCCGCATCCGAGCCTAGTCCCGATCGAGATGGCGTCGGCCGGGATGTGGACGGTCACCAACGTGTTCGCCAACAAGACCACCGAACGGCTGCGCGAGATCTCGAGCAACCTGATCGGGGTCTCGCCAACGGTCGACGCGATCTGCGACGGCCTGGTGGAGGCGATGGCGCGCGTCGACGATGTCGACGCCCGACTTGCCGGCGCGCAGGTGGACTGGCCGACCGACTGGGAGCACGCCTTCCCGGCCGAGAGCATACGGCGCATTCGCGCCTTCCTGGGCGAGCCCTGACGTGGCGGCCCGACACACACCGGCCGCGATCTACGACAAGGATTTCTTTGAGGGCCAGGCGGAGCGGAGCCTGATCTCGGCTCGCATCATCCTGGGCAGGCTGGTGCCGCTGCTGCGACCGCGGCGCCTGCTGGACGTCGGCTGTGGCGTCGGCAGCTGGATGCGAGCGGGGCTCGATCTCGGGGTCGAGGAGGCGATCGGCATTGATGGCGACTACGTCGATCGCGACGCGCTGCTGGTTGACGCCCACAGCTTCATTGCTTCTGACCTCGCGACGCAGGCGCTGCCCGACATTCTGCGAACGAGGGCGCGGGCAAGCTTCGACCTCGTGGTCTGCATGGAAGTCGCCGAGCATCTGCCGCATGGACGCGCGCCGTCACTCATTGCGGAGTTGGCGTCGCTCGGCGACGCCGTGCTGTTCTCCGCCGCGGTGCCGTTCCAGTATGGCACCCACCACGTCAACGAGCAGTGGCCGGAATATTGGTCCATCCTGTTTCGTGGCCAAGGTTATTCCTGCTTTGACTTCTTGCGCGGAAGCCTTTGGGCGAATGCGGATGTCGATTGGTGGTACGCGCAGAACACCTTGGTGTTCGCGCGCGACGGCAGCGCTGCCGCCGACGCCCTGCCGCAGCCAGGCCGGGCTGATGGACGCGGCTTGTCGCTGATCCACCCGGAAAACCTGCTGGCCAACCTGCTTGGTCTGCCGAGACGCTTTCGGCAGGACGCGGCCGCGGAAGAGGCGGCCGATTTTCGGCGGCTGGTGACGGCAAACCTGGGGCGCGACGTGGTGCCGCCCTCGCTCATGGCGACAGCGCGCGCTGCTGCGTCAACCCCGGAGGCGCGCAACGTTTTCCCCTGGACCCGCACCGAGACCTATCAGCCTGAGCAGGACATTGCCGACCTGTCGCGCCAGCTTGGCGAAACCGGGGACTGGCTCGCCGCCGCCAACGCGGCCTTCGTCGCCGAGCGAGAACGCCGCCTCGGTGCCGAGGCGGCCGAGCGAGACATCCGGCCGCTACGCGAACAGCTCCAGGCCCAAGCCGCCGCACGACTCCATGCCGAGACAAAGCTGGCCGACTGGCAGGCTGCCGAGATGCTGCGGCGGGACGCGAGAGCCGCTGACGCCGCGGCGGAACGCGAGGCCGCACGTGCCGAACTTGCCGCGACGCGTGACGTGCTTGAACAGCAAGCGCTCGCGCTCGATGCCCGGGAAGCGGCGCTGCAACAGCGCGACATCGACATCGACGCCCGGCTCGCCGACGTCGATGCCGCCCGGCGCTCGCGCCTCGTGCGGGTCGGCGTGGGTGCTCAACGCGTCGGCCGCCTGCTGTCACGGTCCACCAGAGGCCTTCCGCCGCCCGAGCCCGACTACGTGGAGCCGCCGCAACAGACCGAGGTGTCACAATCGGAAGAGATGCTGGCCGAACCGCCGCCGGAAAAGCCGCAGATCCAGTGTTTCGGACGCTACGTCGGCGAGGTGAACTGGTGGACGCTTGCCGCCGCAGTGACCCGGTTGCGGCGCTTTGAGGTGTTCGATGTCGAGGACTACCTGCGCCGCAACCCAGACGTTGCCGCCGCTGGTGTCGACCCCTACGAGCACTTCATCCAGTCAGGCGCGCTGGAAGGGCGCGGCAAAGTCGACCCAGAGGACCTTGCACGCCTGATGAGCGGCTTCATGCTGTTCGACCATGCCGTTCGCGCGCTGCCACCTTCGCGGCATGACGATCAAGACCTGCCTGCGCTGGTCGAAGATGTCAGCCATGTCGGCATCTATGTCAGCACGCATGGCAACGTCTTCATGGACGACCTTGCCGAGGACCTGGCAGCCGATCTTCGCAGCGCCGGTGTTCGTGTCGAGTTGCTGGACGAGACCAGCGCGATCGAGACGCGGCCGCCGGTATGCGTGTTCGTGGCACCGCACGAGTTCTTCGTGCTAGGACGCGGCTCCGACTGGGTGCGCGACGACGTGCTGTCGGACGCCTTCATGTTCGGCACCGAGCAGGTCCAGACCACCTGGTTTCAGCTGGCATTGCCGTTCATCCTGATGTCGCGGGGCATGTTCGATATATGCTCGCAGACCGCTGACCTGTTCGAGCGCCTTGACATGGCGGCGCTGCACGTGTTGCCCGGCGCCCGTCTGCGGCCGCACAAGCTCACCGAGCGGGATCGCCGGCATCCTCTGTATGGCGTCCTTCCAGCGGCGGCCCAGCGTGACATCGATCCCGGCCTGCCGTTTGCCGCGAGGCCCCTCGATATCAGCTTCTTTGGCACGTCGAGCGCGCGCCGCGATCGCTTTTTTGCTCGCAACGCCGCCTTCTTCGCCGACTACGAGACCTTCAACTACAACCGCCGACCGGGCCGCGGCCCGATCCGGAGTGAAGGCGAGGACGGCGCGCTGACCCGGCTCGCCGGGCACGTTTCGGGTCATAGCAAGATCACGCTGAACATCCATCGCGAGGAGTTCGGCTATTTCGAGTGGCACCGCATGGTTCGGATCGGCATGTGCTCGGGCAGCCTGATCGTGTCAGACCCCTGCCTGCCGCATCCGAGTTTCGTTGCCAACGAACACTACCTGCAGGAGAGCGCACGACACATTCCGGACCTACTCGAATGGCTGCTCACCACCGAGGAGGGCGGCCGTGAGGCGGAACGCGTGCGCGCCAACGTCAACGCCTTGATCTCGACCACCTTCGAGACCCGAAACACGGTCGCTGGTATGCTGCGGTTCCTGTCGCGGCATCGCGCCCGGGAGCGCGGCTGAGGCAATGCCGAACATTGCGCCCGCGACTGAGACCGTGTTCGAGGCTGCACGCGACGATGCCTCACCATCCGACCTCGTGACGGTCACGGTCAGCCTGTACAACTATGCCGAGTTCCTTCCTGAATGTCTCGACTCCATCGCGGCGCAGCGTCACGCCGCGCTCGAACTCGTGGTGGTTGACGATGCGTCGGCCAAGGACGCGTCAGTCGCCGTCGCGCGGGACTGGATGCAGGCGCATTCGGAGCGTTTCTCGCGCGTGAAGCTGCTGCGGCACCGACGCAACCAGGGACTGGCGCAGGCCCGCAACACCGGCTTCCTGCACGCTCAAGGCGCCAACGTGTTCGTGCTGGACGCCGACAACGCGCTTTATCCACGCGCGATCGGCAGGCTGCATCACGCGATCGCCACCAGCGCCGCCGCCGCCGCCTACACCCAGCATGAGTTGTTTGGCGCCAAGCACGGTGTCGGCCTCGCCGATGTCTGGCAGCCGCGATGGCTGCGCCATGGCAACTACATCGACGCGATGGCACTGATATCGCGACGGGCCTGGCGGGACGTCGGCGGCTACAGCCACGTCGAGGGTGGCTGGGAAGATTACGATTTCTGGTGCAAGTTCATCGAGCAGGGCTACGTCGCGGCGTTCGTTCCGGAGATGCTGTGCCGCTACCGGGTGCATCGCGCGTCCATGCTGCGAACCGAAACGGCGCGATCCTACGACGCGGTGTTCGTCGAAATGACCATGCGTCATCCATGGATGAAGCTGTCTCCGATCGATCCCGAGGATCGCGCCGATTGAGCGCGGAGAGTGTCCGGGCCGGAGCCGGCATTGCCAAGCGAACGCCCACGCGCCAAGTCGCCCGATACCTCGCCATACCTGGTGCGACCACGGCGCTGTTGCTGATGATCGCCTGTTACGCGTCGCTGCTGCCGCTCGGAAAATGGCATCCGGACGAGTTCCTGCAATTCCACGAGCAACGCGTCGCCGGCTGGCATGCGACCGCGGACAGGATCCTCGGCTGGAGTCCGCGTCCGGTGTCCGAGCTCGTGCTTTTTGGTTATGGCACCGCTGTCAACCTGCTTGGACGACCGCTGTCGCTGCCGTTTCTTGCCGCCATCTGGTCGGTTCTCCTGCTCGGCCTCTATTTCGCTGCAAGGAGCACTCGTCGCGAGCCGGCGCTGATCGCGGCCTCTCTGGTTGCGGCGTTCCTCCTGCTCGCCAAACCGGGAGAGATGTTCTACTGGCCAGCTGGCGCCGCCGCGTACTTGCTCGGGATCACCGCGCTCGGCAGCGCCTGCCTGATGAAACGCGACCATCCATCGCGGAGCTGGGCGCTCGGTGGTGTGCTGGTCGTTGCGGCATGGTGCGCGGAGCTGGGCGCGATGGTGGTCGCGATCGACGCGGGGCTGCTTCTGGTTGCGCACGGTATCGCGCGCGGCCAAGTGCGCCTACGCTGGTTTGTGTGGGCAAGCGCTGCCGCCTCCGTCGCCTTCGTCGCGATGGTGACGGCACTGCATCGGGTCGGCAGCAACGTGGATGTGCTCCGGCATGGCAGTCCGACTATCGGCAGGCTCGGCGCGAGTCTCGTTGTGTCAGGACCGGATGATCTGCGCGAATTGGCAGCAATCAGGCTTGGCGGTGGCTGGAACGTTGCCGCCGGTCTCGCGGTCAAGCTGCTGCTGTTCCTTGGCTTCCGACCTGGCATGACGGAGACGCGCCTGGGGCCGACCGTCCTCGAGGCGCTGCTGCGTGGTACGGCCCTGCTGCTCGCCAGCTACGGATCGATCGTGCTCGCCTACCGGCAGTTCGGCGACGATTGCTGCGAGCGTCACGAGACTTTTCGCACCTGCCTGGGCGTGCTCGCTGTCTACAGTTTCGCCCAGGCCTGGCCGAGCATGATGGCACAGCGGACCCGCGCTTTGCTGCTTACGGTGCCGTTGCTGATAGTGTTTTGCTGGCGGTTGCCCGACCTCCTGCATGACCGAGCGCTGATTGCCTCCACCATCGCCACCCGCGATGCGCTATGGGCTTCGGGACGTTCGCCGGGTCCGGCAATGGTCTGGCGGAACGCCCCCGTCCCGATGCTCGCCAATGGGGCTTGGAAGTTCGACCCTGGTATTTATCGGCGTCGTTCTGATGCCGAGCTAGGTGGCCTCGACTGGCGCTACCTCTCGGTGATGCTGTTCTTTGGGAAGACTGTGATGACGGTCGAGCCGGCACCAGCGATTGCCGTGCCAGCGTCACGGCGCGCCGGCTGAGGGCGTCAGACGCATGCATCAACTTATCCTGCCGGTGGGCTTTCCCTTGCCCACGATGGACCGATCGGTTGACGATGCCGACAAGATGTTCAGGGACGATGACCATTTTCACTATGCCTCGGTGGGCCTATCGGCGTTGCGCGTGATCGAGCAGGCGCTGGACGGCGCCTTACCACGCAGCATTCTTGATCTTCCGAGCGGGTTCGGACGCGTGACGCGGGTGCTGCGGGCACGGTTTCCAGGCGCCACCATCACCGCGAGCGACCTCGACGCCGATGGCATCGCGTTCTGCGCCGCCCGGCTTGGCGTGCGGCCGGCGTTGTCGGTGCGCGATTTCACCACCTTGAGGCTGGGGGAAACCTATGATCTGATCTGGGTCGGCTCATTGATCACCCACCTGCCGGCGCGGCAGGTGAAGCTGTTCCTGGCGGCGATGGCGCGACACATGACCCGACGTTCCGTGCTGGTGGCATCGTCGCATGGCCCCGGCATCATCCCGCGACTGCGCGAGATCGGGTACGGCCTCGCCGACGGCGACCCGGCAGGCGTGATCGATGATTACGAACGCACGGGTTTCGGCTATCGCGATTATGGTGGCGGTCCCGACTACGGCGTCGCGCTCAGTAACGAGCATTACGGCATCTCGCTGATCGACCAGGCGTGGCTTGGCGCGACCCTGACGGCCTGCGGGTTGCGCATGGCGGCCTACCATCCCCGTGCCTGGGACGATCACCACGATGTCGTGGTCGCCTACCCGCAGCGCCGCACGGTCGGATGGCGGCAGGTGCGGAGCTTTCTCGGAGTGAGCCGCCAGTGATGGCTGGCCTGTCGGGAACGCCCATTGTCAGAGCGCGTCGAGGCGAGCACATCGTGCGGCGGGAGTCCCTCTATCCGCTGGAGCAGGAGTTCAGCCTCGAACTGCCACTTGGCTATTCGGCACCGGCACGGGTACCCTCCGTCGCCGTCGTTCTGCATGCCTTCCACGTCGAGCTGCTGCACGAGTTTCGCGCCTATCTCGACAACATACCTTTTCGCGCCGACCTCTTTGTCAGCACGGACACCGAGGCAAAGCAGGTGGCCGTGCTGGCCTGCTTTGCGAACTGGGCGCCGGGTATGGTCGAGACCCGGGTGGTGCCAAATCGCGGGCGCGATGTCGCGCCCAAGGTGGTCGGTTTCGCCTCCGTGCACGATCGTTACGAATACGTGCTGCACCTGCATACCAAGCAGTCGCCCCACGATTCCCGCCTGGTCGGATGGCGCGGCTACCTGTTGGACACTTTGCTCGGTTCTCCAGAGACCGTGCGCGGGGTTTTCGAGGTGTTCGCACGCATGCCGCGGCTTGGAATGCTCGCGCCGCAGCATATCGACGAGCTTCGCCCCTGGATCCGCTGGGGCCAGAACCATCGAGAGGCCGAGGCATTGGCGGGGCGGATGGGTTTTGCGCTGCCGCCCCGGGCGCCGCTCGACTTTCCCTCCGGCTCGATGTTCTGGGCGCGCAGCGCAGCGCTCCGGCCGTTGCTCGATCTCGGCCTTGCCGCGCGCGACTTCCCCGAAGAGCGCGGCCAGACCGACGGCACGCTGGCGCACTGCATCGAGCGGCTGTATTTCCACATCTGCGAGCAGGCCGGCTACGACTGGATGAAGCTCACCGCGCGTGGCGAATTGCACGAGCAGGGCCACGTGACGGCGGTGCCGAGCAGCGAGGCGCTGGATCGCTTCCTGTCGCGCCGCCTGGTCAGGCTGTCCGAATCTCGCGGCGTCATTCGCGCGGTCGAAGACAACCCGCTCATTACGTCGCCGCCACCACGACCACGCCGTGTTCTGCACGTCCTGTGGCGACAGCCTTTGGGCGACGCGATCGCGCCTGGGAGGCGCCTTGCCATCGTGTTGCGCGGCGAGGCGGGGGGATCAGGTCCCCTGGCCCGAAGTGTCGAGATGGCGTTGCTGGGCCTGCCGCCCGGCGCAGATGGCGAACGCATCAGGATGCCAGCTCGCGGCGGCAGTCCCGCGTCGGACACCTCCGACCGCAACCTTGCGTTGCGCGCCGGCTTTGATGCTGGCGCGGACCTGGTGCTGTTGCTCGACGCGCCGGGACTGCTGCATCCCGGCAGCGGCGCGGCGCTGCTGCGCATGTCAGACGCGCATGGCGGTCGGGCGCTGATGCAGGTCGAAACCGTTCCGAACACGGCACCGAGGCGGGTCGGTCTTGAGGATTTCAGCATCGAGTGGGCAGGCGGTCCGGGGGTCGCGATCCCGCGCACCCTGTTCAAGGCGACGGGCGGCTTTGATGAGCGCCTCGACGCCTGGCTGGCCGACATCGATCTGTCCTGGCGCGCGCGCGCGCTCGGCTTGTCCGTGCTGCAATGCCCACGTGCTTTGTTCTCGGCAGGGGTCGGCGCCGCGCCGGCGCCGGAGCTGAAGCCGGCGGCTGGGCTGCTGCTGGCTTCGAAGTGGGGGGACGCGCCCGCCGTGGCCCACTTCACCGCGCTGCTGCGTGGGGTCGGCGCGCCGGACGCACCGGAACTGCCCGCCGTAAGGGAAGCCTGGCGCCGCACCGACGTTCTCGACTGCCTGCGCTTGCAGGCGGGCATTGCTTGATGACGCCAGAGGGAATTGATGTCATCGTCACGCTTTACGACACCGCCGAGCTTCCCTGCTTTGCGCAATGCCTGTTCTCGCTGCTTGGCCAGGCCCCCTCGGCAACGGGGAGCCAGTCCCATGGCGGGTTGCGGCTGCATGCGATGCTGCAGCGATTCTCGATCACCGACATGCAGGCCGTGCGGCATGCGACCAAGGACATGTTGCTGCTGGACGAGGGCGCCAGCCTGACGCTGCACAACTGGGACTATCCGGAGCCCTTCGACCTGCGCGTGCCGCTGTTGAACTGGGGCCTGGAGGTCGCGCAAGGCCGCTACGTGACCTGCGTTGGCAGCAATGACCGCGTGCTGGCCGGGACGTATGCCAAACTGCTGTCGCGGTTGCAGGCAACCCAGGCGGCGATCGCGCTGGGTGGCGCGGCGGCACAGGCGGCGTGCTGGTGGGGCGACGTGATCCTGCCCTTGCCGAGAGACCCTGGCACATCGCTTCCCGGCATTGCGCTCGCGCCCGTGTTCCTGCTCGACCGGACGCGCCTGACCTCACGAGACCTCGTGTTTCGGAGCGGAGAACCTGACCAAGAGATCAACGAGTTTGTCAGTCGGCTTGATCGCCGGGGCGCGACCGACATCGCGTGCCTCACCGAGGTCCAAGTGTTGCGGCAGAACGTGGGTGCGTGAGCCCGCTCAACCGCCGCCGAGCTCGAACACGTTGGCGCCCCAGCCGGGCAGGTCGAGGTAGAGACCCTCGGTCGCGATCTCGTCCGGGGCGCGGATATACTGCTCGTCTCCAAGCAGATCGATCAGGCGCAGCACGCCCGGCCATGGAGGCTCGAGAAACACCCGGCACTGGCCCCGGTTGGGCGCGAAGTTGACCGCGACCAGGATCGTTTCGGCACCGGCGCATGTCCAGCGGAACACCACGAAACCGGCATTGCTCGGATTGCCGCCCCAGGCGGGCTCCGGATCGAGCGGCGCGAACTCGCCCTCATGCAGCGCCCGGTGCGACAGTACAGCCAGCAGACGCTGGTGCAGGACGACGATGTCTGGCTCCGACGGCTCGTCGGGCCCGCGGCCAAGATGCATCGAGACGTGTGCGCGCGCGCCGTGCATCTGACCCTGATGCAGTAGGCGGAGGCCCGGTGCCAGCAGCGCGATCGCCCCCGCGGCGCGCTCGACCGGCCAGGGGAACACCGACGCCGCGCGCTGTTCGTCGTGGTTCTCGATGAAACGGGCGGCCCGTGCCTGACGGTCGACCGGAGCGGCAAGACAGGCGCGGGCTCCGGCCGCATCACGCGCGGCCAGCGCGTCATAGAGGCTCTTGTCGTAGGCGTAGTCGAAGCCACGCGCGATCAGCGCCTCGTCAAGGCCCCAGTACACCTCTGCCATCAGCGTGAAACCCGGCGCGACCCGGCGCGCCGCGATGATGGCATCCGGCCAGAACTCCGCCGCCTCGCGGTGCCAGGTGCGGCGGAAGACCTCGGGCAGCACCAGCATCGCCATGTCGACGCGGACGCCGTCGCAGAGCGAGGCGACGGCGGTCAGGCAGGCCTGCATCCGGGACTGAGTCTCGGGATGGGCGTAGTCGAGCTGGAGGGTGTCGATCCAGCCGGGAAAATACGGATCGCGGCCAAGCGCGATCACCCGTTCACCCGCTTTCGTGTTCATCCGGCGCCAGTTGGCCGGGTCGGTCTCGATCGTGGCGTCGTCGGCGCAAACGTAGAGGTCAGGCCGCTCGCGTACCCACGGGTGGTCGGGCGCGGTGTGGTTCGGCACGAAGTCAAGCATCAACCGGATGCCGCGCGCGGCGAGCCGTGCGCGGAGTGTCGCAAGCGCATCGGCTCCACCGAACCGCTCGTCGACATCATAGCCGACGATGGCAAAGCAGCTGCCGGCGATGTCCTCGTCGGTCCAGCTGCCAAGCGTCACCTCGGCGGCATGGCGCAGGTCGGGGTGGGCGCGCGAGATGGCCGGAGCCGCCTGGCCGGTCTGCCAGACACCGAGCAGCCATACCCAATCGATTCCGGCGGGCAGCAGGCCGTCCAGGACCTTGTCGGTCACGTCGGTCAATGTCGCCGCGCGGCCCAGACCCGGCGTCAGGCGTCCGAGCAGCAGGCGCGTGTTGACCTCAAACAGAAGCGGATGAGCGCGCAGGGGGAGCCGGTCCTGATCAAGGTTCGGGTTAAGGGTGAAGCAGGTCGGGGAGCGCGGCAAGACGCCGGATGTCGGCTGGTGTGAGGCCGGCCTCACGCATGGCACGCAGCGACGTCGCGCCATCGCGCTTGGCGAGGCGCCGACCGTCAGGACCGGGCAGCAGCCGGTGAAACGCGTAGGCCGGAATCGGCCAGCCGAGCAGCGCCTGCAGCAGGCGATGGATCTCGGTCGCGGGTGCGAGATCGTCCGCGCGGGTGACCAACGTCACGCCGCTCGCTGCGTCATCATGAGTGACAGCGAGGTGGTAGCTCGCTGGCATGTCGCGACGGCCGAGCACGACGTCGCCGAAACGCTCAGGCCGGCAGGCGACGCTGCCGCCATCGTGCAGCCTATAGGTCAGCCCCTGCCCGGCGACCAAGATGGCGTGTTGGACATCGAGGCGCAGGCAGTGCGTGTCGCCGCGCGCGAGGCGCTCGGCCCGGTGTCCGGGATCAAGCACGCGGCAGGTGCCGGGATAGAGCTGGCTGCCGTCCGGGGCATGCGGTGCCGCGACCGCTCCCCGGATCTCGCGCGCGACCTCGGCCCGGGTGCAAAAGCACGGATAGACGAGGCCGGCGGCGCCGAGCGTCGAGAGGCAGGCTGCGTACTCGTCGAGATGCTCGGACTGCCGGCGCACCTTCTCGTCGGACTGCAGGCCGAGCCAGGCAAGGTCGCGCAGCGCGGCCTCGGCGAAAGCCGGGCGGCAGCGGACGGAATCGAGATCCTCAAGCCGGATGAGGAAGCGGCCGCGCGACCGGCGGGCATGCGCCGCCGCGAACAGGGCGGCATGGGCGTGGCCGAGGTGCAGCTCGCCGGTGGGGCTGGGTGCGAAGCGAGTCGTGTCACGCGGGCGGTGAGGCGCTGCACCCTTCGGATCAGACACTTGCAGAATGTTCCGATGACAAGATCATGACGTCGGCTGCTAACCCATCAGGCATGAGGCGGTCGCCTTGCGGCGATTTCGGGGCTCTGCGATAACGATAAATGATGTCGGCGACGCCAGGAGGCCTTCAGCCTCCAAGGGGACAGCCCGGGCGCCGTCCGTGAAGGAACGCGGCATTGCCTGATGGCGGTTTGCAGCTCCCAGCCCTGGTTCTGAACGCGGACTTCCGGCCGCTGTCATACTTCCCGCTCTCCGTCTGGTGCTGGCAGGACGCGGTCAAGGCGGTGTTCCTGGACCGGGTGAGCGTGCTGAACGAGTACGATGTGGAGGTGCGTTCACCTTCGCTGCGGATGCGGTTGCCGAGCGTGATCGCGCTGAAGGACTACATTCCATCGGCGCGGCGGCCGGCGTTCACCCGGTTCAACGTGTTCCTGCGTGACAACTTCGCCTGTCAGTACTGCGGCGAGCGGCTGCCGACGCATGATCTGACGTTCGACCACGTCGTGCCGCGCAGCCGCGGCGGCCGCACGATCTGGGAGAACGTCGTGACCGCGTGCGGCAGCTGCAACCTCATCAAGGGCTCGAAGCTGCCGCGGGAATGCCGCATGTTTCCACGCCAGAAGGTTGTACAGCCGACCACTTGGGAGCTGCAGGAAAACGGCCGCGCCTTTCCGCCGAACCACCTGCATGCGTCCTGGCGGGATTATCTCTACTGGGACGTCGAACTGGAAAGCTAACGGCCGCCGAAAGGTAGGATGCGCGGCTTCCCGCGGAGATCGTGCGGCAGGGCGTGTCCTCATGGGTGTCGTCGAAGTTCGGTGGCAAACGACACGCTCAGGCGGCGCACCCGCTTCGCGCAAGCTATAAAAGAAGGTTCTCCAGCATCCGGCCGTTGGCCGTGAGGCCGGGTTGCGCCGGCTGGCTGGGGGGGGGGGAACACGAGCGTGGTGTCCCGGCCCGCCAGCATAGCAGTCTGGGACGCCGCTTTATCCCCCACGTCGACCGTTATGGTTGCCACACCCTCGACTTCGCGCCGGCGGACGGCCGCGGCTCCCGCTTCCGGATTAGGGCTCAGCGTGCCAGGAAATGCCCGTTGATGCCAGCTGCGCCGGCCACCAGGGCGACCTCGTCCACCCCCTCCCCGGCAGCGCTGCCAGCGTTGCACGCAGGCGGCAGGGCGTTCACTTTCCAACCATGTCTGATGATGGCGCCCTAATCTGGATGCTTGCTGGGGAGGCCAGCGGCGACGTGCTCGGGGCGAGGCTGATCACGGCGCTGCGCGCCCGCCGGCCGGCACTTCGCTTTGCCGGCGTCGGCGGCCCGCGCATGGAAGCGCTGGGCCTGGCCAGCGCCTTTCCGATGAGCGAGCTCGCGGTGATGGGGCTCGCCGAAGTGTTGCCGCAGCTGCGGGTTCTGCGTCAACGGCTCAAGGACGCGGTGGCGGACATCGTGTCGCGGCGTCCGGATTTGGTGGTCACCATCGATAGTCCCGGGTTCGCGCTTAGGCTGCTGCGCCGGATCACGCCGCTTGGCATCCCGCGCGTTCATTACGTGGCGCCGCAGGCCTGGGCCTGGCGCGAAAGCCGGGTGCGACGGTTCCCGGGACTGTGGGAGAAACTGCTGTGCCTGCTACCGTTCGAGGTCGAGTTCTATCGCCGGCATGGCATTCCCTCAATGTTCGTCGGGCATCCGGTGCTGCAATCAGGCGCAGGCAGCGGCGATGGCGCGAGGTTCCGGCGCCGGCACAACCTCGCGGCGGATGCGATCGTGGTTGTGCTGATGCCGGGAAGCAGGCGGAACGAGGCGCCGCGGCTGCTGCCGGTGTTCGGCAGGATGCTGTCGCTGCTACGGACGACACATCCCGGGCTGGTGCCGGTGGTGCCGGTGTCGCCGGTGGTCGCGGGCGTCGTCGCCGCGGCGACGGCCAGCTGGGCGACGCCGCCCGTGGTGGTGACGGATGTCGCCGACAAGCACGATGCCTACGCCGCGGCCTCGGCGGCGCTGACGAAGTCGGGCACATCGACGCTTGAGCTCGCGCTCGCGGGCGTGCCGATGGCGGTCACTTATCGCGTCAATCCGATCACCGCGGTGTTGGTGCGGCGGATGATCCGGGTGCCGCATGTCGCCATGGTCAACCTGCTGGCCGGGCGCGAGATCGTGCCCGAGTTGTTGCAGGCGCGCTGCACGCCGCGCGGCTTGGCCGATATCGTGACCCTCCTCATCGAGGACCGGCAGGTCGCGGACGCCCAGCGTCACGCGTTCGTCGCCCTGCTCGGCCGTCTTGCGGCACCGGCCGGCGACCTGCCATCGGATGCCGCGGCGCTTGCCGTCCTCGACCTGCTTGACCAGGGCAAAGCGGGGTAAACCACGGGAGGCTGACGGCGTGGTCGCCATCGCGGCATCGCGCTCACCGGAGGATCGCTTGTCAGGCCGATGGGAGGCCCTTCGCAATCCCTGTCGGCCGCCGATCGCGGCGACAGGCGTCAGAGCATGTGCGAACCTCGTTCCACGTCCGCGCCCACTTGCGGCGCCAGGTGAACGGACGCCCGCACACAGCGCAGATCTTGGTCGGCAGGTCGCCTTTGCGGCGCATCTTGCCTGTCATCCCGCGAACCGCTCGCCAACCGAGAGTAGCTCGGGGTTGAACCCGGTCATCCGGCCGCCTCAGGCATGTTCTGGCACCCACGGACGGCGGGACACCGCCTCCCGAGCGGCCGCCGCGCCGGCGAGAAGCTCCGACGCGATGGCATCGCCATCGTCGATGGCGCTCGCGCGGGCGGCACATTCAAGCCGCCGCGCGGCGGCCGCCAGGCGCCTGAAACCGAACATGCCGGCACTACCCGCCAGCACATGCGCGGCTTCGGCGATTTCGGCAGCCCCGCTTGCATCGTGGCCCCTGACACGCAACCGGCGGATGATCGCGCCGACCTGATCCGACATCCCCTGGATGTGCGAGGTCACGATGGCAGGAGCGAGGAACGACGTCGTCCGATCGAAGACGCTTCGATCGAAGACGCCGCGCTCAGGCTGGTTGTGGCCAGCCAAGCCGCAGTCGCCGGGGGCAGTGCCGTGTCCTGATGCAATGACAGGCGGGTTATTGCCGCAGTCGAACTCCCGGGCCTCGATGACGCAGGCGATGGTCTCCAGCAGGATGGCTGGGCTGATCGGCTTGGCCAAATGGCCGTCCATGCCAGCCCTGCAACATTCGTCGATCTGCTCGGCGAAGGTTTGAGCGGTCACGGCGATGATCGGCACGCGTCCGCGGGGACCGTCCAGGCGACGGATCCGGCTCGTCGCCGCTATTCCGTCCATGCCCGGCATGCGGATGTCCATCAGCACGACGTCAAAATCCATGGCTGCCGCCGCCGCGATCGCCGCTTCCCCATCGTTCGCGCAGAGCACCTCGTGACCCGCCGCTTCAAGGAAGGCACGGGCGACGTCGCGGTTCATCGCAACGTCATCGACCACCAGCGCCCGAACAGGTTTCGCTGGCGCCCGCGCGGCTGGCACGGTCGGACCGGCGATGGCGGTCGGCGGGGATGCGTCCCAGGACTTTCGATCCTTCTCTGGCAGATCCAGGAAAAATACGCTGCCACCACCGTCGTTTTCTCTAAATCCAAGCCGGCCGCCCATCATCGCCGCGAGCCGCGCGGAAATGGCCAGCCCGAGCCCCGCGCCCTCAATGCCGCTGGTAGCGCTCGCTTCGAGACGCTCGAAATCCTGGAATAGTTGGTGTCGCCGCTCCACGGGTATACCGGGGCCGGTATCGGCGACCTCGAGAAGAAGCGTCCTACCATCATCACGGCTCGCGAGACGCAGGTCGACATGTCCGCGTGCCGTGAACTTCACCGCGTTGCCCAGCAGGTTCAACAGCATCTGTCGGAGCCGCACGGGATCGGTCCTGATCCGACCCGGAACATCGCGCTCGATCGTGAGCCTGAGTTCCAGGCGCTTGATGTCAGCCGTCGGTCGAACGAGATCGAGGCAGGCTTCCGCAACCGCGCTGAGATCGGTATCGACCTGATCGAGTTCGACCCGCCCAGCCTCGATGCCGGAGAGATCGAGAACACGGTTGATCATTTGGAGAAGATGGTTGCCCGCCCCCATCATCGCCTCTAGGCGCGCCGACTGGGTCGCGTTTAGACCACCCTCCAGCTGCAAAAGCTGGGTGTAGCCGATGATGCCGTTCAGCGGCGTCCGAAGCTCGTGGCTCATGTTCGCGAGGAATCGCGACTTGGCCTTGTTACCTTGCTCAGCACGATCGCGAGCGGCTTCGAGATGTCGCGCCAGGCGCTGTGAGCTGATGCTGGATGCCTCGGCGTCCTCGCGCGCGCGGATGCTCAGTGCGTAGAGCCGCTCAAGCGCCTCCTCGTTGCGTTTCTGCTCGGTCAGGTCGATGAAAGTTCCAAACAACGTGATCACCCTGCCATCGGGTCCGCGCTCCTGCAGCCCGCGCGCCTGAACGTGGCGCAGCTCGCCATCAGGCCGGATCAGCCTCGCGCCCACGTCGTAGTCCACATCCTCCTCGATGGCCCGCTTGACGTGAAGGGCGATCGTGGCCCGATCATCCGGATGATAGGCGGCGATGGCAGCGTCCACGCTGGGTGCGCCGCACGCCGGATCGATGCCGTGGATCTGGAACACCTCGTCGGACCACCAGAGGGACAGGCTCGGCAGCGTGACGCGCCAATGCCCGACGCCCGCGATCTGGCTGGCGAGCTGGAGGCGCTGATTGGTCTCGCGCAGTGCCGCGTTGGCGGCCTGGAACTGGGCTGATGATGGAAGCGATCGCGCACGCCGGATGGCCGGCCAGATCGCCGCCGCGGTGATCAGGGACACGATCGCCGTCGCCGCCTTGACGACCCCGTCGACGCCGTAGACGGGCACCCAAAGTGTGAGCAGGTCGAGCCAGTGACCAGCGCCGCAAAGCAGGATGAAGGCGGCGAACAGCCCAAAGAGCGGTTTGACAGCGAGGTCCGTGCGCAAACGCGCAAACACCAGCAACGCCACGGGGATGGTGAGGTAGGCGACGCCGATGGTCAGATTAGACAGCGCGTTGGTCCAGATCAGGCCCGGATGCCAGAGCAGGCAAGAGCCGTGCGGGATCAGACCGGAGGGGTCAAACAACCAGCGGGCGAGATCATCTAACATGCAGTTGATCCCATCACTGCGCACGTGGTCGGAGGTCGCCCGCGCGGCGACGCCTGTGGAAGTACACGCAGAATGTGAAGGAAGTGCCTACGCCGGATGCCTGACACCGAGTGGGTGGCGATTGACACGCCACCTGCTTCGCGCGGATGGTGACCTCACCAAGGGGGGCTCCGACAAGGGGCTGAGACGCCGATGGCGCGGCGCCGACAGGCTCCGGGCAGCGCGGAGACCCTGCCGGCGACGGCGCCGCGAACCGGCGTCGCCCGGGGAACCTGATCCGGATCATGCCGGCGTAGGGACTGGTATGGAGGACAGGGCGTCCTTCGTATCGCCCCTCGTCAAGCGAGGAGGTGTCTCTTGGACCTGCCAGTTCAGCCAGCCGCGCCGACCGTGACGACGGGACCGATCATCGGCTCGCGGAAGCGATACGCCGCGGTTCCTGAGCAGAATTCGCTTCGGGTGCCGTTCCGCGAGATCGCTCTGCATCCTTCGGCCATGGAGGAGGCGTTACGCGTCTACGACACCTCTGGCCCATACACGGACGCCGACGCGACGATCGACCTCGCCCGCGGCCTGTCGCCGCTACGTGCGGCTTCCATCGCGGCCCGCAATCATCCTCTGGCCACGCCGCGTGCGGTGCGGCCAGAGGATAACGGCTTTACGACGGCCGACCGGATGGTGCCCGCCTGCCCCGCCGCGCAGGACATCCGGATCGGCAGCGAAGACCAGCACGTCACCCAGTACGAGTTTGCGCGCGCCGGCATCATCACCGATGAGATGCGCTACGTCGCGCATCGCGAAAATCTCGGCCGGACGCGTATGAGCGACGGCGCCGAGGCCAGGCGCGCGGATGGCGAGGATTTCGGCGCCCAGATTCCGGCCTTCATCACGCCCGACTTCGTCCGTGACGAGATCGCGGCGGGGCGCGCGATCATTCCCGCCAACATCAACCATCCGGAACTCGAGCCGATGGTGATCGGCCGCAACTTCCTGGTGAAGGTCAACGCCAACATCGGTAACTCCGCCGTGACCTCGTCCGTGGCCGACGAGGTCGAGAAGCTGGTGTGGGCGATCCGCTGGGGCGCCGACACCGTGATGGACCTCTCGACGGGGCGCAACATCCACAACATACGCGGGTGGATCCTCCGCAACTCGCCGGTGCCAATCGGCACGGTTCCGATCTACCAGGCGCTCGAAAAGGTCGATGGCGAGCCCGACAAGCTCACTTGGGAAATCTTCCGCGACACCCTGATCGAGCAGGCCGAGCAGGGTGTCGACTACTTCACCATCCATGCCGGCGTCAGGCTGGCGCACGTGCCGCTCACCGCGCGTCGCGTCACCGGGATCGTGTCGCGCGGCGGCTCGATCATGGCGCGCTGGTGCCTCGCGCACCACCGTGAAAGCTTTCTCTACGAGCACTTCGACGAGATCTGCGACATCATGCGACGCTACGACGTGTCGTTCTCGCTCGGCGACGGGCTCCGGCCCGGCTCGCTCGCCGATGCCAACGACGCGGCACAGTTCGCGGAGCTCGAAACGCTGGGCGAGCTCACCAAGGTCGCATGGGCGCGCGGCTGCCAGGTGATGATCGAGGGTCCTGGGCACGTGCCGATGCACAAGATCAAGGTCAACATGGACAAGCAGCTGCGGGAGTGCGGCGAGGCGCCGTTCTACACTCTCGGGCCGCTGACCACCGACATCGCACCGGGCTACGATCACATCACGTCGGCGATTGGGGCGGCGATGATCGGCTGGTTCGGGACCGCGATGCTCTGCTACGTGACGCCGAAGGAGCATCTCGGCCTGCCGGATCGCGACGACGTCAAGACCGGGGTGATCACCTACCGGATCGCGGCGCATGCGGCGGATCTGGCGAAGGGTCATCCGGCCGCCAGGCTGCGCGACGATGCTGTCAGCCGTGCGCGCTTCGAGTTCCGCTGGGAGGACCAGTTCAACCTGTCGCTCGACCCGGACACCGCGCGCGCCTTTCATGACGAGACACTGCCGAAGGACGCGCACAAGGCGGCGCATTTCTGCTCGATGTGCGGCCCGAAGTTCTGCTCGATGCGCATCTCGCACGATCTCCGCGCCGACGCCGAGCGGATCGCCGGGATGGCGGAAAAAAGTGCGGAGTTCCGTGACGGCGGCAAGGCGCTTTACGTCGCGGAGGTCTCGCCGGCACCGCTCTCCTAGTTGGGCTCCGGCGAACGCGGCGAGAGCAAGCCGGACGCCTCCATGCGCGCCCGGCTGTCGCGCATCGCGCCGGTGACGGCAAGAGCGGCGGCCAGAGCGCGGCGGCCGGCCAGCGCGTCGACCAGGACCGGGGCGCCATCTAGGCATGACGCGATGAACGCGGCGTGCTCGGCCGCGATCTGGTCCTCGTCGCGCCACTGCACGGCTTCGCGCCGGAAGCCGCCGGTGCCGGGGAGCGGCAGGCCGCGCTCGCGGCCGATGAAGGTCAGCTCGCGTGCCACGAAATCGGCCGACAGGTAGCCCTCCTCGGAGAACAGGCGCATGCGGCGCTCGGTTTTCAACGAGATTCGGCTTGCGGTGATGGTCGCGACACAGCCGCTGGCGAAACGCACGCGGGCGTTGGCGATGTCCTCGAACTCGCTCGACACCGCGGCGCCGAGCGCATCGACGCTTTCAATCGGGCTGTCGACGATCGAGAGCACGAGGTCGAGGTCGTGGATCATCAGATCGAGGATGACCGAGACATCGGTGCCACGCGGCTTGAACGGCGCGATCCGGGTCGCCTCGATGTAGAGCGGCCGGCGGATACGCTCGGTTATCGCGCGGTGCTCGACCGAGTAGCGCAGCAGGTGGCCGACCTGCAGCACCAAGCCTCGCTCGGCCGCGAGCGACGCCAGCGCATCGGCCTCGGCGAGCGTGCCGGCGATCGGCTTCTCGACCAACACGTGAAGGCCGGCGTGCAGCGCCTCGGTCGCAAGCGCGGCGTGGTGATCGGCCGGTGCTGCGATGACGACCGCCTCGCACCGGTCGAGCAGCATCGCGTGGTCGAGGGCAGGCACGCCCGCTTCGCGCCCCACGGTATCCGCGCGCGCCCGATCGACATCATGGATGCCGACCAGCGTGGCGCGCGCCGCGCGTGCCAGCTTGAGCGCGTGGAAGCGGCCGAAATGGCCAGCGCCGATCAGGCCCAGGCGTAGCCGCGCATCAGTCATCAAGGCATCCCCCGGGGCGCGAGGATTCTGGTTAGCACCGCATGCCGCCCTCGTCTCGCCACGGAGCTGCCCGAGATCCGCCTTCGCCGGCGTGTGCCATGTCCCTGGGCGTGGTATGTATCAGACGGTAGGGGAGTGTTTCAGATGCGACTTCGGACGAGACTTGCGGTGCTGACTTTGCTGGCTGGGTCGATGGGCGCGGGTTCGGCGATGGCCGAGCCGGGAGGATGCCTGAAATATGGCGCGGTTGGCGCCGTGGGTGGTCACCTAGCCCATCATGGGGTGCTGGGAGCGGCGGGCGGTTGCGCCGCCGGCGCCTACAAGCGCCATGAATACCGGAAGCAACAGCGGGAGCTGGCCCGGCAGCAGTCCCGGTCAGGCACAGCGCCGCAGCAGTAGCGCTCTTCTCCGGGCGCGACGGCAACGCACCCCTCGACGTGATCGCGCCGCTCGCGGTTGCGTCGAGTGGGTGGCGTCGGCATGTTCCGGCCGCCGTGCGATCGATCGTGCCGGGATTGAGGGGGCGGGCTCTCGATGATGTATTTCAGCCGGCTGCGGACGGCCCTCATCCTCGGGGTCTGCCTGCTCGGCGTGCTGCTGTGCCTGCCCAACATCCTGGCGCGGCCGTTCGCCGCGATGCCGTGGCGGCAGATCCATCTCGGGCTTGACCTGCGCGGCGGGTCGTATCTGCTGATGCAGGTCGACCTGCCGGCGGTCACGCGGGGACGCCTCGACACCCTTGCGGACGGCGTCCGGCATACCTTGCTGGCGTCAGAGCTTGGCTACCGCGATCTCGGCCCGGATCCTGCCGGTGGCGCCGTCGTGTTCACGCCAAGGTCGGGCTCAGAGCGGCAGCCGGATCTCGCCGCACTCGCCCGCATGCCGCGTGACCTGCCCGGCGAATTCAGCGCGTCGGCGCGGCCCGACGGCACCATTGCGGTCACTCTGCAGCCGGCCGCGATGCGGCGGCGTGCGAGCCAGGCGGTGCAGCAATCAATCGAGATCGTGCGGCGGCGGATCGACGCGACCGGCGTGGTCGATCCATCGATCGCGCGACAGGGTGACGACCGCATCGTGGTGCAGCTGCCAGGTGTGTCCGATCCGGAGCAGGTTCGGGCGCTGCTTGGCACCACCGCGAAGATGACGTTCCAGCTGGTGGACGAGGCGGCGGTGCCCGGAGAGCCGGCACCGCCAGGCGACGAGTGGCTGCCATCGGAGGACACGCCGGGCCAGTCGATCGCGGTACTGCGACATGTCGAGGTGGACGGCGCCGACCTCACCAACGCGCAGGCGGCGATCGACCAACAGACCGGTCAGTGGGCGGTGAACTTCACGTTCGATGCCGCCGGCGCGCGGCGCTTCGCGGCGGTCACGCGGGACAATCTCGGGCATCGCTTCGCGATCGTGCTCGACCGCAAGGTGATCTCGGCGCCGGTGATCCAGGGGATCATTCCGGGCGGCCAGGGCCAGATCACCGGCCACTTCAACGCGCAATCGGCGACCACGCTGGCATTGCTGCTGCGGGCGGGTGCGCTGCCGGCGCCGCTCGCGGTGCTGGAGCAGCGGACGATCGGCCCCGAGCTCGGCGCCGACAGCGTACGCGCCGGCGCGCTCAGCCTCGGCGTCGGGTTCCTGCTGGTGATCGGCTTCATGGGCAGTTTCTACGGGCTGTTCGGCTGGTACGCGAACGTGGCGCTGGTCGCCAACCTGGTGCTGATGTGCGCGATCCTGTCGTTGTTCCAGGCGACGTTGACGCTGCCCGGCATGGCCGGCATCCTGCTGACGCTCGGCATGGCGGTCGACGCCAACATCCTGATCAACGAGCGCATACGCGAAGAGGTCCGCCGCGGCCGGACGCCGCTCGCCTCGATGCAGGCGGGGTTCGAACGTGCCTACGGCACCATCGTCGACAGCAATGCCACCGCGTTCCTCGCGCATGTGATGCTGTTCGTGTTCGGCAACGGGCCGGTGCGCGGCTTCGCGCTGACGATCACGGTCGGCATCGCGAGCACGATGTTCACGGCACTCCTGGTGACGCGCCTGCTGATGGTGCGCTGGTTCACCCGCCGCCGTCCTGCCCTGCTGCCGGTCTGAGCGGCTGCGATGTCGTCCTCCTCGCCGTTCACCCAGCCGATGTTCCGCTTCGTCCGCGACGGCACCAAAATCCGCTTCATGCGCGGCCGCTATGCCGGGCTCGCGGTGTCGGCGGCGCTGTCGCTCGCCTCGATCGTGCTGTTCTTCGCGCCCGGGCTGCGGCTCGGGATCGACTTCTCCGGCGGCATCGTGGTCGAGGCGCACACTCCGGGTCCGGCCGATTTCGGGCGTCTGCGCGCTAGCCTGGCCGCGCACGGCATCCACGCGGCTGGCCTGCAGCGATTTGGCGCCGCCGACGACGTGCTGATCAGACTGCGCCAGCAGGCCAGCGAAGCGGCGACGCAGGGCGCGGTCGATCAGGTAAGGCACGCGTTGGCCGAAGCCGCACCCGGCACCAAGGTGCTGCGCGCCGACGCGGTGGGCGCCTCGGTCTCGAGCGAGCTGTTCCGCAACGGATTGCTGGCGCTCGGGCTCAGCCTGCTGATGATCCTGGCCTATATCTGGTTCCGCTTCGAGTGGGAGTTCGCGATCAGCGCGGTCATTACGCTGTTGCTCGACATCACCAAGACGATCGGGTTTCTCGCGGTGACCCGGTTCGAGTTCGACCTGGTGATGGTGGCCGCGATCCTGACCATCCTCGGCTACTCCACCAATGACAAGGTCGTCGTGTACGACCGGGTCAGGGAGAACCTCCGCAAATACCGGACGATGCCACTGCGGGAGTTGATCGACCTGTCGATCAACGAGACGCTGAACCGAACGCTCGGCACGTCGATGACGGTGTTCCTGGCCGCGATGCCGCTGGCACTGTTTGGCGGCGGCACTTTGTCGGGGTTCGCGACGGTGATGCTGTTCGGGATCGTGGTCGGCACCTCGTCCTCGATCTTCATCGCCGCGCCGATCCTGCTGCTGCTTGGCGCCAAGCGGCTGCGGCGGGACGCCGCTAGCGGCTCATCGGTGCGGGCGCGACCGTAGCGGCACATTGCGACCGTGAGGTTCACCGCTCAGTCGGGCCGCGAGGCGTCACGGTCCAGCTCCGTAGGCGGTGATTCTTGATTCGTCTCAGCAGCCGCGCGGGCGGCTTCCTGCGCGGGCCGCCGCACCTGATAGTAATAGAGCAGCGCCAAGCCGACGATGATGCCGACGCCTTCGACCAGGGCTTCGATCACGGGGTGTCGCGTACCTTCCAGCTTTCGGATCAGTGGGACTGCGGCCTTGAGGCCATTGGCACACTACAGTGACATGTCGTCGACACGCACCTGATTACGGCCGCCCTGCTTTGCCTGATACAGCGCGGCGTCGGCACGCTCCATCAACGCGGCCGGGCTGTCGCCACGACGGGCCTCGGCCACGCCGGCCGAGACGGTGACCGCGCCCAGGCCCTGCCTCGATGCCTTGCTGACCAGGCGCTTGCCGCCAAGCGCCTCGGCGATCTGCCGCGCCACCACCGATGCCGCCATCAGGGGTGTCCCGACCAGCAGCACGGCGAACTCCTCGCCGCCGTAGCGTGCGACGACGTCCCGGCCCTTCACGTTCTCTGTCAGCAGGCGCGCGATCAGGCGTAGGACGAAATCGCCGGCGGCATGGCCATGAGTGTCGTTGAACGCCTTGAAGTGATCGACGTCGAGAAGGAGCACGGAAAACACCGCGCCCGGATCGAGACGAAGGGCCGCGTTCAGCCGGCGCAGCCTCGCCTCAAAGGCGCGCCGGTTGAGGATGCCGGTCAGAACGTCGGTGGTCGCCTCCTCGCGCACCTCGGACAGGGACTTCCTGAGCTTGTCGATCCGGGTCGTGGACGCGGCGAGCTGGCGTTCCAGCAGCCGGTTGCGCTCACCGGCACGGCTGGTCTCGGCGGTGATGGTGGCGATGGCGTCGATCAGGCTGCCGACCGTCGGGTCCTCGCCGAGCTGCCGCGTCATCGCGGCCAGGGCGTCGCCATAGACCCGGGCCGAGGCCTGCCCGCGCGCGAGCTCGTCAGACACGTTGTCGGTGAGGTCACGCAGCGCGCTCGCGGCCGCCACCGGATCCGCCGCCTGGCTCGCGATGAACTCGGCGTGCAACGCCGCCAGCAACGCGGGCGTGACCGGCACCCGCTCCATCATCACCTGCCGCATGCGCTCGGTGAGCGACGGGTTGGTTCCGGTGCGGAAGGTGAACCAGAGCTCGTAATTGGGTGGGCTCGGAAGAATGCCGTGCCGACGCATCTCCGTCAGCACCATCACGGCAAGCGCATGCGCCGGCAGATCGGCGCTCGGTTCGGACAGTCGGGTGACGACGTCACTTGGCATCTCGACCAGCTCTGGTGGCTGATCCCATTCTCAACCGGAACAATTCCCGCGGAGTTAAGGCCCGCGACTAATCGGGGAAACGCTGCTGATCCACGAAGGCCGGGAACATCCAGCCCGGATATTCCGGCGGCAGGGCACTGACCGCGCCCAGCGTCTCCATCTCGGCCCCGGTCAGCGTCAGCGTGGTCGCGGCGATGTTGTCGTGGAGCTGCTCGATGCGTCTGGCGCCGATGATGACGGAGGTGACGTGTGGTTGCTGCAGCAGCCAGGCGATCGCGACCTGTGCCACCGACACCTCGTGGGCGGCGGCGATCGGCCGCATGGCCTCGACGCAGGCTTCCAGGCGTGCGTCGTCGACCGGCGGAAACGGCAGGCTCGCGCGTCTCGCGCCGGCGGAGGCGGCGCGGTCAGGACCGAACTTGCCGGACAGCAGGCCGCCCGCCAGCGGGCTCCACACCAGCAGGCCGAGCTTCTGGTCATTGACCAGCGAGATCACCTCGCGCTCGAGGTCGCGAGCGGCCAGCGTGTAGTAGGCCTGCAGGCTCTCGAACCGCGCCCAGCCACGACCGTCGGCAACGCCGATCGCCTTCATCATCTGCCACGCACGGGCGTTGCAGCAGCCGACATAGCGCACCAGGCCCTGACCCACGAGATCGTCGAGCGCCCGCATTGTCTCCTCGACCGGGGTGACAGGATCGAACCCGTGCATCTGGTAAAGGTCGATGTAATCGGTGCCGAGCCGCCGCAGGCTGGCATGGACGGCGTCGATGATGTGGCCGCGTGACGCGCCGCGCTCGTTGGGACCGGGCCCGGTGGCGCCGTAGGCCTTGGTCGCGAGCACGACGCCGTGGCGCGACACGCCAAGGTTCTTGAGCGCGGTCCCGGTGATGACCTCCGATTGCCCGCCCGCGTAGATGTCGGCGGTATCGATGAAGTTGATCCCCGCTTCGAGCGCGCGGCCGACCAGCCTATCCGCATCGGATTGCCCGACATCGCCCATCACGCTCCAGACGCCGCCGCCGCCGAACGTCATGGTGCCGAGACAGAGCTCGGATACGAGCAGGCCGGTCCGGCCCAGTTGCTTGAAACGCATCGATGCCATGTCCTTCACGATCGCCGGTCAGGATCTGGCCCCGCGATGGCGTGATGATTACCGGGTTGCGCCGGCATGGATCTGTGAAACACATGCAGCAATGAGACGGAACGAGCTGAACGAGTTGGCGGCCTTCGTGACGATCGCCGACGAGGCGAGCTTCACCCGTGCCGCCGCCAAGCTCGGGATGTCGGCCTCCGCGCTGAGCCACGCGATCAAGGCGCTGGAGAGCCGGGTCGGGGTGCGGCTGCTGGCGCGCACCACCAGGAGCGTCGCCGTGACCGAGGCCGGCGACCGGTTGCTGCGCAGCCTGCGACCGGCGCTGGCCGAGATCGGCACCTCGCTTGCCGTGTTGGCGACGTTGCGCGACAGTCCGGCGGGTAAGTTGCGCATCACCGCGCCGCGGCATGGGGCGTTCTCGGTGTTGTTGCCAGTGCTTCCCGCGTTCATGGCGGCCTATCCGGACATCAGGATGGAGATCACCGTCGATGACGGCCTGACCGACATCGTCGAGGGTCGCTACGATGCGGGGCTGCGGTTTGGCGAGAAGGTGGCGCGCGACATGATCGCGGTGCGGGTCGGCCCGGCGATACGATCAGCGGTCGTCGCCTCGCCCGCGTATTTCGCGACGCATCCGATCCCGGTGACACCGCACGACCTTGCTCGCCACCGCTGTATCAATTATCGGCTGGCCACCGCCGGCAGCCTCTACCCTTGGGAGTTCGAGCACGCCGGACGGTCACTGCAGGTCAAGGTCGACGGCTCGCTCATCGTCAACGACGGCGAGCTGATCCTGGAAGCGGCGTTGGCCGGACAGGGCGTGGCACAGCTCCTGGAAGACCAAGCCGCGGGTCACGTCGAGGCCGGACGGCTGGTGCGGGTGCTGGCGGACTGGTCCTGGACCGCGCCTGGCTACTATCTCTATTACACCAGCCGCCGGCAGACGCCGCCGGCGCTCACCGCGCTGATCGAGGCGCTGCGGTCCGGACCCGATGGTGGCTGGGCGGCCTGAGTGATCGGCGCGCGATCGTGCCCGCGCCTCACCGTGCCCCCTGCCTTTGCCCCGGTCCCACCGTGCCGCCTTCACCCTGCTCCGAGACGAAGCCGGTCAGGCGCGCGAGCGCCGCGGTCGCCCGCGTTTTCGCGTCGGCCGATCCCGGGTTGGCGACGCTCAGGCTGATCGCGAGCAGGGCGTCATGGTCGAGATGGATGATCTCGGCGATGGTCGCGCGGTCGACGTTCTCCGACAGCACCCGGCCGGCGGCGAAGCCGTGCGCCAGCACATAGTCGTCGAGCAGCGTGCTGGTGTTGACCGGGATCGGCTCGCCGCGTGGCAAGGTCGCGCAGGCGGACAGCGTCGCGCCGAGCAGGACGGCCCCGAGCAGGTGACGTTGTCGCTTGCCCGGGCTGGGGCGGGGGCGGCCTCGAGACATGGATGCGCGAACTCCGGCAACCGATCCGCCTGATCCGGGCTTGGCGCAGGATCGCCACGGAGCAACGTCATGAAGACCTATCGCATCGACCGGTTCGGCGCCATCGACGGACTGTCGCTGGCGGACGCGCCCGAGCCGAAGCCGGGACGCGGGCAGATCCTGGTGCGGGTGCGCGCCTGCTCGCTCAACTACCGCGACCTGATGGTGGTGCGCGGGCAGTATGGCGGCGGCATCGCCGAGGGGCTGGTGCCGCTGTCGGACGGCGCTGGCGAGGTGGTCGCGATCGGCGAGGCGGTGAGCCGGTTCGCGGTCGGCGACCGGGTCGCGGCGGGCTTCTTCGATCGCTGGCAGGGCGGCGCGCTCACCGCGGCGCTCGAGCGCTCGGCGCGAGGCGGCGCGATCGATGGCATGCTCGCCGAGCTCGTCGCGGTCTCGGAGGCGGGGGCGGTGCGCGTCCCGGACCACCTCTCGTTTGACGAGGCGGCGACGCTGCCCTGCGCGGCGCTGACCGCCTGGCACGCGCTGGTGCGGTTCGGGCGTGTCGTTCCGGGCGAGATCGTGCTGACCCAGGGCACCGGCGGGGTCTCGATGTTCGCGATCCAGTTCGCGCGGCTGCTGGGCGCGCGGGTGTTCGCGACCTCGTCATCGGACGAGAAGCTGGCCAGGGTGCGGGCACTCGGCGCCGAGGCGGCGATCAACTACCGCCAGCACCCGGAGTGGCAGGATCAGGTACGGTCGCTGTCGGACGGCGCCGGCGCCGATCTGGTGATCGAGGTGGGCGGACCCGGGACGTTCACGCGATCGATGCGCGCGGCGGCGCCGGGCGGCCGCATCGCGGTGATCGGGCTGCTCAGCGGCCCTGGCGAGACGATCGATCCGTTGATGATCCTGCGGCGTCGACTCAGGCTCGAAGGCGTCCTGGTCGGCTCGACCGAGATGTTCGAGGAGATGAACCGGGCGATCGCGCGTACGGGCCTGCGTCCGGTGATCGATCGCGTGTTCCCGTTCGCCGACGCGCGCGCGGCCTACGAGCATCTCGCCGGCGGCTCGCATGTCGGCAAGGTGGTGATCAGCGTTCCGTGAGCGTCGGCGCGGCGGGTGCCGCGTCCTGCCGCAGCAGGATGTCGCGTATCTCGGCGAGCAGAAGCTCCTGGGCCGGCGTCGCGGCGGCCGCCGCCTCCTGGCGCACGTGCAGGCGGGTCAGCAACCGCACCACCCAGAAGATCGCGAAGCTGACGATGATGAACTGCACGATCGCGTTGACGAAGTTGCCGTAGTTGATGGTGACGGCGCCGGCGTGCTGCGCGTCGGCAAGCGTGTGCGTCACCGGTCCCTTCAGGGTCACGAACAGGTTGGTGAAGTCGATGCCGCCGATCAGCAGGCCGATCACCGGGTTGAAGATGTCCTTGACCAGGCTCTGGACGATGCCAGTGAAGGCGGCGCCGATGATGATGCCGACCGCGAGGTCGACCACGCTGCCGCGCATGATGAAGGCCCGGAACTCGCCGATCCAGCCGGGCGGCCGCAGCCGGTCGGTGTGCAGGGTAGGCAGGGCCATGGCGATCGCTCCTCCGATGCGGCGCGAGCTTGCCCCCGGTTGAGACGAGGCTCGCCTCCGACCTTTAATCCTGTTGCGGTGAACCGCGCCATGCCAAGGAGGACGGACATGCTGAACGACGCGAAAACCACGCTGGGCGAGCGGATCGTCGCGATCAAGCGGGAGCGTGGCCTGGGCTGGGGCGCGCTCGCCGCCATCGCCGGCCAGTCCCCGGTCTGGACCTGCGCCGCCTGCCTCGGGCAGATGGCGGTGCCGGCGGACGCGGCCGGCAGGCTGGCTCACGCGCTCGGATTGTCAGCCGACGACGCGGCGACGCTGCAAGCGATCCCGTATCGCGGCGCGTTGCCGCCCGGTCCGCCGACCGACCCCTTGCTTTACCGGTTTCACGAGCTGCTGCAGGTCTACGGCACGACGTGGAAGGAGCTGATCGGGGAGGAGTTCGGCGACGGCATCATGAGCGCGATCGACTTCCAGATGTCGCTGGAGCGCGAGCCTGACCCGGCCGGCGACCGGGTGCGCATCGTGATGAGCGGCAAGTTCCTGCCCTACAAGCGCTATTGACCAGGTGGCGACGGGGCGGCGGAACGGTGCCATCGACACCTTGCGGGGCGTTGCGATCGGCCTGGTGCTGCTGCACCACTTCGACATCGCCTACACGCTCGGGCCGCTGCACCGGCTGGTGCGCAACGGCAATTACGGCGTCACGATGTTCTTCGCGGTGTCGGGCTATCTGATCACCGGCAACGCACTGGCGCGTTGGGGCGCACTCGACCGCATCCAGCCGGCGCGGTTCTACGCGCTGCGGGTCGCGCGCATCCTGCCCTGCCTGCTGCTGCTGCTCACCATCGTGAACGCGCTCGGGCTCGGGAATGTCGCCATGTTCGGCAACCATCCCGAGTGGGGCGGTCCGGTTTCGTTCGCCACGGCCGACGCGGCGGCGCTGACCTTGCGGATCAACCTGCTGATGGCACAGGCGGGCTGGTTCAACTACGCGCTCTGCGTGCTGTGGTCGCTGTCGGTGGAAGAGGTGTTCTACGCGGCGTTCCCGTTGCTGGCGCTGGCGTCGCGATGGCGGTGGGTGCTGGTCGCGACGCTTGCCGGGCTGGTCGTGCTCGGACCGGTCAACCGGGCGCTGCACGCCGATGACGAGAACGGGCTGCTCTACGCCTACGCGTCGTGCTTCGATGCGATTGCGATCGGCTGCGGCGCGGCGTTGCTGCCGGCACGCTGGCGGCCTCGCCGGATGCTGGTGATCGCAGCGGGCGGGGGGCTCGCGGCGCTGCTGTTCGCGTGGCCGATCTGGCGCACGGCGGTCGGCGGCGTGTCGGTGGGCGCGGTGGCCACCGCGATCCTGCTGTTGGCCTCGAGGGAGACGCCGGCGAGAGGCGCCGGGCCGTGGCGCGCCGTCGCCTGGACCGGGCGGCACAGCTACGAGCTCTATCTGTTCCATCTGGTGGTGCTCGGGCTGCTCCGGACGGCCGTGCCGCGCGCCGGCGGCCCGGCGTCCACGCTGCTCCTGCTCGCGGTCTTTCTCGCGGGCTCGATGCTGCTGGCCGCGCTGATTGCGAGCGGGCTCGGCAGGCCCGCGAATCTCGCCTTGCGGCGGCGGTGGCGCGCCGATCCGGCGGCTCAGCCTTGGCCGGCGACGTAGTCGCGCAGCGCGTCGACCTCGCCCGCCTGCTGGTCGAGCCGTTCCTTGACCACGTCGCCGATGCTGACCAGCCCGGCCAGCTTGCCGTCCGACATCACCGGCAGATGCCGCACCCTGCCCTCCGTCATCACCTCCATGGCGCGCTGGATCGTGGTGTCGGGGGTGATGGTGTAGAGCACCGCCGTCATCAGGTCGGCGGCGGTCAGCGTCAGCGTCGCGGCACCTTTGGTCGCCAGGCTGCGGACCACGTCGCGCTCGCTCAGGATGCCGTGGATTTCGTCGCCGTCGCACACCAGCACGGCGCCGATGCGTCGCTCGCCGAGCACCGAGACCGCGGTCGCGATGGTGTCGCCCGGCGCGACCGAGATGACGCCGGGGTTCTTTCTGCGGAGAATCGAGGGAATGCTCATCAGGCACCTCCTGAGCACGCGGGCCTCCTGAGCACGCGGGCGGCCTTCTGGCCGGAGAGACAGCTTGCGCCCGCCGGCCCGGATGGAACAAGACATTGCGCATGCAACGAGAGATCACGTCGCTGATCGGCCTGCGCGACCGGCTGGTGGGCTGGGTGCGGGAGTGCGCCTATCCGCTCTGGTCGGAGCGCGGCGTGGACGCGGTCCGAGGCGGGTTCCACGAGGCGCTGGCCTTGGACGGCACGCCGGTCGAGGCGCCGCGGCGGGCGCGGGTGCAGCCGCGACAGGTGGTCGCGTTCGCCTCGGCCGCGGGGCTCGGCTGGGACGGCCCGGCGGCCGCGCTGATGCGGCACGGGCTGGACTACGTGGCGGGTCGCTACGTCCGGCCGGACGGGCTGCTGCGCACGCTGGTGGCGGCCGACGGCACGGTGCTGGACGAGCGCGCGGTGGTGTACGATCACAGCTTCGCGCTGCTGGCTTACGCCCGCGCGCACATCGTGCTCGGCGGCGGTCGACACCATGACGATGCCCTGGCCATGCTGGCGGCGCTGAGGGCGCGGTTCGGCCACGCCGGAGGGGGCTTGCGTTCGAGCGAGGCGCGGCCGCTGCCGCTGCTGTCCAACCCGCACATGCACCTGCTGGAAGCGTGCCTCGCCTGGATCGAGGTGGGAGGCGACGCGGCCTGGGGGGCGCTGGCCGACGAGATCGCGACGCTTGCGCTCACCCGCATGATCGCAGCCGCGACCGGCGCGCTGCACGAGAACTTCGCCGCCGACTGGAGCCTGGCCGAGGGCCTGCCCGGCCGGCTGGTGGAGCCGGGACACCAGTACGAGTGGGCCTGGCTGCTGCTGCGCTGGGGCAGCCTGCGCGGGCGCGACGACGCCATCGCCGCCAGCCTGCGGCTGATCGACCTCACCGAGACGCACGGGATCGACCCCGTGCGCGGCGTCGCCTACGAGGCGCTGCTCGACGACATGTCGGTGCACGCGGCGGTGGGGCGGACCTGGCCGCAGACCGAGCGGATCAAGGCGGGGCTGCTGGCGCGGCAGGTCACCGGCGAGGCGCGGTTCGGCGAGGTCGCGCGCGCCGGCGGCGAGGCGCTGCTGCGCTACCTCGACGTGCCGCTGGCGGGGCTGTGGCACGACCGCATCGAGGCGGATGGCAGCTTTGGCGAGCATCCGGTGCCGGCGAGCACGTTCTACCACATCGTGGCGGCGGCCGATGAGCTTGCCCGGCTGGTGGTCTAGAGCGCCGAAGGCGCTGTTCGAAGCCTAACCAAGGCAAGGGGCTTTGCCCCTTGACCCTATCAAAGGCGAAGCCTTTGAAATCCTTTCATTCAGAAATGGGGTCTGGGGCCGATGGCCCCAGCGGGTCGAGGGCAGAGCCCTCGCCTTGCTTCAGCTTCCCGCCAGCGAAAGGTTGACCTGGGCCGAGGACGGGCGGCGCGAAACTTGAAATTAAATCAAGATTCTTGAGTTGGCGGCGGGCTGGGGGCAACGCCGCCGCGCCGCCATGGGTGCCGTTATACGCCTGGGCGCAAGCATCGCGCATCGTCAGCAGGGTTCCGGGCGGAACAGCGTTGTGGGCTGGACCAGTTCGTCCTGGGCGGCGACGAGGGCGAGTTCGCGCTGGCCGGACTCGATGGTGCGGCGGATCACGCCCCAGACCGCGCTCGCGCTCAGCGCCATCGCCAGCACCGGATCGTTGTCGCGCAACACGTGGAACAGGAACAAGGCGGCGATCATGTCGCCGGCGCCGTTGACCTCGGCGTTAAGGCGGGGGGTGCGAAGGCGATGGCAGCCATCGGCGGTGGCGACCATCAGCTCGATGGTGTCGGCGGCTTCGTGCCCGGCCAGCAGGCTCGTCACCAGCACCGGCCGGGCACCCTGCCCGCGCATGCGTGCGCGCAAGGCCGACGCGGCGGCCTTGGCGGCGCCGAGCGTGGGCAGGGCGGTGCCGGTCAGGCGCTCCAGCTCGAAATGGTTCGGCGTCAGGACATCTGCCTCGGGCACGGCGCGCGCGCCGAACAGCTCGACCACGCCGGGGCGCGCGAACACGCCGGTCGCGGTGTCGCCGAACACCGGGTCGAGCGCGTAGAGCGCGCGGGCGTTGGCCCGCCTGACCCGCGCGACGGCGTCGAGGATGGCAATGCCGGTGGCCGGATCGCCGACATAGCCCGAGAGCACGGCGTCGATCCTCGGCAGCACGGCGCGCCGGTCGAGGCCATCGACCAGCGCGCTGACCGCGTGGCCCGGGAACACCTCGCCGGTCCAGTCGCCATAGCCGGTGTGGTTGGAGAACTGGACGGTGTGGATCGCCGAGACCTCGGCGCCGAGCCGTTGCAGCGGGAAGATCGCGGCGGCGTTGCCGACATGGCCGAACGCGACCCAGGACTGGATGGACAGGATGTGCATCGGCGCATGATCCACGCCGGACGCCCCACCTGACAACCGTGGGCCGGCCGCCGCGTTGGCGGCCGAGGCAGGACGGAGCAAGCCCATGGTCAATCATCGAACCCGCGTGATCGGTGCGGTCGCGGCAGCGGCGCTGGCGCTCGGCGGCGGCACGGCGTGGGGACAGACGCCCCCATCGGCACAGGCGCCGCAGCCGCAGCCGGCCTTCGGCGACCCCGGTGGCGAGCAGGCGGCGGCGCAACGGCTGGCGCAGCGGATCGCCGACCTGCACGCCGAGCTGCAGATCAGCGGCCAGCAGGAGCCGGCCTGGCAGGATTTCACCGCGGTGATGCGCACGAACGCGGCCGAGATGAACCAGATCATGACGACGCGGGCGCAGGGGTTCGCCACCATGACCGCCACCGACGACCTGCGCTCCTACGCGGAGATCGAGACGGTGCGGGCGCGCCAGATCGGCAAGCTGGTGGTTCCGTTCCAGACCCTCTACGCGGAGTTCTCGGCCGACCAGAAGCGGGTCGCCGACGCGGTGTTCCGCAACACCGGCACCAGCAGGCAACGGGGATAGGGCGCGCGCTTTACGCGCGCCGCTCGCCAGGTTACGACGCGGGCGCGCCGGTCGGCATCGGCGCCTCGACAGCAGGGGCAGATAAGATGAAGTCCGGGATCCATCCCGCCTACCACGAGATCAACGTCGTGATGACGGACGGCACCACGTTCAAGACGCGATCCTGTTACGGCCGCGAGGGCGACACCATCCGGCTCGACATCGATCCGAAGTCGCATCCGGCCTGGACCGGCCAGCAGCGGGTGATGGACACCGGCGGCAGAGTGGCGCGCTTCAACAAGCGGTTCGCCGGGATCGGCGTGACGAAGTAACGCTGGGGCGGGACTTAAGCGGTAAGGAAGGTAAGGCCAGGGGTTTTACCCCTGGACCCCATCAAAGGCGGAGCCTTTGAAATCCGATCCAGCTGTCATGACCGAGCTTCTCGCAGGAAGATCATCGGTGTGCGAGCGGCCTTCCACTTCAGACCAAGAAGATGAATGGATTTCAAGGGCTTCGCCTTTGATGGGGTCAAAGGGCAAAGTCCCTTGGCTTCTTGCGATGGCGCGGGTGGGCCCTCGGGACGTCGCCCGCCTCCTTGAAGCAGATTTGAGGTTGCACCAAATCAGGTGGCGGCCGGGATGCCCGATGGGGTTCCGGTGACTGCCAGGGTCGGCCCGCATGGGCGATCCGTCTGACTTGAACCTTGCTCCTTAGGAGGTTTTCCATGACGTACGATTTCTCGCCCCTGTTCCGTACCGCGATCGGCTTTGACCGGCTGGCGCGGCTGATGGATTCGGCGATCGAGGCGGGTGCGGCGCCTGCCTACCCGCCCTACAACATCGACAGGCTCGACGACGATCACTACCGGCTGACGATGGCGGTGGCCGGGTTCGGCCCCGACGACGTCGAGCTGGTGGCACGCGACAACACCCTGGTGGTGACCGGCAAGCCGGCGGCCAAGGCCGAAGGTGGCGAGACCATCTATCGCGGCATCGCCGGACGCGGGTTCGAGCGTCGCTTCGTGCTCGCCGACCACATCGTGGTCCAGGGCGCGGAACTGCAGAACGGGTTGCTGCATGTCGACCTGGCGCGGGTCGTTCCCGAGGCGTTAAAGCCGCGGCGGATCGCGATCGGCGGCAAGCCGGCAGCACCGGTGCTGAACGCGGCGCCGGCGAGCAACGACGAGGGTGGTCAGGCAGCGGCCGCGTAAGCGGTCCTGATCCGACGGAGGGGCCGGTTCGCCGGCCCCTCTTCGTTTCGACGCCGCCGCTGTTGTTGTCACGCCGGGCTTGACCCCGACGGGTTGGCATGGACATAGACGCGGCATGATCCCGCGCGTGCCGGGCGCGTGGCGGACTTCCTTGACGATTTGGTTCGCCCAGCCGGGACGCCTCCCAGATTGGTGTAGTCGAAGATGACGCTTCCCTTGATGCCGAAGGCCACCGCGGTGTGGCTGATCGAGAAGACCGCGCTGACCTTCACCCAGATCGCCGATTTCTGCGGCATGCACCCGCTGGAAGTCCAGGCGATCGCCGATGGCGAGGTGGCGCAAGGCATCGTCGGCTATGATCCGGTCGCCAACAACCAGGTCAGCGCCGACGAGATCACACGCTGCGAGGGCGACAGTGAGCTGCGGCTGCACGTGCTGCCGAGCGCGTTCCAGGGACCGAAGCGGTCGCGCGGGGCGCGCTACACGCCGGTCGCCAAGCGCAACGACCGCCCGGACGCGATCGCGTTCATCCTACGCAACTTCCCGCAACTGTCCGACGCGCAGGTGATCAAGCTGCTCGGGACGACCAAGGACACCATCCAGAAGGTGCGCGACCGCCAGCACTGGAACTCGGCCAACATCAAGCCGCGCGATCCGGTCATCCTCGGCCTGTGCACCCAGACCGACCTCAACGCCATGGTTCAGGCGGCCAACGAGCGGCTGGTGCGCGAGGGGCGTCACGTGCCGGTGCCGCCGCCGCCGGAGGTCGACGACGTGGCGGCCTGATCGCGGCGCCTGGGCTTTCGTCATGCTGACCGATCGCGACTCGCTGCTGCGCAAGCTGCACGAGCTTCGGAGCGAGCATCGCGACCTCGACACCGTGGTCAGCCGGCTTGGGCGCGAGGCGCTGGACCAGCTGCAGATACAGCGGCTGAAGAAGCGCAAGCTGATGCTGAAGGACGAGATCGCTTGGCTGGAAAGCCGGCTGATCCCCGATGACGTGGCGTGAGCACGCGCTGGTGACGGGCGACCTGCCGGTGGTGGGCGTGATCATGGGCAGCCAGTCCGACTGGACCACGATGTCGCGCGGGGCCGCGGTGCTGGCCGAACTCGGCGTCGCGCACGAGGCGCGGATCGTGTCGGCGCATCGCACGCCCGACCGGCTGATGGCCTATGCCAAGGACGCGGCGTCGCGTGGCTTGCGGGTGATCATCGCGGGTGCCGGCGGGGCGGCGCATCTGCCCGGAATGTGCGCCGCGTGGACGACGCTGCCGGTGCTCGGCGTGCCGATCGAAAGCCAGGCGCTGCGCGGGATCGACAGCCTGCTGTCGATCGTGCAGATGCCGGCGGGGGTTCCGGTCGGCACGCTGGCGATCGGCGCGGCGGGGGCACGCAAC
>CAXTPV010000001.1:48815-49311 GCA_964246135.1 uncultured Acetobacteraceae bacterium | reverse complement strand
GTGTAGATCTCGGCCTTGGCGCCGACATCGACGCCTCGGGTCGGCTCGTCGAGGATGACGACGTCGCCGCCGATGTGGAACCACTTGGCGAGCACCACCTTTTGCTGGTTGCCGCCCGACAGCGAGGCGACCGGCGCCTCCATCCCCGACATCCGGATGCGCAGATCGGCAGCCAGCGCGCGCACCGTGCTCACTTCCCGCCGCCGGCGGATGAAGCCCGCCGGATTGGTCAGCGCGCCGAGCTTGGCCATGGTGACGTTGACCCTGATCGCGAGGTCGAGCACCGCGCCCTGCGACTTGCGATCCTCCGGCACCAGCGCGATGCCATGCCGCACCGCGTCCTTGGGCTGGCGGATGCGGATGTCGCGGCCGTGCAGCAGCACCCGCCCGCGCCGGCGGCGGTCGGCGCCGAAGATCATCCGCGCGACCTCGGGGGGGGCGGCGGCGCCCCCGGCGCCCAGGCCCCCCCCCCCGCCCGGGCGCCCCCCAAAGCCCC
>CAXTPV010000001.1:48392-48805 GCA_964246135.1 uncultured Acetobacteraceae bacterium | reverse complement strand
CGCGCACCGAAAAGCCGACGTCGCGCACCCGCCTGCCGTCGGACAAGCCGTCCACGCGCAGCACCTCCTCGCCGACGGCGCGCTCGCCGCGCTCGCCAAACAGCGTCGAGAGCGGCCGCCCGACCATCATCCGGATCACGTCGTCGATCGCGACCTCGCGCGGCCGCACGGTGCCGACGCGGGCGCCGTCCTTCATCACCGTCATGCGGTCGGCGATCCGGAACACCTCGTCGAGCCGGTGCGAGATGTAGACGATGCCGACGCCTTCCCGCCGCAGCCCGTCGATGATCCCGAGCAGGCGCTCGGCGTCGCGCACCGCCAGCACCGCCGTCGGCTCGTCGAACACGATGATCCTGGCCTGGCGCGACAGCACCTTGGCGATCTCGACCACCTGCCGGTGCGCCACGCTGAGA
>CAXTPV010000001.1:38064-48382 GCA_964246135.1 uncultured Acetobacteraceae bacterium | reverse complement strand
CGTAGCGCTCGCGCAGCCCGGGAAGCGCAGCCGCGACGGCGGCGGGGTCGATCGAGAAGCCCAGACGGCCGATCAGCGTGCTGGCGCGACGGCGGAGCGCGGGCCAGGCTATCGCGGCCGGAAGCTCGCCGAGAAAGATGTTCTCCGCCACCGACAGATCGGGCGCCAGCGCCATCTCCTGGTGGATGATGGCGATGCCGCGTTCGGCGGCCTGACGCGGCCCCGCGAGGCTGACCGCGTGTCCGTCGAGCAGGATGTCGCCGGCATCGGCGGCGGTCTCGCCGCCGAGCACCCGCATCAGCGTCGACTTGCCGGCGCCGTTCTCGCCGAGCAGGGCGTGCACCTCCCCCGCCTCGAGGCTGAAATCAACCGCGTTCAGCGCGGCCACGCCGCCGAAACGCTTGCTGATGCGACGGAGCTCGACGAGGGAGGCCATCGGCGCCGGCGCTCCCCGCTCAGAACACCGCTTTTGGGTTGTAGTAGGTCGCGGCGTTGGCCTTGGTGATCGCGACCGGCTGGGTGTAGTCGGTCTTGGGGAAGTCCTGCGGCAGCGTGCCGTGCAGTGCCCGCATGCCGAGGTCGATCGCGGTCTTGATGATCACGACCGGATCGTTGCGGCCGGTGGCGCCATACTGGCCGTCCTCGATCAGCTTGATCGCCTCCTTCTGGCCGTCCGCCGCGGCGACCAGCGTCACGCCGTCCAGGCGCTTGTGCTGCTCGAGCGCGCGCCGCGCCCCCAGCACCATGCTGTCGTTCTCGCCGATCACCACGTTGATGTCGGGATGCGCGGTCAGGAGGTCCTCCATCGCGTTCAGGCCGCCTTCCTGGGTCCAGGCGCCCCAGCCTTCGCCGATCACGGTGAAGCCGGCATGACCGGCACCCGCGAGCTGGCCCTCGATGATGCCGGCGAACACGCCGTCGCGCCGCTCCTGGCCGACGATGTTGCCCTTGTCGCCGCTGATCAGCGCGATGTTCATGTGGGCGCCGCCCATCTTGCCGGCGAGCCATCGCCCCACCTGCTGGCCGTTCTGCAGGTTCGATGACTGCACCAGGGTGAGGTAGCCCGCCTTCGGGTCGAGGCCGCTATCGACGGCGATGACCTTGACGCCGGCGTTGGCGGCGGCGTGGACCGCCGGCACAAGACCCTCGGGATCACGCGCGTTGACCAGCAGCAGGTTGACGTGACGCGACACCATGTCCTCGATGTCGGAGATCTGCTTGCTCATGTCGTTCTGGCCGTTGGCCGAGATCACCTGGCAGCCGACCTGGGCGCCGTATTTGCGCGCCTCGGCGTCCTGCGCCGCGAAGTATGGCGCGGCCAGCGTGTAGTTTGACATGCCGATCAGGCAGGCCGCCTCGGCGTGACCCATCATTCCGAGCAGCGCGGCGGACGCCAAGCCGCCGAGACACGTTCTTGCTACCATCCTGTCGTCTCCCTGATGAGCCACGTTCCGTGACCTGATTTTGTGTAGTTAGACTACCGAAAATCAGCAGCGTCAACGGCCAAGTGAACCGCCCGCTGGAGTCAACCGGGCCGGCCAGCGACGGGTGGCGCCGAGACGGCGTGGCCACACGGGAATGATTGAAAGCGGAGAGTTCGACTGCGCTTTTGCACCAGCGGCGTCTCCAGGCGCCGTTATCCGGGCGAGCGGATTTGGCGTTCCTGGCGGCTGTCGGCTGCACGATCGATCCGATCGAGCGTGCCGCGTGTTCGGCTGGCAAGCCGCTCATCAAGTAGCTAGGCTACGGCGATGTCGGGGTCCGGACCGATGCGGCCGGCGAGACGATGGAGAGCAGCATGTATCTGGAGAAGCACAGCCTGACCGGCAGGACCGCGATCGTCACCGGCGGCGCGCGCGGCATCGGACTGGCCTGCGGGCAGGCGCTGGGCGAGGCCGGCGCTCGGGTGGTGATCGCCGACCGCGACGGCGAGGCCGCGGACGCCGCCGCGCGCGGATTGTCGACGGCAGGGGTCGAGGCGCATGCCTGCACGCTCGACGTCACCGACCCCGATGCGGTGCGGGCGGCCGCGCAGACACTGAACACACGCTTTGGCGCGGTCGACATCCTGGTCGCCAACGCCGGCATCGCGCGCAGCGGCGTCGCGGCCGAGAGCGTGACCGACGCGGACTGGCGCGCGGTGATCGACGTCAACCTGAACGGCGTGTTCTGGTGCTGCCGCGCGTTCGGCGGCGCGATGCTCGGTCGCGGCCGCGGCACGATCGTCAACATCGGCTCGATGTCGGGCGAGATCGTCAACAAGCCGCAGGAGCAGGCGTCCTACAACGCGGCCAAGGCCGGCGTGCATCACCTGACGAGGAGTCTGGCCGCCGAGTGGGCGTCGCGCGGCGTGCGCGTCAACGCGGTCGCACCGACCTACATCGACACCCCGCTCACCCGCTTTGGCATGGAGGATGCCGCGATGAGCCGCGTCTGGCTGGAGATGACGCCGATGCGGCGGGTGGGGCAGGTGGACGAGATCGCGTCGGTGGTGCTGTTCCTGGCGTCGGACGCGTCGAGCCTGATGACCGGCAGCATCGTGCTGGCGGATGGCGGCTACACCTGCTGGTAGCCTATGGCGGCCGCGACCACCGGGTGCCGGATCGACGCGGCCGGCGCCAGGGGGACGATGCCGGCATTGTCGACCAGCGTATTGCCGCGGATGGACGTGAAGCCGCACAGCACGCGCGTGCCGCCCTTGATGCCATCGACGCCGGTCATCAGGATTTTGCTGGGCAGAGGACAGCCCGCGCCGCGTCGTGCCGCAGCTTCGGCGTTGCGGGGCGCGCCTTGCCGGCATCGGTCTTCACGTTTGCGAATGCTTAAGAAAAGCAGATCATAGATACGAGGCGTCACGCACCTCGTTGGGGCAACGGAATGACAACCGAGTCGCAGGAAAGTCCTCCCGATGTCACTGTGAGCCCTTCGAAGCGCAAGCGCCTTGTGCTTGCCATTGCCGGCGGAGCGCTGCTGCTCGCCGCGATCGCCGGCGGTTCCCTGCTGGAATTCTACCCCCGAGCGAACGGCAGGACTGCCGCAACCAAGTCGGGGCACGTTGCTGTCGCCTTCGAACCTGCGTACGTGCTTACCCCTGAGATGGTGACCAACCTTGACGCCGGACCACACCGGATCACGTTCGCCAAGATACAATGCCGGATCGAGGTTGATCGCCCCGGAGACGCAGCCCTGGTGAACGCCGCCATGCCACGGCTGGTGGACATGATCCAGACCTATCTCAGGGCGACGAGACCCGAAGAGCTGCGAAGTGACGAGGGGACCTATCGATTACATGAAGCCTTGCTGGCGCGTGCCAGCATAGCCGTGCCCACCGCCGCCATATCCGACGTCCTCTTCCAAGAGCTTATTACCCAGTAGCGAGCTCGTCGCAGTGAGAATTGGAGCTTTTCATGAGCGCCGTGCAGTGGATGTTCGAGGGTGTCCTTATCGTTCTCTTGGCCGCGACGCTCTTCCACGCTGTCCGGCTGGAACGGGCTCTTGGGGTTCTGAGGCGCGACCGGGCTGCACTCGAGGCTCTCATACATGGTTTTAACGACAGTACCCGGTTGGCCGAGGATGGCGTGAGGAGGCTTCAATTTACTGCCGAGGACGCGGCCAAGCAGATCACAAGGCAGGTCGAGCGAGCGTCCGAGGTCCGCAGTGATTTGATCTCGCTCAGTGAGCGAGGCGAGAAGATCGCGGACTCGCTCGAGCGGCGCATCTCGGAGTCCAGACGACCGCGAGATCTAGGCCGACAGGAGACAGAAGAGCCACACACCATGTTTGCGGCGTCGAGGAGCAAAAGCCCGGCATTTGGGCATGTGCGCAGCAAGGCCGAAAGAGAGCTTCTCCACGCCTTGCAGATCGCCAAGTGACTCAGATGCTCCACTACCCCAACGCGCGCCTGCTTCCACTCACGATAGGCGTCACCGCGACCCTGATATTCCTGAAATCAGTCTCGTTTGGTTGGGAGGCCTTTGCTCGTCAAGGAACCTCGACGGCTTTGCCATTGACGACATCGATGTCGGCGGCGGCCGCCACAAGCAGCGCTACGTCGCAGGTGCTGCCATCACCATTGCGCACCGCGCCTCGTCTTTACAAGTCCGGCTTCGACGACCGATCGACACCCGAGTTCAAGACGAAGGCTGACTGGGATCTTCTGCAGGAGCTAAGAACTAGACGCAAGGAATTGGACGCGCGTGACTCCGCGCTCGATTTGAAAGCCGAAGCGCTACGCGCCGCGAGCGCTAGTCTCAAGCAACAACTCGCCGAGCTCTCGACGATGCGCGCCAGTCTGAAGGGCTTGGAGGATGCACGTCACGGCCGCGAGGACGACGCCTGGATGGGGCTGGTCAAGGTCTACGAGGCCATGCGACCGGCGGATGCCGCCACTATCTTTGATACCCTTGATCTTCACGTTCTTCTTGAGATCGTCGATCGGATGAACGACCGCAAGGCGGCCGCAGTGCTTGCCGCGATGACACCGGAACGCGCACGCCTTGCAACCCAGATGCTGGCACGGTTGCGCGTAGGGCGGGTCGTCAGCCCGTCCGATGCCGCTCATCAGACCTAGCCTGACCTCATGAGACGCATATATCTGCACGTTGTCGCCACGCTTTGTTATCTGCTGATCGGGTCAGCCGAAGCGTCCGCGCCTGGCGCCGGGACCGGTCCTGGTTCCTCTTTCACGAGAGTGACGTTCATCGGCAAAAATGCCGGGTCTTTTCGCGTTTCTCACGCCAAAGCTACGATAACGGCTCGCGGACCGGCCTCGGTTTCGTTTGCCAGCAAGGGCCACCTTCGCCTTCATATAAGTTCCTCGACACGCCTTGGCATGCAGACAGTTTTGATAACTGCCGACCCTGACTCCGTCGTCCGTACCCAATCAATGTCCGGAAAGCTGGTCATGGACATCTTTCAGGGCGTACAGACCGCCGAGGCTCCGCGCGGAGCAGGGAGCTTATCTGATGTCCGTACTCGTGCTGGATCAAGCCAGGTTCGCCAGACGTCTGACCTGATCCCCGATTTGCCGAGCCCTTTTAGGGCAAGCTCGAACAGCGTCATCGGGATTGTGCCGAGGCAAGCGAGCGCCCTGGACCCCATAGCCAGGCCTTCCGAACGGAGCACGCCGGTCCGAGACGACAACACTCAAGCCGCGTCGCATACAACCTCGATCTCGGCGCAGCTGACGCCCTCCGTGACACTTCCCCACTCCGCGAGCTTTCCGTTCTCGTCGGACGTCGGAGTGGCGATCCTGCGGCGTGCTGGAGGCGCGGCCGTATTCTTCGATCAGGCACGACCTCTCGACCTGTCCGCCGTGCATACGGACGCTGTCTTTGGTAAGGCCTTGGTGACCATCGCGCCAAGCTTCACGCGCTTGTGGGTCCCACTTGAGCCGACGCAAAGGTTGGTCGCTCGTCACGACGGTGACTTGTGGAGGTTATCAGTCGAGTCGGGTGCACCCAAGACCCGGCCGGTGATGCTGTCCGCCACGAAGTCAGGACTACTGTTCGCGCTACGCTCTCCCGGACGCACGTTTTCTGCACCTGATCCTGATACGGGTGCGATCATGCTGATCGGAACGGACCGTCAGGCCCAGGATGCATGTCGACCGGCGACGCGGTCGGCATTGTTTGCGACTGAAGAGACGGAAGCGGGTGTCGCGATCGAACCGTTCAGTGAACGCCTGGTCCTGAGACCAACAGCGGGCGGCTTCATGTTGGGAGATGACCAGGGGCTCGGCCTGTGGTTGTCGACGACCTACGCCAATCCCAAGTCAGGCGATACTTCCGCTTACACGCGGTCTCTTGATCTCGAATCACTAAGTGCTCAAACGCAGACTGTCCGGCTTCGCGGTCAGCTTTTGGCGGCATCGAGAGCACCTATCCGGCAGCGTTTTCGGCCGCGGCTTGATGCGGCTCAGACGATGTTGTCGCTCGGTCTTGGCCGGGAAGCACTGACGCTGCTGCATGTCGCGCTTGTGGACGAGCCGACTGGCCAAGATGATCCAAAGGCCATCATGATTGGCCAAATTGGTGCGTTTCTAGATGGCCAGATAGGCGACGGTGATGTTGGTCTGAAACGCGACCTGGCTCTGACCGACGAGGCGCGGCTCTGGGACCTGCTTCGAGCTTCGAGCGATGCGGACAAGTCATCCTCATCCGCGTTGCTAAACTTGCTGCCGTTGCTGCTATCATATCCTGAGCCTCTGCGGGATGCAGCCGCTGCTCGCGCGGCGGAAGTGTTTATTGGCGATGGTCGGCCGGAGAGTTTGCGCGCGATCACCGAGCTTCCGGAGACACCTCGTACCATGGTCCCGAAAGCCCTGGCCAGCATGCGGCTTGGTCGAGCTCTCGACGCGTCGCGGTCGCTTGAAGGACTTTCGCGGAGCGCCGATATCGGCACGATGGCGGATGCGATCCTCGCCAACGTTGCCATGAAGGTGAAAAATGGCGCGATGACGCCCTCTGATGGCGCTCACATACTCGAGCGCCATGCACTCGACTGGCGGGTGACGGGGAAAGAGCCAAAAGCCTTGCTTGAAGAGGCGGATCTTCTATCACGCGGTCATCAGCCGAGAGCAGCACTCGCCGTGTGGCGGGAACTTCGCTCGCGAAACCCGGAAACGCAGGGTCTGACGACAGCGCTGATCGGTGCTGCCCTGGATGATCTCAGCGAGCACGAAGGAGCGACTTCGATGTCGCCTGCCGACTTCGTGTCCCTCGTGCGGGAGAACGCCGCGGACATCGCGCTGGTCCCGGCGCGTGCCGCGAGGATCGACTGGTTGCTGGCCGACAGGCTGGAGGCGCTTGATCTTCCAGACCGCGCCTCGGATGTGATGGAACAGCTGCTTTCGAACGCCACGTCAGCGGCGTCTCATAATCGAGCCGAGATGAAACTCGCGGAGTTCCGCCTGCGCCAGGGTGATGGAGCAGGGTGCAAGAAGGCGCTCGACGGTGTCGACGTGTCTCAATTGTCAGCCGACATCATCACCGCTCGTCAGCAGCTGCTTGGTCGTTGCCTCGCCCTGAGTGGTGACGAGGCGGGCGCCCTTGCGGATTTGAGCGGTGATACCCAGGCTGACGCTTTGACGCTTCAAGCCAGCTTGTTCGCAAAGCAGCACGATTGGCGTGACACCAAGCTCACGCTCACTCCTCTCGTTGATGGGTTACCTGGACGTGGTGTTCTTGATCAGCCGCAGGCGGACATGGTCATTCAGCTGGCCACTGCGGCACTTCGTGACAATGACACGTCGTTGGTCGGTCGTGTTGTCAGTCAATACAGTCTTCGTATGCCAGATGCCGATCACCGAGACAGTTTGAAGGCGTTGGCAGCGGTTATCCCCGCGCGGGATGCCGCGCCATCGCAGCCGACAGCGGGCCCTCGTGCCGTGAGTTACAGGAATTAGAGCAAAAGGAGCGTTCGGCCGCCTCAGACGTCGAGATTGGCCACTTTCAGCGCGTTGCCGACGATGAAGTCGCGACGGGGTTCGACCACGTCGCCCATCAGGGTGGAAAATACTTGTGCCGCGTCCTCGGTGTCACCGACCTTGACCTGCAGCAGGGTGCGGGTGGCGGGGTCGAGGGTCGTCTCCCAGAGCTCCTCCGCGTTCATCTCGCCGAGGCCCTTGAACCGGCTGATCGTCAGGCCGCGCCGACCTTGCAGCAATACCTTCTCGTAGGCCGCGGCGGGTCCTGCCACCATGATTTCGCCGGTGCCGTCCAGCGTCAGGCGGGCCGGTTCGGCGAAGTCGCGTCGCAGCACGTCGACGCGGTCGGCGAGCCAGCGTGCCTCGGCGGAACGCAGCGTGGTCGCGTCGAGCGAGTAGCGCTCGGTGACGCCCCTCACCGTGCGGCCAAGTCGCAGGCTGCCGCTCTCGCCCGAGACCACGGTCCAGTTGCGCTCGCTCGGCGCCGCCATCGCGTTCAATCGCCGCTGCGCGTCGGCGTTGCGCGCCGCCGGGTCGGCCGACGCGGTGTCGAGCGCGCCCGCCACCGCGACCTGCTCGAGCAGGTTCACCGGCGTCGCGGAGCCGGCCGCCAGGCGGGCAAGCGCGTGCGCGGCCTCGCGCAGGATGTTGATCTCGCCCCGGAGCGCCTCGCCCGCGAGCAGGCGGCCGTCAGCGAAGTTCAGCTGCGCCGCGCTGAGCGCCTTTTCGAGCAGGTAGTTCTCGAGCCCCGCGTCGTTCTTGAGATAGCGGACGTCGTTGCCGCGCTTGGCGCGAAACAGCGGCGGCTGCGCGATGTAGAGGTTGCCGGCGGTGATCAGCTCGGGCATCTGCCGGAAGAAGAAGGTCAGCAGCAGCGTGCGGATATGCGAGCCATCGACGTCGGCGTCGGTCATCAGCACGATGCGGCCGTAACGCAGCTTGCCGATGTCAAAGCCGCCCTGCTCGGGCTCGCCGTGACCGATGCCGGTGCCGAGTGCCGTGATCAGCGTGCCGATCTCGGCGCTGCCCAGCATGCGGTCAAAGCGCGCGCGCTCGACGTTGAGGATCTTGCCCTTGAGCGGCAGGATGGCCTGGAACTTGCGATCGCGGCCCTGCTTGGCGGTGCCGCCGGCGCTGTCGCCCTCGACGATGAAGATCTCGGCCTTGGCGCTGTCGCGCTCCTGGCAGTCGGCGAGCTTGCCTGGCAGGCTGGCGACATCGAGCACGCCCTTGCGACGGGTCAGCTCGCGCGCGCGTCGCGCCGCCTCGCGGGCCGCCGCGGCGTCGAGCACCTTCTGGACGACCAGGCGCGCCTCCTTGGGGTGCGTCTCGAACCAGTGGCCGATCGCGTCAGCGGCCGCGGCCTGCACCACCGGCTGCACCTCGGAGCTCACCAGCTTGTCCTTGGTCTGGGAGGAGAACTTCGGATCGGGCACCTTGACCGAAAGCACCGCGGTCAGACCTTCCCGCATGTCGTCGCCGGTGAGGCCGAGACTCTCCTTCTTGGCGTTCTGGTCGATGTATTTGGCGACGATCCGGGTCAGCGCCTGGCGGAACCCGGCGAGGTGGGTGCCGCCATCGCGTTGCGGGATGTTGTTGGTGAAGCACAGCATGGTCTCGTGATAGCTGTCGTTCCAGGACAGCGCGAACTCGACCTTGATGCCGCGATCGCCCGGTGGTCCGGCGACGTTGATCGGCGGCGTCATCACCGGGGTCTTGCCGCGGTCGAGCCATTCCACGAAAGCGGTGAGGCCGCCCTCGTAGAAGAAGCGGTGCTCGGCCGGCTGCTCGGCGTGGCGCTCGTCGCGCAGCACGATGCGCATGCCGGAGTTCAGGAAGGCGAGCTCGCGCAGGCGACGCTCCAGGATCGCGAGGTCGAACTCGACCTTGGTGAAGGTCGATCGAGCCGGCTTGAAGGTCACCTCGGTGCCGTTGCCGTGCTCGCTCGCACCGACCACGACGAGCGGCGCCACCGCGTCGCCGTGCTGGAACCGGATGAAGTGCTCCTGGCCTTCCCGCCAGATGCGCACCTCCATCCACTCGGACAGCGCGTTGACGACGGCGGCGCCGACGCCGTGCAGGCCACCCGACACCTTGTAGGAGTTCTGGTTGAACTTGCCGCCGGCATGCAGCCGCGTGAGCACGACCTCGGCGGCCGACACGCCTTCCTCGGGGTGGATGTCGGTCGGGATGCCGCGGCCGTCGTCGCGTACCGTCACCGAGCCGTCGCCGTTCAGCACCAGCTCGCACCAAGTGGCGTAGCCCGCCTGTGCCTCGTCGACCGCGTTGTCGATGATCTCGAACGCCATGTGATGCAGGCCCGAGCCGTCATCGGTGTCGCCGATATACATGCCGGGGCGCTTGCGCACGGCGTCGAGGCCGCGCAGCACCGAGATCGAGGCGGCATCATAGCTGTCCGCGGTCGTCTCTCCGGGCACGAGGATGGGCGTGGCGGAGACCGCTGGGGTCGGCTCGGCGCTGTCGGACATGCCGGGTGGATGCTCCTGGGTGCGGGCTGATCGCGCCTCGTGGCGACACCTTATATCTAGTGCGTCAGGCGGGTGGCGACCAGCTTGCCGTCGCCTCGCGCAGGCCTCCCGGCCCGGTTTCCAGGAATTTGGCGTCGCCGGCCAGGGTCGCGAACATGTCGGCATCGGTGCCGGTCAGCAGCACCTGCGAGCCCGATTGTCGCAGCGCCGCGAACAGCGCCTGGCGACGCGCGGCGTCGAGGTGCACCAGCGCCTCGTCGAGCAGCAGCAGCGGCGGCTCGCCGCGTTCGGACGCGATCAGCGCGGCGTGGGCGAGCACGACGCCGACCAGCAGCGATTTCTGCTGGCCGGTGCTGGCCAGCGACGCGTCGAGGCCGGTGCCCGACTCCGACATGGCGAGGTC
>CAXTPV010000001.1:6089-38054 GCA_964246135.1 uncultured Acetobacteraceae bacterium | reverse complement strand
GGATGCGCGCCGTGGGTGGTGAGACCGGCAGGGTGGGCGTGCTCGCGCGCGAGCGCGAGGGCGTCGCGGAGCCAGTCCTCGGCCTGGCGCGCGGGCTCGGCGGCGAGCGGGTCGGCGACCGGATCGATCAGCGCAAGCGAGAAGCCGGGAAACGCGCGATGACGATGCAGCGCGCCCTCGCGGTTGAGGCGACGGCAGAGCGCGGCGCGGGATGCGGTGGCGGCGACCGCGTGATGCGCGATCGCATCCTCGGCCGACGCGATCCAGCCATGCTCGCCGCGCCGTTCCAGCAGCAGCCGGTTGCGGCTCTGCACCGCCACTTCGTGCGCCGCGAGCTCGCGCGCGTGGCCCGGCTCGAGGGCGATCACGAGCCGGTCGAGGAAGCGGCGGCGTCCCGACGCCCCCTCGCCGAACAGGCGCTCCATCTGCGGCGTGAGCCAGACCGACGGCAGCAGATCCGCGATCTCGGCCTGGCTGCGGGCGGTCTCGCCATCGAGGCGGAACACCCGCCTTGCCGGGCGACCGCCGGCGTCGTCGGCGGTGCCGGTGCCAAGCTCGCGCAGCTGGCCGCCGGCCGCGATCCGGGCCGCGACCGCCTAGGCACGGGTGCCATGCCGTGGCAGCATCTCCGGGCGGGCGTGACGCAGGCCGCGCCCCGGCGCGAGCAGCGACACCGCTTCGAGCAGGTTGGTCTTGCCGCTGCCGTTCGGGCCCGAGATCACGGTGATGGTGGCGGCGGGCTCGAGCACGAGCCGGCTCGCGTGCCGGAAATCGGTCAGGACCGCGCGGAGAAGACGCGCCAATGCTCGCGGCCTCGCCCGGTTGCGCGGGAGCATCGTACACGCGGCGGGGGCGGAGGGCCATTGCGCAGGGCGGCCGATCGTCGGCTAGGCTGCGCGCGGCCACACCGAGGGAATGCCGATGCCGATCTACGCGCTGGGGGAACGCCGGCCGGTGCTGCCCGCTTCCGGATCGTGCTGGATCGCACCGGACGCCAGCGTGATCGGCGACGTCACGCTCGGCGAGGATGTCGGCATCTGGTTCGCGGCCGTACTGCGGGCTGACCACGAGCCGATCGTGATAGGCGCGGGTTCGAACGTGCAGGATGGCGCGGTGTTGCACACCGATCCCGGGCATCCGGTCGAGCTCGGCCGCGATGTCACGATCGGCCATCGCGCCATCGTGCATGGCTGCCGGGTCGGCGCCAACACGCTGATCGGCATGGGGGCGACGCTGCTGACGGGTGCGCGGATCGGCGCGAACTCGCTGGTCGGCGCGAACGCGCTGGTGCCGGAGGGCAAGACGTATCCGGATGGCAGCCTGCTGGTCGGTTCGCCGGCCAGGCTGGTGCGCATGCTCGACGCGGCGGCGATCGAGCGTCTGACCCAGTCGGCGCGGTCGTATGTCGTGAACTGGCGCCGGTTTCGCGACGGGCTCCATCGCATCGAGGGCTGACCGGCGGGATGATGTCGCGGCCGCAACGAGATCCTGTATGAAGGGGGCCATGCCGCCACGCATCGCCGCCGTCACCATGGCCTACAACGAGCCGGACTTCGCGCCGATCTGGGCCGCCCACTACGCGGCCGAGCTTGGCGCATCGCACTGCTACATCGTCGATCACGGCACCACCGACGGGTCGCTGACCGGTCTCGGCGCAGTCAACATCCTGCGCATTCCGCGTTCGCCGCAGGACGACGCCCGGCGCAGCGCCTTCCTGTCGCGGTTCTGCGCCTCGCTGCTGAGCTGGTACGACGTGGTGCTGCACATCGACATCGACGAGATCCTGGTCGCCGACCCGGATCGTCATGCCGGCCTCGCGGCGTTCTGCGCCGCCGACCCGCGCCCGGTGGTGTCGGCGGTGGGGCTCGACGTGGTGCACGTGCCGGGGATCGAGCGGGCGCTGACGCTGGGGTTGCCGGTGACGCGGCAGCGCCGCTGGCTGCGGTTCGCGAGCGCCATGTGCAAGCCGGTGATGATCCGGGTCCCGGTCGAGTGGGCGCCGGGCTTCCACTCGGTCGCGGCGCCGCCGGTGTTCGGCGAGCTGTTCCTGTTCCACCTACGCTACGCCGATCTTGGCCGCGGGCTGAGGCGGCTCGCGCGGACGCGCGAGCAGGCCTGGGAGGAGACCGGGGCGGGAGCGCACCAGCGCATGACCGACGAGGACTGGAGCGCGATGCTGCGCTCGATGGCGGGGCTGACGCGACGTGGCGACCTCACGCTCGCGATGGACGCGGCGCCGCTCGCATCCTGGCTCGACAGGGTCCGCGCCAGCGCGTCCGGGCGCGAGCAGGCGCTCTACCGCATCGACCTGCACATCTTCGGCGACGAGCTCTGGCGGCTCCCCCGGCGATTTGTCGACAGTTTCTGAGACGGCTATCATGCGCCCACTCGCTTGGGGGCGTCATGAATCAGATTACCAGCGTCCGGCTGCCGGATGCGAACCTCGCGGCGGCGTTCGCCGACATGCGTGGCAGGACGGAGCTGCTCTGCGCCGCGCTGTCGGCCGAGGACCAGATGCTGCAGTCGATGCCCGATGCGAGCCCCGCCAAGTGGCATCGGGCGCACACCACCTGGTTCTTCGAGCAGTTCATCCTGCGCGAGCTCGTGCCGGGCTACGTCTCGTTCAACGAGGCGTTCAACTTCCTGTTCAACTCCTACTACGAGTCACTGGGCGCGCGGCATCCGCGGCCGATGCGCGGCCTGCTGACGCGCCCGGGCGCGCACGAGGTCGGCGACTATCGGGCGCGGATCGACCATGACATGTCGCGGCTGCTCGACGCCCCGGACCCGGCGCTGACGGCGCTGGTGCGTCTCGGGCTCGCCCATGAGGAGCAGCATCAGGAGCTGCTGCTCACCGACGCCACGCATGGCCTGGCCCAGAACCCGCTGGCCTGGACCGAGGCCGGACGCGACATCGCGGTGCTGCCGGGTTGGCGCGAGCCGCAGGCCGAGGCAGGGGCGGCGGCGTGGATCGAGCATCCCGGCGGCATCGTCGAGGTGGGGCATCAGGGTCGTGCGTTCGCGTTCGACAACGAGGGTCCCCGACACCGGACGCTGCTGCAGCCGCATGCGCTCGCCTCCGCGCTGGTGCGCAATCGCGACTGGATCGCCTTCATCGAGGATGGCGGCTACGAGCGCCCGGCGCTCTGGATGAGCGACGGCTGGGCGCAGCGCCAGGCCGAAGGCTGGGACGCGCCGCTCTACTGGCGCGGGGTCGCAAGCGAGCGTGTCCAGTTCGGCCTGGGCGGCTGTCGCGATCTCGATCCCGACTGTCCGGTGCGACACGTGAGCTGGTACGAGGCGGACGCTTACGCGCGCTGGGCCGGCGCGCGGCTTCCGACCGAGTTCGAGCTGGAAGCGGCCGCGGACCGGCTCCCCGGGTTCACAGGCCAGGTCTGGCAGTGGACAAATTCGGCCTACACCGCCTATCCCGGGTTCCGGGCCGGCGGCGGCGCGATCGGCGAGTACAACGGCAAGTTCATGATCAACCAGATGGTGCTGCGTGGCGGCTCGTTCGCGACCTCGCCCGGACATACGAGACCGTCCTATCGGAACTTCTTCCAGCCCGACAAGCGCTGGCAGGTGACCGGACTACGCCTGGCACGCGACGCCTGAACACGCGGAGGTCGTGCCATGCCTGATGACGTAGGTCTGAGGCCGCGCGCGTCGAGCGCGCGCACGAGCCTGATCGACGCGATCACCCGCGGGCTCAACCAGACCCAGAAAACGCTGCCACCGAAGCTGTTCTACGACGACGAGGGCTGCCGGCTGTTCGGCCTGATCACCAGGCTGGACGAGTACTACGTCACCCGCGCGGAGATGCGGGTGCTGGCCGCACATGCCGCCGAGATCGCGTCCTGCGTCGGGCCGGGCGCCGCGCTGGTCGAGTATGGCGCCAGCGACGAGACCAAGGCCGACACCCTGCTCTCGACGGGGCGGTTCTCGACCTACGTGCCGATCGACATCGCGGAGGGAGCGCTCGGCGGGTTGCGATCGCGGCTGTCGAACGCCAGGCCCGGCCTGAACGTCATCCCGCTGGTCGCCGACTTCACCCAGCCGTTGCTGCTGCCGCGCGGGACCGAGACGGAACTGCTCGGTTTCTTTCCAGGCTCCACGATCGGCAACTTCGATCCCGAGATGGTGGTGGCGTTTCTCCGCCTGGTCAGGATGGCGCTCGGCGCCGGCGGCGTCACCGCGCGCTTTGTCGTCGGCACCGATCTCCGCAAGGACGCGCGCATCCTCATCCCCGCCTATGACGACGCGCAGGGCGTGACCGCCGCGTTCAACCGCAACATGCTGACCCACGTGAACAGCGTGGCGGATGCCGATTTCGATCCCTCGACGTTCCGGCACCGCGTGCGCTGGAACGAGGCGGAGGGTCGGATCGAGATGCACCTCGAGAGCGTGCGCGCCCAGGAGGTCCGGGTGGCGGACACAACGGTGCGCTTCCGCGCTGGCGAGACGATCCACACCGAGAGCAGCTACAAGCACACCCAGGACGGCTTCCTGGCGCTGGCCAGGCGTGCGGGTTGGTCCGGAAGCGCGTTCTGGACCGACGAGGAGCGTCTGTTCGGCATCCACCTGCTGGAAGCACGGGCATGACGCGGGGGTGGATCACGGCGCCAGTGACGTTGGCACTCCTGATGGTGCCTCAAATCGTGCTGGCGCAACCGGTTGACCCGCATTCCCGGCCTTCGGTGACGCATCAGCCAGGAGTCGTGCATCCCGATGACAACATCGATCCCGGAATGCGGGTGACGCCGCCGCCGAGCGCGGCCCGCACCCCGGTGATACACCCTCGAACGCGTGGACGGACGCAGGGGCACACCCCGACCGTCATCGTGCCGAAGTAGCGGACGGCCGGCCCGGCGGCTTCAGGCGCGCCTTGCCTTGCGCCGGGTCCGATCGGATGGCGTCGCGGTCTTCTCGCCCTGGTCGGCGAAACGGTCGGGGAACTCGCCGAGGTTTTCCTGGATCGACGCCTCTTCCACCACCTCCTGGTGCAGCGGGTCGGCGCCCGGCAGGCTGGCGGGGTTCGGGAGCTGGCCGGTCTGCCCGGCCGCTTCCATGTCGATCAGGGTGCGCGCGCGTTCCCAGTAGTCGCGGTCCGCGCCGTGCGGTTCGCCATCCGCCTGCCATAGGTGATAGGCGCGCTCGCGTATGCTCGCCTGGTAGGCGGGATCGCCGTCGTCGAGTGGGTTGGTGGGCATGACGAAGCGGGCTCCTTGGATGTCGCCGGGATGGTCTGCGTTGTCGGCGATCTAGAGCATCATCCGACCGAATGGGATCACCCGTCGGATAAAGATGCTCACAATACGTCGACTCTAGGCTGATCGGAACATGGAGGCGCGCCCGATGGTTCCCGGGGCTGCGGATTTGAACCGTCGCGCGGGCGCCCCATCTCAGCCCGGCACGGCGACGACAGGGGGTTTTGATGCGCGACGGAACGGAGCTGGCCGAAGCGGTTCTCGGCGGCGGCTGCTTCTGGTGCCTGGAGGCGGTGTACGAGGGGCTTGTCGGGGTGAGCGCGGTGAAGTCCGGCTACGCCGGCGGCAGCGTGGTCGACCCGAGCTATGAGCAGGTCTGCGGCGGCCGCACCGGTCACGCCGAGGTGGTGCGCGTGAGCTATGATCCGTCGGTGCTGGCCTACGAGGATCTGCTGCGGGTGTTCTTTACGATCCACGATCCGACGACGCCGAACCGCCAGGGCAACGATGTCGGCACGCAGTATCGCTCGGTGATCTTCACCGCCGACGAGGCGGAGCGGGCACGGGCGATCGCGGTGCGCGACGAGATCGCCGCGAAGGCGATATGGGACGGCAGGATCGTGACCGAGATCGTGCCGGCGACGACGTTCTATCCGGCCGAGCCCGAGCACGACCACTATTTCGTCCGCAATCCCGGCGCCGGCTATTGCCGGGTGGTGGTGGCGCCGAAGGTCGCGAAGTTCCGCCGCTCGTTTGCCGACCGGCTCAAGAAGGCGGCCTGACCGCGGGCGGCTCGACGCTGCCGTGTTCGGCGGCGAGCCGGTCGAGCTCGCCCATGCAGGTCCGCACGATCGGCGCGCAGAACGCGCTGGGCGATCCGAGCGCGTTCTTCTCGCCGGAATACAATATCCTGGTGGCCGTGCCACGATCGAACCGGATGGTCATGTGGCAGTTGCCGCCGTTCGACAGGCTTGGGCCCTCGATCAGCGGAATCTGATAGCTCACGTTGCTGGACGACGCGGTGTAATAGGTCAGCACATCGGTGGTGCCGAAGGTCGCGTGCTGGTCGGGAACGCCGAGGCAGGTTTCCGCCTCGACCTCCGAGATGCCGAGCAATCGGTGTCGCGCATGTTCCGCGACCCGGGAGTCGTGGACCGCGCAGGCGGGCAGCAGGAGCGGGACGGCGACCAAATAGCGCCGCTTCACTCCTCGTCCTCCAGGAAGAACTGATCGGCCTCGTCGTCGAAGTCGAACAGTTCGGCGTAGCGGCCCCAGCCGATCGCGGCACTCAGAGTTTCGCGCGCGTAGTCGGGCGACATGTGGTCCTCCAGCTCGTCGCGGAAGCGCTCGGCGCGGGCACGATGGTTCCAGCGCTCGTCGAGCACCTGCCGGATCGCGCGGACCAGCGGAACATGCTCGCGCAGCGCGCCGGCGAAGATCTGCTTGCGCTGCTCGTTGTCGGCGTGAACGAAGCTGGTGCCGAGCTCGATCAGCCGCACATCGCCCTCCTCGAGCTCGGCGAAACGCAGCATCTGCATCGTCTCGCAGAGCGGCAGCAGCTCGTCGAGTTCGAGCTGCAGGGTTTCCGAGACGCGTGGCAGGTCGGCGCGGCCGCGATACGGGTCTGCCGCCAGCGTCTCCATCAATCCCGCCATCAGATTGGCCGGCACCGCGTGCAACGCGCTCGCCGCCGTCATCGGCGCGGCGACGCGCGCGTCGGGCGCCTTCACGCTGGTCGCCCGTCGCGTCATCAGGGCGTAGATGTCGTCGACAAAGGCGCGGAACGCCGTGTCGTGCCGGTTGCGCGGATGCGCGAACGGCACGTCGAGCTCGCTCGCCACCCGGCCGGGGTTTGACGAGAACACCAGGATGCGGTCGCACATCAGCACCGCCTCCTCGATGTTGTGGGTGACCAGCATGATCGACTTGACCGGCAGGCGGCCCTCGGTCCAGAGCTCGATCAGGTCGGTCCGCAGGTTCTCGGCCGTCAGCACGTCGAGCGCGCTGAACGGCTCGTCCATCAGCAGCAGGTCGGGATGCACGACCAGCGCGCGCGCGAGGCCCACGCGCTGGCGCATGCCGCCCGACAGCTCCTTGGGATAGGCGTTCTCGTAGCCGCCGAGGCCGATCAGATCGATCGCCTCCTCGGCCAGCCGGTCGCGCTCGGCACGGCGGACGCCCTTGGCCTCGAGACCGAGCTCGACGTTCTCCTGGACGGTCAACCACGGGAACAGGGCAAAGCTCTGGAACACCATCGCGATGCCCTCGGCCGGGCCGGTGAGTGGGCGGCCGCGCCACATCACCTCGCCGGCGCTGGGCCGCAGCAGGCCGGAGACGATCCGCAGCAGCGTCGACTTGCCCGAGCCCGAGCGGCCGAGCAGGCCGACGATCTCTCCGGCCTGCAGGGTGAGATGGACGTCGTCGAGCACCACGAGGTCGGCGCTGCTGGCCTTGTGGTAGGCCTGGCGGCAGTTCCGCACGGTCACGAGCGGCCCGCCTGTGGCCGCCGCCGGAGGTCTCCTCTGCATGCGGGGCCTCAGGCGAGCGTGAGGCGACGGCTGGAGTAGGCGTAGAGGGGTCGCCAGAACAGCCGGTTGAACGCGAGCACGAAGGCGCTCATCACCACGGTGCCGAGCACGACCCTGATGGTCGATCCGTCGATCGTCGCGCGCGCGATGTAGCCGCCAAGCCCCTGCGCGTACAGCGTCGTGTGTCCCCAGGTCACCACCTCGGCCAGGATCGAGGCGTTCCACGAGCCGCCGGACGCGGTGATGGCGCCGGTCACGAAATACGGGAACACGCCTGGCAGCACGACGCGCCGCCACCACAGCAGCCTGCCGACCTGGAAGTTCGCCGCCGCCTCCAGGAGATCGGCCGGGAACGCGGCGGCGCCGGCGATGACGTTGAACAAGATGTACCACTGGGTGCCGAGGATCATCAGCGGCGTCAGCCAGATGTTCGGGTTGAGCGTGAAGCGGACGATGACGATGGCGAAGATCGGATAGAACAGGTTCGCGGGGAACGCCGCGAGGAACTGGGCAATCGGCTGCGCCCGGCGCGCCCAGACCGGGCGCAGGCCGAGCCAGACTCCGACCGGAACCCAGACGATGGTGGCGAGCAGGATCATCACCAGCACCCGGGTCAGCGTGTAGCAGCCGAGCAGGATCACGTGCAGCACATCATCGATCGAGAAGAACCTTGCTGCCACCTGCTGGAAACGCCAGACGGCATAGAATGCCGCCGTCGCCAGCGCGATGATCCCGAGCGTGTCGACGGCGCGCGACGGCGGGGCGTCGGCGGCGCTTGCGCCACGATGGCCGCCGATCGGCAGGCCGCCGAGCCGCCCCAGGGTCTGGCTGAGCTGCTCGGTGCCGCGCCGGAGCAGCGTCGTTCGCCGCAGCAGGGCCAGCACCCACGGGTCCTCGGCGACCGCGCCCTGCGTCATCTCGTAGCGGAACTTGGACGACCACGCGACCAGCGGGCGGAACAGAAGCTGGTCGTAAAGCAGGATGACGATCAGCATGGTCAGGATCGCGCAGAGGATCGCGCCGATGTTCTTGTGGATCAGCGCCTGCGCGACGTAGGAACCGATCCCCGGCAGCGTCCAGGTGGTGTTGCCGACGGTGAACGCCTCGGCCGCGACCAGCATGAACCAGCCGCCGGACATCGACATCAGCGTGTTCCACACCAGGCCGGGCACCGCGAACGGGACTTCGAGGCGCCAGAAGCGTTGCCACGCCGACAGCCGGAAGCCGAGCGACGCCTCGGCGAGTTCGGCCGGCACGGTTTGCAGCGACTGGAACATGCTGAACGCCATGTTCCACGCCTGGCTGGTGAAGATCGCGAAGATGCACACGAACTCGGCGCCGAGCACGCTGCCAGGAGCGAGCGACAGGAAGAAGGTGGTGGTGAAGGTCAGGAAGGAGAGGATCGGCACCGATTGCAGGATGTCGAGGATCGGCACCAGGATCAGCCCGGCGCGGCGGCTTTTCGCCGCCCAGACCGCGTAGGTGAAGGTGAACAGCAGCGAGCACGCGAGGGCCGCGAACATACGCAGCACGGTGCGCAGCGCGTAGCCGGGCAAGTACGAGGGGTCGAGGTGAATGGGCGTCGCCGCCATCGTGCTGAGCGGCGCGAAGGTGTGCCGCGCGGCGCCCGCGAACGCGAACGCGACGCCCACCATGCAGGCGATCACCGCGATGTCGATCAGGTTCGCCAGACCGGGAAGCCGGCGCACCGATGCCGCGAGTGGCAGCCGCTCCGGAGCCGAGGTCGGATCAGACATCGTCTCGCCTCCAGACACCGCCGGGCGGCTTTAGCGGAACGGTCGGCTGCTGTCATCGCCAAGGCAGCGGCTTTGCCCCACAAAGGCGTGTCGTTAAATCCTGTGCTTCAGCGAATGGGGTCTGGGGCCAACCGGCCCCAGCGGTTCGAGGGCAGAGCCCTCGCCTTGCCTCAGCGCCCTGTCAAAGCGCGCCAGTGCTGCCAAAGCCGTCCGAGGCCCGCACGGTGTCGTCAAGCGCCTCGACCTCAAGCCAGGTGACGCGCAGGACCGGCGCCAGCACCGCCTGCGCGATGCGCATGCCGCGCTCGACGGTGAACGCCGCGTCGCCGCCATTGCCCAGGATGATCATGATTTCGCCCCGGTAATCCTCGTCGATCGTGCCGGGACTGTTCGGGAGGACCAGACCGTGACGGAGCGCAAGGCCCGAGCGCGGCCTGATCTGCAGCTCATGGCCGGACGGCAGCGCGATCGCGAGCCCGGTCGGGATCAGCGCCCTGCCACCCGGTTCGATCACCACCGGCGCCGCGACCGCGGCCAGCAAATCCATGCCGGCGGCGCCAGCGGTCGCGTAGCCCGGCAACGGCAGGCCGTGGCCATGCGGCAGGCGCACGACCTTGAGGACGCGCGTCGGCGCCGTCATCCGCGCGCGCCGAGATAAGAAGCGATGCGGGCGGCGAGGCGCTCGCCGATCTCGGTCTTCGGCAGGCGAGGCCAGGCCTCGGTCCCGTCCGCGGTCACCAGATGGACCTCGTTGGTGTCGCCGCCCATGTTGCCGGTTTCCGGCCGGGCATCGTTGGCGATGATCCAGTCGCAGCCCTTGCGGGCAAGCTTGGCCGACGCATGGGCGAGCAGGTCATGGGTCTCGGCGGCGAACCCGATGACGAGATCGGGGCGCCGTGGTCCGGGGGCCGCCAGTCGCCGCAGGATGTCCTCGTTCGGCTCGAGCAGCAGCGTCGGCGGTGGCTGTCCCGGCGTCTTCTTCAGCTTGATCCGCGAGGCGGCGGCGGCGCGCCAGTCCGACACCGCGGCGGCCAGCACAGCGACGTCGACCGGGAGCGCGGCGAGGCACGAATCGAGCATCTCGCGGCCGGTCTCGACCCGCACCAGTGTCACGCCGTCGGGCGGCGGCAGCGCGGCGGGTCCGCTGACCAGCGTCACCTCGGCGCCGCGCCGGGCCAGGCTGGCGGCGATCGCGTAGCCCTGCCGGCCGCTGCTGCGGTTGGCGAGGTAGCGGATCGGGTCGATCGGCTCGATGGTGGGGCCGGCGGTCACCAGCGCCCGTTTGCCGGCGAGGTCGGGTGCGGCGAGGTCGGGCGCCAGCAGCGCCAGCACCGCCTGGGTGATCGCCGGCGGCTCGGCGAGCCGTCCCACGCCCCATTCGTTGCACGCCATCGCGCCCGCCTCGGGGCCGACCAGCTGGACGCCGCGAGCGCGCAAGGTCGCGATGTTCGCGACCGTCGCTGGGTGTGTCCACATGCGCACGTTCATCGCGGGTGCGACCAGCACCGGCTTGTCGGTCGCGAGCAGCAGCGTGGTCGCGAGGTCGTCGGCGAGGCCCGCCGCCATACGCGCGAGCAGGTCGGCCGAAGCCGGCGCGACCACCACCAGATCAGTGCTGCGCGACAGCTCGATGTGACCCATCGCGCTTTCGGCGGTGAGCGAGAGCAGCTCGGTGTGCACGATCTCGCCGGTCAGCGCCTGCAGGCTGAGCGGCGTCACGAACGCGCTGCCGGCCGAGGTCAGCACCGCCCTGACACCCACGCCCTCGCGCGTCAGCAGGCGCACGAGCTCGAGCGACTTGTAGGCGGCGATGCCGCCCGACACGATCAGCAGGACGCGGCGGCCCGACAGCAGGCTCACAGCCGCCAGCCCGCGTGGATGGCGGCGATGCCGCCGGTCAGGTTGCGGATCGTCACCCGGGCGAACCCGGCGCCGCGCATCATCGCGCCGAGCGTTTCCTGGTCGGGGAAGCGGCGTATGCTCTCGGCGAGGTAGCGGTAGCTGGCGGCGTCACCCGCGACCAGGCGACCGAGACGCGGCAGCACGCCGAACGACCACGCCTCGTAGGCGGGGATGAGCGCCGCGACCTGTAGCCGCGAGAACTCGAGGCAGAGGAAGCGGCCGCCCGGCCGCAGCACGCGGCGGGCTTCCCGCAGCACGCGATCCTTGTCCGTGCAGTTGCGCAGGCCGAACGCGATCGAAACCCGGTCGACGCTGCCGCTCGCGATCGGCAGCGCCTCGGCATCGGCCAGCACCAGGCTCGCCTCCCCTCCCCGCCCGCGCTTTGCCGCGACCTTGAGCATGGCGGCGTTGATGTCCGACATGACGGCATGGCCGCCGCCGGCGCGGAGCCAGGCGCGCGCGATGTCGCCGGTGCCGGATGCCAGGTCGAGCAGGGTGTGGCGCGGCGACGGCTCGAGCGCGGTCACGAAGTCGCGCTTCCAGAGCCGGTGGATACCGGCCGACATCAGGTCGTTCATCACATCGTAGCGGCCGGCGACGCTGTCGAACACCGCCCGCACGCGACGCTTCTTGTCGGCGAGCGGGACCTCGCGGAAACCGAAATCGATGGTGTTGTCGGTCATCACGCGTGCCTATAGCCTGAGAGTGGCCAATGCCGGAACTCCCAGAGGTCGAGACCGTCATGCGCGCGCTGCGGGCGCGGCTCGAAGGCCGCGTCATCCGCCATACCGAGATACGGCGCGCCGATCTCCGCTGGCCGATCCCGCCGGCGCTCGCGGGCGCGCTCAGCGGCAGCCGGGTGCGGAGCTTCAGCCGCCGCGGCAAATACATCCTGATGCGGCTTGATGGCGGCCAGTCGGTGCTGATCCATCTCGGGATGTCGGGACGGATGATCATCTCGCGCGACGGCGCGACCGGTGCGTCACCTGCGAGGGCGGACAACCCGCCGCATGAGCATGCCGTGTTCGTGACCGAGGATGGCTGGCGGGTCGGGATGGTGGACCCGCGACGTTTCGGCGCGCTCGACCTGCTGCCAACGGCGTCCGAGGCCACGCACCGGCTTCTCGCCGGCCTCGGCCCGGAGCCGCTGGAGGACGGGTTCACCGGCGACCTTCTGCATGCGGCGTTGCGCCACCGGCGCACGCCGCTCAAGGCGGCGCTGCTCGATCAGGGCGTGGTCGCCGGGCTCGGCAACATCTATGTCTGCGAGGCGCTGTTTCGCGCCAGGCTGTCGCCGCGGCGGGCGGCCGGGCGCGTCGGCCGCGGGCAGAGCGCGCGACTGGTCGCGTCGATCAGGACGACGTTGACGGAGGCGATCGCCGCCGGAGGATCGAGCCTCAGGGACTACGTGCAGCCGAGCGGCGAGCTTGGCTATTTTCAGCATGCGTGGCGCGTCTACGGCCGCGCCGGACTCGAATGCGAGCGCTGCCCCGGCCTTTCGGCCTGTCCTGGCATCCTGCGTTACCCGCAAGCCGGACGCAGCACGTTTGCCTGTCCGCTCACCCAGCGATGACGCCAATCCACCCCGCCGCTCGGCTTGACTTCGCCCCGGGTGGTCCGTAGACCTCGCGTCCTCGAAAGACGCGGGTCGCTTGGCGTATCTGACGGCTTTCGGCACCTCGACAGGCTCAAGACGGGACGTCATGGCGAACACGGCATCGGCGCGCAAGCGCATCAGGCAGACGGTGAAGCGGACGGCACGGAACGCCGCGCGGAAGTCGCGGATGCGTACCTTCATCAAGAAGGTCGAGGTGGCGATCGCCGGCGGCGACAAGACGGCAGCCCAGGCGGCGCTCCGGTTGGCGCAGCCCGAGATGCAGCGCGCGGTCGGCAAGGGCGTGCTTCACCTCAACACCGCCGCTCGAAGGATTTCTCGGCTGTCGTCGCGGATCAAGGCGCTGGCCGCGACCTGAGCGTCGGCTCGGCTGAGCATCAATCTGGCCCCGTTCGGGGCTGTCTCGCATCATCATCATATGATCAGCCGCGGCATCGGCATGTCGCGGCGTTTTGCGTGTCGTGCATGGTGATGGCTGGTGCAAAGCGGTGCGGCGAAAGACAGATTCCGATTGCCTCGGATGGTCGGCTGACCTATCAATCGGGTTCGCCCGGCACGGCGTGGAAATGACATTTTCAAGCTTAGATGAGGCAACTTTGAAAGTTGCATCAGTATCAGCTTGATCTTGTTCGCGTGCGTAAGGAGACACGGTGGGTAGCCTTCTTCGCGACGACCGCGGTGTCCCATCGTCCGTGCATGAGGCCTTGCCTACCGTAGCGTCCGATCCGGTCGCGACGTTCACCCGTGTCCGCACCCGTCTGCAAGGCGAGGTTGGCGAGATCGAGTATCGGACCTGGCTCAGGCAATTGGCGCTCGGCGGCATCGACGGCGATGACGTGATCCTGTTGCTGCCGACCCGCTTCCTGCGCGACTGGGTGCACGGCCATTACGGCGAGCGGCTTTCCGCGCTCTGGCACGCCGAGGACCCGGCCATACGCGAGGTCGAGCTGCGCGTCGGCGGTGACGACACCGCGGCCTCCGTCGGCGGCGACGCCGCACCGTCTGGCGTTTGCGCACGCGCCGACACCGGCGCGCGCACGGCCGCCGCCGCACCGCGGGCCGCCGATGCGGTCGATACCCGCGGCGATCTGGTGCATCCGCTCGACGGCAGGTTCAGCTTCGATGCGTTCGTGGTGGGCAAACCGAACGAGTTCGCGCATGCCTGCGCGAGGCGCGTCTCCGAACGGCCCGCCTGCCCCGGCTTTAACCCGCTGTTCCTCTATGGCGGGGTCGGACTGGGCAAGACCCACCTGATGCACGCGATCGGGCTCACGCTCTGGCAGGCCGGCAACTCCTCGGTCGCCTACATGTCGGCCGAGAAGTTCATGCATCGCTTCATCTCGGCGATACGCAGCCAGTCGACGATGGAGTTCAAGGAGCAGCTGCGGTCGGTCGACGTGCTGATGATCGACGATCTGCAATTCCTGATCGGCAAGGACAACACCCAGGAAGAGTTCTTTCACACCTTCAACGCCCTGGTTGATGCGGGCAAGCAGATCGTGGTTTCAGCCGACAAGTCACCGTCCGACCTGTCCGGGCTCGAGGACAGGCTGCGCACCCGGCTCGGCTGCGGCATGGTCGCCGACCTGCACGCGACGACGTTCGAGCTGCGTCTCTCCATCCTGCAGGCGAAGGCCGACCGATCCGGCGTCCCGGTGCCCCCGCGGGTGCTGGACTTCCTCGCCCACAAGATCACGTCCAACGTCCGCGAGCTGGAGGGTGCGCTCAACCGCCTGATCGCGCACGCCAACCTGTTCGGCCGCCCGGTGACGCTGGAAGCGACCCAGGACGTCCTGCACGACATCCTCAAGGCGCATGACCGCAGGGTGACGATCGAGGAAATCCAGCGCAAGGTCGCCGAGCACTGGAACATCCGGCTGTCGGACATGTCCTCGGCACGGCGTGCCCGGGCGGTCGCGCGGCCGCGCCAGGTCGCGATGTATCTCGCCAAGCAGCTCACGTCCCGCAGCCTGCCCGAGATCGGACGCAAGTTCGGCAATCGCGACCATACGACCGTCATGCACGCGGTCAGCCGGGTGATCGAGCTGATGGAGCGCGAGGTGTCGTTCGCCGAGGATGTCGAGCTGCTGAGGCGAATGCTCGAAAGCTGATCCCTGGTGCGTCACGATGCCGGCTGTTACTGTCGGTGCTCGATGCCGGACATCCTGAAGCGGTCGAGGACCACATGAAGCTCAAGGCCGATCGGGCCGCCCTGTTGCGCGCCCTGGCCCACATCCAGAGCGTCGCGGAAAAGCGCAACACGATCCCGATCCTGGCAAACGTGATGATCGAAGTACGTGACGGCGCGATGCGGCTGACCGCGACCGACATGGAGATCGCGGTCGAGGAGGAGGTCGAGGCGACGACCTCGCGCGAAGGGCGCACCACGGCGCCGGCGGCGACACTCTACGAGATCGTGCGTCGGCTGCCGGACGCGGCGACCGTGGAGCTCGACCATCCGGGCGGTGATGCCTCGCTGACACTCCGCGCCGGGCGTTACTCGACCAGTCTCAACGTGCTTCCCGTCGATGACTTTCCGAACATGACGGCGGGCGAGCTGCCGCACCGGTTCACGCTTGGCGCGGACGTTCTGCGCGACCTGATCGATCGCAGCCGATTCGCGATCTCGACCGAGGAAACCCGCTACTATCTGAACGGCATCTACCTGCACGTCGCGGCCGACAAGCTGCGCGCGGTGGCGACCGACGGCCATCGTCTCGCACGTGTCGAGACGGCGCTGCCTGACGGCGCAGAGGGCATGCCCGGCGTCATCGTGCCGCGAAAGACCGTGAACGAGCTTCGCAAACTGCTCGACGAGGGCTCGATCCCGGTCGCGATCTCGCTGTCGGATACGCGCATCCGCTTCGAGGTCGGCGCGATACGGCTCATCAGCAAGCTGATCGACGGGACGTTTCCGGAATACGAGCGTGTCATTCCGCAAGACAACGACAAGATCCTGCTTGTCGGACACAAGGACTTCGCGGACGCGGTCGCCCGCGTCGCGGCCATCAGCCAGGAGCGCTCAAGGCCTGTCAAGTTGTCGCTGCGCGAGAACCTGCTGGTGCTGACAGCGACCAGTCCGGATCAGGGAACCGCGATCGAGGAGCTCGACGAGGGCCGCGCAAGCTACACCGCCGATCCGCTCGAGATCGGTTTCCAGGCGCGCTACCTGAACGACATCACCGATCAGATACGCGGCCGCGTCGAGTTCCGCTTCTCGGACGGGTCAGCACCCACCATCGTCCAGGACACCGACGATGCGTCGGCGCTGTATGTCCTGATGCCGATGCGGGTCTGATCGCCGGTCAGGCGTGAAGGCGTTCGCCGACGCGCACCATCAGGACGGCGATCAAGGTCGCCACCACCACGATCGTCAGCACCCAGCGCAGGTTGATGTAACGCGGTGGCATCAGTCCGCGTGACGACGCGCGTTGCTCGACGACGAGGACCGACCCGAACGCGAGTGCCAGGATTGCAAGCGCGGCGTCCGCCTGCCCTTGCTGAAGCACGAGCAGGGCGATCCAGCCGAAAATCGCCGGCAGCACGCCAAGCACAAGGCGCGGCGTGGCCGCGAGGCGGCTCTCGTCGGCCATGGCGAACCCCCAGTGTACCGCGCCCAGGAACGACAGGATGACCGCGCCGTAGGCCACCAGGGCCTGCAACAGCCGGGTCGCGAGGACAGGGTCGCGCGACCATAGGGCAACCAAGCCGCAACCGACGAACGGTATGAGGCCGCCAAGGCCGAGCAAAACGGCGACCGGCGGCAGACGTCGCGTGATCATGTCGGCAGTGTGGTTCTCAACAGGGGCGGCGACGAACGGATGGGGCTATGTTACCCCGGACCCTTCAAGTCGCAAATCCTCATCGGCCGACACGGTGATGCGGGCGGCGTGAACGATCGAGGCATGCGGGGTCAGATGAGACTGCGAAAACCCGCCGACATCGCATCCCTGCTCGCGGTGCTGACGTCGGTGGGACCGATCTCGACCGACATGTATCTTCCGGCGTTCCCGATGATGCGTGACGCGCTGCACGGTGATCACGGGTCGGCCTCGCTGACGCTGGCTGCGTGGTTCCTCGGGCTGGCGATCGGGCAGATCACCTTTGGCCCGCTATCGGACCGGATCGGACGCCGGCGTCCGCTGCTGCTTGGCACCCTGATCTACGGGGTGGCGTCGGTGGGCTGCGCGCTGTCCTCGTCGATCACGATGCTAAGCGAGTTCCGGGTGGTGGCCGCCTTCGGTGGTGCCGCCAGCCTGGTGATCCCGCGTGCGGTGATACGCGACCTCGTGCGTGACGACCTGGGCGCGGCGCGTCTGCTCTCACGCCTGGTGCTGGTGATGGGGATCGTGCCGGTGCTCGCGCCGACGCTGGGCGGGGTGATTTCCAGCTTGGCCGGCTGGCGCGCCATCTTCGCCGTGGCCTCGCTCTACGGGTTTGGCTGCGCGTTGCTAATCTGGCGCAACCTGCCAGAAACGCTGCCGCGTCAGAAGCGACGGATCAGGCGGTTCAGCGCGGTGCTGATCGGCTATCTCCAGATCGCGCGCGAGCGGGTGTTCCTGTGGCACGCGCTCGAGGGCTCGTTCGCGACGTTCAGCCTGTTCGCGTTCCTGGGAGGCGCCACGCGCGTCTTCGAAGAGGGCTTCGCGCTGTCGCCGATCCAGTTCGGCCTCATCTTCGTGCTGAATGCCGGCGGCTACGTGGTCGGCGCGCAACTCAACGCCCGCCTGATGCCGCGCTTCGGCGCCGACCGGCTGCTGACCTTGGCGGCGGGCGGATTGCTGCTGTCGACGGTGGCGATGCTGCTTTGCGGGTTGGCCAATGCCGGTCCCTGGGGCGTGATCGTACCGTTCACAGCGGCGATGACGATGCTCGGCTTCGTGCTGCCGGGGGCGGCCATCGGCTCGATGCTGCCGCACACCGTCAACGCCGGCAGCGCCTCGGCACTGTATGGCACCATGATCTTCTTCGTGGGTGGAATCGGGACGCTTCTGGTCGGCGTTTCGGGTGGCACTCGACCGATCGCGATGGCAGCCTTGATGGTGATCGGCGCCGCCGCCGCGTTGCTGGCTGATCGGATGCGGCCGCGTCGATCACGCGTGATCAGCGACAAGGTCATGAGCACCGGCTGATGACGACCGGTTGAGGGGCCGCGCGCTAGCCCCCGCCCCCCCCCGGGTGAGCCCCCCGGGTGGCGGGCGGGCGCGCCCGCGCGGCCCCTCCCCTGCCTAGTTGCAGGACCCGTCATCCATCGAAGGCGACATCTCCATGACGGCGACCTGGCCGGCACCCGTCCCGGTCAAAGACACGCCTTTGACGCCGAACGGACAGCTGACGACGGTGAAGCCGCCAGTCACCGGGCGCAGCATCGATCCGACGTTCGCGGACGGGCTGTTTGACGCCAGCCGCGCCCACACATCCGTTCCGGACAGAACGACAGGATAGAGCGCGTTTGGGTTCTGCGCCTGTCCGCTGACGCCGACAGTGTCCATCGACGTGCCCAGAAAGGCTGATCCGGTGACGAAGCCCGTCATTGTTCCGGACCCGGTCATGGTGACGGGAGAACCATAAGGCACGAACTGCGCGAACGGCGCGAGAAAGCCGTCCTGATCGTTCGAGAAGGTGTTGCCGCCCTTCTGACCCGCGCACAGCATCGGCGGCACCGTCCAGCCCGCGTTGTTCACCAGGGCATTATCGCCGATGATCTTGTTGTCGGTGCAATCACCTGTGCTCTCGATGACGGCGTCGGTGACGAACGAATAGCCGTACCAGCCGGTGCCGATCATCTTGTTGTCGTTAAAGCTGTTGGTATAGATCAGCGCCTTGGCCTTGCCCGGCAACGCCTCCATGCCGCCGCTGCCGTTGCTGTACTGGATGGTCGAATTGCCATGCATGCCGATGAAGACGTTGTCGTGGACGCAACCATTTCCGGCGGCATCATACATCCAGCCGTTGCCGGTTGCCTCCGCCCAAACGTCGTTGATGGTCGATTGTGTCAGCAGGCACCAGCCCGTACGCGAGACGATCGTGCTTTCATCGGCCTCCTTCAAAAAGCCGTAAGGACCGAAGCCGGTGTGAACGTCGGTGAACGTCGCGCTGTCGATCTGGTTGGTCGAGGCGACGCCAAACGACGCCAGATTGTTGCCGGTGAGAATGTCGTTCTCGAAAATCTGGTTGCCGAGCGTCCCGGCAAACGGACGCGCGTAGATGCCATAGAGGTTGTCGTGAGCCTCCGAGTTCGTCACGTGCTGATGGTCGCCAAGCCACGAGAACCCGGCATGGAAGTTGTTGGAAATGACGTGATCCACCTGGGCACTTTGTGTCAGACAGAGCCCGTCCATCTTCCACGACATCGTGCCCTCGGCGTTGTTCACCATGCTGCCGCTGCCGAGCATCGAGAAGTCGCGGAACACCGGACGCATGGCGCTGGAAGAGACGGTGTAGGAGCTGAGACCGCACTTGCCCGGCCCGAAATCGACAAGATCATAGATAACGCTGGTGTTCTCGCCCTGACCCTTGATCTGGATCTGGTGTCCCGGGCCGTCCTGCCACGAGTAGAAGATCAGCGGCAGCTGCGGGTAGAGCTCGAACGATGGCAGCATCACCGTGCGCTCGGTGGCTCCCCCGACCGATCCGGCACCGAGATTCTGCGCCGCGACAAACATGGCGCTTTCGATCGCCAGCCAATCCGGATCGATCCGCTGCGCGCGCGCATCCGACATCGTAAACGTGATGTTGGTGCCAGCCGGGCACGCAAGGGTCGTCGCCGCCGAGAGGGTGATGTGGCCGTAATTCGCATCGCCAAGCGCGCTGTCGATCGAGGATACGGTCGTTCCGGGCGGAATGCTGCACGTCGACGTGTTGCCGCCAGCGACGGTCACGTTCCAAGCATTGCCGCCTTCGATGTAGACCTGCTGGCGATCGGGTCGCTGCCACTGGGCGATGCGCGCCGACCAGGTGCCGGGATATCCACCCGAGTAGCTGCTCAGGAAGTTGAGATCGGTGCCGGGGGCAATCTGGGCATTGTCTAGCGGCAGGGTGTGGACCACCCCGCCGTGATAATCGTCGGACGTCAGCCAGGTGAACGGCGTCGTGCCATCGGCAGCCTTCCAGGACGCCATCGCGGCGAGCGTGCTGCCATACCTGGTGCCGATCTGGGCGGAGTAGCCGCTACCGGTGGCGCCGTAATCCACGACGTTGACGATGTCGGCCGCGCGCGCGGTCTCGGAGCGTGTGGCCGGCGCATAGGGCGTCGCAAATGCGGCCGCCGTCGTGTTCCCCGGGGCGCCGGCGGCGCCCTGCGCACCGGCCGCACCCGGTGCGCCGTTCGCGCCGGCCGGGATGGTCAGCGCGATCGTGTGGGTGGAACCATTCAGCGTATCGACCACGCTTGCCGGGGTATCGGGGTTGGCCGTGATGACCGGCGCGAAGGTCAGGGTCGGAGACACGCCGGCAGGCCCGGGCGCGCCGATCGAACCTGGCGCACCCGCCGGCAGCGTCAACGAGATGTTATGGGTCGAGCCCGAGACGGTGTCGAGCACGGCCGCGGGGCTACCGGGACTGGCCGTCGTGACCGAGCTGAAGTTGATCGTCGGCGACACGCCCGGCGTACCGGCCGGCACACCGACGTTGATCGCGTAGGCATTGCCGTTCGTCGAGAGGCCGATCGTCGGGACCGACCCTGCGGGCAGCATGGTTGCCGTACCCGCGGAAAGCGCCGGCGACAGGCCGACCGGCCCGGCGGGACCAGCCGGTCCGGTCGCGCCGGCCGGGATGGTGAAGTTGAGGATCGGCGAGGTGCCGGTGCCGCTGTTCGTCACCACGGCTTGCGAGCCGGGAGCACCGGTCGTGACGGCACCGACGGCTACGGTCTGCCCGACGGCGTCAGCGCTCACGGCGTTCTGGATCATTGTTGTAACTGGCATGCCTTGCACCATCAGCGTGCCAAGGAAGTTCCATTGGCCATTCACGCTGTATGGCGCCGCCATCGCGGACTCGGCCCATGAGCATGCGAGCGCTGCGACCGCGAGCGACTTTCTCAATGAAGTTCTCGCATGACAATTGCTCCTGTGACGTTGAAATCACGGTGTTTTTGTTGCTGATGCGTACGACTGGCATAAACCGGATTTTGACGCCGGGCGTCACGTGCCGCAGCGTGTAACGCTGTCTTCACGTACGACGGACTTCAAACACATGGCCGCTTGCCGGCGCACTAGCCACAAGGATCAGAGCTCGTCAGGAGAAGGATGATGTCGCAGCCTGGTGCGAAGATCCACTCCTCGCGCGAGGAATGCCCTCCTGGTCGCGGGACCCACTAAGAGTTTTGGCGGGCCGTGCAGGACGAAGGTGGGCACTATTCATACGCCGTAGCCCTACGATAGAAGCGGCTTCGGCGACGCAAGTGGTGTCAGGGTCAACCTTGTTCCGTCACTTCGTCCGCCGCCATCACCGTCCACCGGCCGCAGAAGTCGCGATATTGGCATCGTACGCAGCCTGCGGTTCGCTGCACCCACAGCGATGCGAAACGACCAACTCATTCCGTCGTGTCCTCGCTCGCAGCAAGTTGAGAAACGCCGCCTTGCCGAGGTCGGCCGCAGAGGAGCCGATGATTATGGCTTGCTCTCTTCAGTTGTCAAAAAAGCTCAGGAGTTCCCTAGCCACTGCTTCCGGCTGCTCTTCAGGTAGAAAATGGCCGCAAAATGGCACAACGCCGCCCCGCACGTCGTCGCCGAATGCGCGTAGCGGCGAGGCCATGTCGGCGATGGACCCCTGGTCGGAGCCGAGGGCGAGAAGCGGCATCTGGAGCTTGCCCTTGGCGGCCAAGTCCCGGTTCTGTTGCGCCGAGACGCCCGCCGCGCGGTAATACGCAAGTCCCGCCCGAAGCCCGCCGTCTTTCTTGAAGATCCTGAGATATTCACCCAGTTCGGCATCCGAAAAGGCCTCCGGATTCGCTGTCTTACGACGAAGAAACCAGTCGAGATATTCGCGTTCGCGACCGACAATCAATGATTCCGGCAGATCGGGGATGGCGTGAAAAGCGAAGTGCCATGTTCGCCATGCTCGGTCTGGCGCGGTCGGAAGGGCGTCCGGCAGGGTGATACCGGGAATTCCGGCGTCCAGCAGCGCCAGATGGCGAACCTCCCCGCCAAACATCGCTGCATAGGGATATGCGACCCACGCGCCGACATCGTGGCCGACGAGGCTGTAGCGGGTTATCCCGAGTTGATTGATGAGGCCATGCACGCGGATGGCGAGGGTCTGTGTATCGTAGCCATCGGCCGGGCGGTCGGAATCGCCTTGCCCGGGCAGGTCGGGGGCGATCACCCGAAAGGTCGCGCCGAGCAGCGGCATCACCCTCCGCCACGCGAACCAGCTTTCGGGAAAGCCGGCGAGCAGGACGACAACATCGCCGTCCGCCTTGCCGCCAGAGACGTAGTGAAGGCGAATGCCGTCGACTGTTTGGAAACCGTGCTCGAAACCTTCGAGACCTGGCGCGGGCCGTGAGATAGGGCGGGCATCAATCAGCTTGGCGGCTGGCGGCGGCGCTTGTGGTTCGGTCATGAAGGGCGCTCCGAAAAAACCAGTTGAGAAGGAAACGAGGGCCAGTACCAACAGAGCCAGGGCGAGCAGACGGGCACCGGAGCTAGACGATCCCAGCAGACCGAGCGGAAACGGCTAGCCGATGTGAGTTGGCCAGCAGTACGGGTTGAGCGACTACACTGTCTACAAAGGCGTTGCCTGTCCGCATCGCAACGGTTCAGAGAAAGGCGGTAGCGGCTGGCGATCTGGTTTCTCTCTGGTCAAGATCGCACCAGCAACGATGCTGAAGAGGTGATCGACGCGCGGCGCTAGCGAACGCTGGTCGCAAAGCCACGCGAGCGCCCCGACCAATGCGAACAAGTCAGCGCCGTTGATATCGGCTCGCGCCAGCCCTTCGGCCTGAGCGCGGACGAGAAGCCGGGTGCCCGCCGCCCGCATCGTAACGCACGATGCGTGAAGTGCAGACGCCGGATCCTCGATGGCGGCTACCATCGACGCTACGACGCCGCTGTAATTATGTGCGACCGCGACGGCTTCGCGCAGCCATGACACGAGAGCATCGTCCGGTGAACCCGTTACCTCGAGTTCACATGCTCTTGTCGTCAGCTTTTCGAAGCTCGCGTGGAGCAGTGCCTTGAGCAACACCTCCCGCCTTGGGAAGTGGCGGTGCAGCGTGCCGAGCCCGACGCCGGCCCTGCGCGCGATGTCGCGCATCGACGCGTCAGCACCATTTTCCGTGACGACGTCGTGCGCCACCGCGAGCAGATGGTCGTAGTTCTTCTTAGCGTCGGCGCGCATACATCCAACTTGACAAACGGGTCAGCGACCCGCTTATACGGGGCACTGTCCCGGATATAAATAGGCTATCCGGCGTCAAAGAGGAAGCGATGTCGACAAGCAGCATGAAGGCAATCCAACTGCACGAGTTCGGCGGTCCCGAGGTGCTGCGCTACGAGGAGGTGCAGAAACCCGAGCTCAAGGCGGGTGAGGTGCTCGTTCGCGTCAAGGCGGCCGGCATCAATCCTCCCGACTGGTATTTGCGCGATGGATACAGGGCGCTTCCTCCCGAGTGGAGGCCATCGGTGCCCTTGCCTGCTATCCCGGGATCGGACGTGTCGGGACTTGTCGAGGCGGTCGCCGCAAATGTGCGCGGCCTCGAGGTCGGTGACGAGGTTTTCGGCATGGTTCGCTTTCCTAGCTATGGTCAGAGCCATGCTTATGCCGAGTATGTTGCCGCGCCTGCATCGGACCTGGCACCAAAGCCGACCAGCATCGACCATATACATGCCGCAGGGGTTCCGATGTCGGGGCTCACCGCGTGGCAATTCCTGATCGAGCTTGGGCACAACGAACCGAACCCGCTGCAGCCGCAGAGGCATCGCGCGGTGCCGCTCGCCGGCAAGACGGTGCTCATCAACGGTGCCGCGGGCGGCGTGGGACACTTCGCGCTGCAGCTCGCGAAATGGAGGGGCGCGCACGTCATCGCGGTGGCATCGGGAACGCAGGAAGCGTTCCTGCGCGAGCTCGGCGCCGACGAATTCATCGACTATGCGAAGACTCCTCCCGAGGATGTAGCGGGTGACGTCGATCTCGTCCTCGACACGCTCGGCGGTCCCACAACCGGTCGTTTTCTGCGCACCCTGAATCCTGATGGCGCTTTGTTTCCGGTGTTCCCAGGTTTCGCCGATGCCGAGGAGGCCGTGAAGCTAGGCGTCACCGTCTCAATGACCCAGGTGCGCTCGAACGGATTGCAGCTAGCTGAAATTGGACGCTTGCTTGAGGCCGGCACGGTCCGTTGCACTATCGACAGTATTTTTCCGTTGGCGGATGCGCGAAAGGCGCACGAACGCGCTGCCGCCGGCCATATTCAAGGCAAGATCGTGTTGACCGTCGCATGAGGACCAAGCTCCGAACGGCTGGCGCGAGACTATAGGCTTACCGTCGGCTAGCGCGCGATTGAGCCGGTACTCACGCTCGGCAGCCCACGCCCGAATGCGCTTATTTGCGAAGCCCTTGGGCGGGCTCACCTACGCGTCGAGCATGAGCATCAGCTTGCCGTGCGCGTGACCGGTCAGGCTCAGGTCGAGCGCAGCACGCCAATCCGCCAACGGGAAGGTGCGCGCGACGGGAACCTTGAACCGGCCCTCGGCCGCGAGCTGGGCGAACTCGGCCAGCGCGGCATAAGCCAGCGCGCCCTGGAAGCTGTTTCGAACGCCGAGGGCGTCGGCTGCGGGACCATGATTGCTGACCGTGACGATGCGATGGGCGTCACCGGCGGCGATGCTGACCAGATGCGGCAGCACGTCGCTGATCGGACCGGCATCGAAAATCAGGTCCGGAGCGCCGTCGGCAAGTTCGCGCACCCGCTCGATCATGCCGTCGCCATAGGTCGTCACCTCGGCACCAAACGCCCGAAGCTGCCCGGCGAACGTCTCGCCCGCGGCGGCGATCACCCGCGCGCCGCGCAGCCGCGCCATTTGGACGGCGGCGAACCCGATCATCGTCCCGGCGCCATAAATAAACAGCGTTTGACCGGCCGTCACGGCGAGAATGTCGAGGCAACGAGCCGGAGTTTCGATCGCCATCGGCAGCGCCGCCGCATCTACCAAGTCGAGCCCCGCCGGCACGGGCGTCCAGACAGATAGGACCGCATGATCTGCCGCGCCGGCGCTCGGGTAATCCTGATAGGCTGGGACACCAAGAACCTGGTCGCCGACGGCCACGTCCGCCACCCCGTCGCCGATCGCATCCACCGTCCCGGACACGTCGAGGCCGATGCCTCGAGGCAGATCGCCGGCGAACAGGCCGCGACATATCCACCAATCCGCCGGATTGAGCCCACAGGCGTGGACCTTGATGCGGATATGCCCGGCCTTCGGGTCTGGGATGTTGGCGTCCTGCAGACGCAGCACGTCCGCCGGCTCGCCATATTGCTCGAAAAGCAGCGCTCGCATGATGATCTCCGCCATAATGTCAGTTACCGACACATAGGGATAGTGACAGCAGCTGACAATATGGATATAAGGATCTGATGCCACGGAGCGGAAAAGAAACGCGCCGTCGTCTCCAGCAAGCGACGCTGGAGCTGTTCCAGCAGCAGGGCTACGACGCGACAACGACGGCCGAAATCGCCGCGCGAGCCGGTGTCACCGAACGGACGTTCTTTCGTCACTTCGCCGACAAGCGGGAGGCCTTGTTCGATGGCGAGGAAGCATTTCGCGACGCCTTGGCGGAGACGGTAGTGTCGGCGCCGGATGCCATGTATCCGATGGAGGCGCTGCTACACGCCTTCCGCTCGGTCGAACCCCTCCTTCAGCGCAACCGCCCGTTCACCGAGCCCCGGCAAGAGGTCATCGCCAGGACCCCGGCGTTGCAAGAGCGGGTGTTGACCAAGACGGCGGGATTGACCGCCGCTCTATCGAGCGCGCTACGTCAGCGGGGTTTGGAGGAAGGCGTGGCCACGCTCACCGCGCAGATCGGAATGGCGACGTTCACTCACGCCATAAGCGCGTGGCTGGCTGATCCACCCGCAGGTTTGAGCGCGAATCTTGCAAAATCCTATGCGGAACTGCGCCGGCTTTCTTCACAGGCCAGTTAGGATGTCCGCGCTCCGTGCCGGCGAGGTCCCGGTAGGGCGAAGTCGACTCTCGATCCGCTATTCGCGGGAACCACAAAGCTTCTGTGATCAAGAAACTCTGGCCGTCGATCACGGGACCGATACGTTTGCCGAGATCGGATAGCGAGGTGCCTGAGGACCTTCGATTGTGATCCACTGAAGCTCGGTAAGCTCTTCGATTCCAATCGCGCCGCCCGACCGGCCATAGCCGCTGTCTTTGACCCCGCCAAAGGGGATTTGCGCTTCGTCGTCGAGGGTGGCACCGTTGATGTGCGACATGCCGACGTTGAGGCGCTTCGCCATATCGAGCGCCAGAGTCACGTCGCGGCTGAAGATGGCGGAGGATAGGCCATAGTCGTTGTCGTTGGCGACGCGCAGCGCCTCTTGAGGCCCATCGACAATGACGACGGACGCCAGCGGGCCGAAGGACTCTTCCTGATAGACGCGCATGGCGGGCGTGACACCGCTCAGAACGGTAGGGGCGAAACACGGTCCCTCCGCCTTGCCACCGGCAAGCAATTGAGCTCCAGATGCGACAGCGTCCTCGACCAGCTCTGTCAGACGATTGATGGCTGCACTGTTGATGACGGGACCAAGCACAGTCGCGCTTTTCCGAGGATCTCCATAGACGATGGTCTTCGCGACGGCGGCGAGCCGGCCGCAGAACTCCGTGGCGATCGACCTGTCTACGATGATGCGTTCGGTCGAAAGGCATCCCTGGCCCGAGTTGGCGAAGGAGCCGAACGCCGCCGCGGTCACGGCACGATCAAGATCGGCATCAGCCAGGACGATGCACGGTGCCTTGCCACCGAGTTCGAGCACGGTGCGCTTGAGGTACGCGCCGGCCTTTTCCGCAATGATGCGGCCGACGCGCGTCGATCCGGTGAAATGGACCCGGCGCACGCTCGGGTGCGCGATCAACGCCTCGACCACGCCGCCAGCGTTCTCGGGCGCGTTGGTGATGAGGTTGACGACACCGGCAGGTAAGCCGGCGTCGGCAAAGCATGTCACCACGAGTCCGTGGGTGCGGGGCGTTTGCTCCGACGCTTTGATGACGACGGTGTTGCCGACGACGAGCGCGGCCGCCACCGACGCGCCGACGAGCAACACTGGGGCGTTCCAGGGCACCAGGCTGGCGACAACGCCGGCGGGCTTGCGGATCGCGATCATCGTGCGCGACGGATTGTCGGAAGGAATGACTTCACCTGTCAGACCTTGGTACGCGGCGCCAGCGGCGAACCGAAGCTTTTCCGCCAGGACCTTGACGTTGTATTTGCCCCAGGCGGCGGGCCCGCCCATCTCGGTCGTAATGGCGTCGGACAGCTCCGAAGCTCGCGCTTCGACAGCATCGGCCACAGCGAGCACGTATCGGCGTCGTTCGCTGGGCGGTAGCGCAGCCCAGGGGCCGAAGGCTTCCTGCGCTGCGTCTACGGCACGATCGACATCGACCACCGTGGCGGCAGCCGCCCGCGTTGCTGTCTGTCCCGTGAATGGGTCAAAAGACTCGTAGGTCGCTCCTCTCTCGGATGGCGTCCACCGCCCGCCGATGAAGAGACTTTGATCACCAACAGTCATTGGTCGATCCGCTTTGTTAGGGTGTGATGCTATGCTTACGCGGTCGGTGCTGCCGCGAACCGGCTGGCGATCTCCGCAACGCGGACGCCGTAAAGCCGGGCGGTCTCGAGGTCGCCTTCCGACATTTCGCTTGGTGCTGCATCTGCGTCCGATTGCGCCATCGGACCAAGAAATGATCCCATGCGGTTGATATCGTCGCGTTGCGAAGCCTTGGTATTGGAAGACTTCATTCCCATGCCAACCCAGATACCGCGATGCTGAGCAGACAGCAGTGAAAAGTATTGGAGCGTCGACAGCTTATCGCCGTTGATGCTCGCGCTGTTGGTAAAGCCGCCAAAGATCTTGTTTTTCCATTTGTCTTCAAACCAGGGCTTTGAAGAAGCGTCAGCAAACTTTTTGAATTGCCAGCTTGCGCCGCCCATGTACGTTGGTGAACCGAAGATGACCGCATCCGCGGCGTTCAGTATTTCCCACCCATCCTCGGGGAGGTTGCCCTCGGCATCGATAGCGATCAGTGAGGCTGCAGCGCCTTCGGCGACAGCTTCCGCCATACGTTTCGTGTGCCCATAGCCTGAATGATAGACGACGGCAGTCGTGATGCTGGTAATGGTCATGTTGCCTCCTTCGCGCCGCAGCGGTTCATCGCTTTGGCATTGACTCCTCAGCGACGCCTGCCTGGAAATAATGTGTTCCGTCTGGGTGATAAACCACGTGAGACCGAACGCATTGTTCCTTTCAATGGTAACAGCCATCTCCCGATTGCCGGGTGAGAGGCAAAATGGCGCGGATACGGGTCTCGCGGAGGTAAAGCCCACCCCACGTCATCACGCCGAGAAGCAGCGATATGACTTCCGGCGGTGATCCCAATTCGCCGAGGCGGACATGGGCACAGATGGCGCCTCCCAGGAGCCCTGTCACGAGGATCGCGCCGAGGACAGTCGTCGCTGGGACAGCGTAAAGGACCGCGCAGGCGACCATGATGCCGCCGAGCGTAGGGGTCAGGTCCATTGCGAAGCCCGTCTCCTGCATCATGCTCGCGATTCTGGCAGGAGCGAGCAGCTGCATCGCTCCGTCGACGAGCAGCGCCGCGACCACCAGGGCGCTGGCTGCCCGTCCTGTCCAGGCGGCGCAATGTGGCTTCGTCGAGTCAGGCATCTCCCTTTCTCCGGTGATGGGTTCGTTCCGATCCGATGCTTACTGTGCCTAGGAGACGTGATAAAGGGACCGAAAACCGAACGCATTGGTGTTCATTTGGAGATCAATAAAGAGACGTGAACATGCAGAATCTCGAGCCCATCCTGATCTTCACGAGGGTCGCCGAGATGGGGAGCTTTACGCGAGCGGCCGACAGCCTAGGCATCCAAAAAGGGAGGGCCTCAACGGCGGTACGGCGGCTCGAAGACGATGTCGGCGCGAGGCTGCTGCACCGGACGACGCGCACGGTCCAGTTGACCGAAGACGGACGAGCGTTTCATGCCCGCGCCCGCGATCTGCTGGCCGACGTCGACGACCTACATTCGATGTTTGCGGGAGATCGCGTCGCGCTGCGGGAGCGTCTTAGGGTCGATCTGCCGACCGAGTTGGCCCGCACCACGATCGTACCGGTCTTGCCGGCGTTCATGGCCGACCATCCCGAGTTGGAGTTGGAGATATCGAGCACTGATCGGCAGGTCGATCTGGTGCAGGAGGGGTTTGACTGCGTCCTGCGTATCGGGGCGATCGGAGACGAGACACTGATCGCGCGACCGTTGGGTCACTTGCGAATGGTGAATGCCGCCAGTCCCGCATACCTGGCGCGCTATGGCGTCCCTCAATCGCTGGAAGATCTACAGCGTCAGGGACATCGGACAATTCATTACAGCAGGACACTCGGCGCCAAACCCTACGGGTGGGAGTATCCTGACGGCAACGGTGGCAACTATGCGACACTTCCGCTGCCAAGCGCGCTCCACGTCAACAGCGTCCAGACTTACGAGGCCGCCGGCCTTGCAGGCATTGGACTGATACAGGCTGCGCTTTCAGGGATACGCCGACATTTCGAGAGCGGAGCGCTAGTAGAGATTCTACCGGACCTTCGCCCCGAGCCGCTCGACGTGTCTCTCGTGGTGGCCCATCGGCAGAACCTGTCGCGCAGGGTTCGCGCCTTCATGAATTGGATCGAAGAGGTGCTTACGCCCTATCTCGAATAGCAACTCCTAGTCCTGCTGGGGGCTGGAGCCGACCGCACAGTTCGCGCATGGCTATCCGGCCGGCACCAGTTTTTAGCCTACATCAGCAGCTACATGCTCGCCCCGAACACCTCGGGAAAGCGCAACGATGGCATCCGGTCATAGCCGATCCTAGTCATTTAACCCGTCACGCGTTCTCTTTATCCGATCGGAGCCGATCTCTCCCGCGCCTTCATGACGGCGGCGAAGTTAGTCTCAGCCCACTCAATCAGGCCGAGCAGCGGTTTAGCAAAGCTCTCGCCGAGTAGCGTCAGCGAATAACTGACCTGGGGCGGAACGGTCGGCCGTACCTCACGATGTACCAGACCGTCGGTCTCCAAGGTCCGCAGTGTCTGAGTGAGCATGCGCTTGGAAATGTCCGGCATCGCCCGTGCAAGCGCGCTGAAGCGCATCGACCCGCTCGCCAGCGCCGCCAGGACCAGCATGGACCAGCGGTCGCCGATCTTGTCGAGCAGGTTGCGGACCGGACAACGCGTCTCGTCGAATTCGGCCTTCACCCAGCCATCAAACTTCGTCCCGAGCGCGGCGCGCGCATCCATCGGTGACCTCCACGTAACCTGGTAACAGGAAAGTGCCGTCTTACCCGGCGACTGAATGGTCTCTATTTGAGACCGGGTCAACACCGTCCGCTGGAGTTCATGATGCCTGACCATCCCCGTTATCTCGTCACTGCCGCAAGCGGCCAACTCGGCCGCTTGATCGTTCACCAGCTCGCCATCCGCGTCGGTGCGCAGGCGGTCGCCGCAGTCGTCCGCGATCCCGCGCGCGCCGCGTCGCTGTTCCCGGAGGGGGTCGCCGTGCGACACGGCGACTATGATAGTCCCGAAACGCTCGACGCCGCTTTCGCTGGCGCGGAAAGGCTGATGCTGATCTCCTCGAACGCGCTGGGAAACCGGGTCCTGCAACATCGCAATGCGATCGATGCCGCACGTCGCGCCGGTATTGCCAGGATAGCGTATACGAGCGTACTGCACGCCGACCGTTCCACACTCGGCCTCGCCGAGGAGCATCGCCATACCGAGGCGCTGATCGAGGCGAGCGGCGTCGCCTTCACTTTCCTGCGGAACAGTTGGTACACCGAAAACTATGCCGCCTCGATCCCCGCCGCCCGCAAGCATGGCGCGTTCATCGGTAGCGCGCGCGACGGCCTTATTGCGAGCGCCGCTCGTCTCGACTATGCCGAAGCAGCCGCCATTGCGCTGATCGACGACACGGGTCCGCGCGTCGTCCACGAACTGGCCGGCGATACGGCCTACACGCTCGCCGACTTCGCCGCTGAGCTGTCACGTCGGTCCGGCGCGACCATCCCCTACGTCGACCTTCCCGAAGCCGAGTACCGCGCGGCGTTGACCGCCGCCGGATTGCCGGAGCCGCTCGCTGCCTTGTTAGCGGACTCCGATGCCAGTGCGGCGCAAGGCGCGTTGTTCGACGATGGCGGCAAGCTCTCGAGCTTGATCGGACGAGCCACCACGCCGTTTGCCGCCACGATCGACGCTGCCGTCGACGTGTGAGGTGATGCTCGACCGGTCATGAGCGGAAAGCGCCTGCAACAGTGGCACGGAAGCGGGAAACATTCCGCTTCCGTGCCGAGATTCCCGAAGGTTATCAGACGACAACACTCATTCCTCTACGTAGAGGCAGGGCGTCGCCCGCCTGCGGGGCTCCCGCCAGCTCGACCGACCTGATCCGAGGCTTGAATTCCGCGCCAGGCGCCGGCGTCGAAATGCGTCGCTTACGGGCCGTTTAGCATGGTGCGAAATTGGCTAGACCGTGAATGTCTTGATTGCAGCGTCGATAAACGACTTCAGCTTCGGCGTCTGGCGACGGTCGCCGAGGTACACTAGGTGCATCGGACGGATCGGAACGACATAGTCAGGTAAGAGCGTCACGAGCCGCCCCGAGGCAAGCGCGTCGCGCGCCAAATCATGTGCGATCATCGCGATCCCAAATCCGTCCATCGCGGCCGAGAGCAAAGCCTTGGCGTCGTTGACCCGCAA
>CAXTPV010000001.1:0-6079 GCA_964246135.1 uncultured Acetobacteraceae bacterium | reverse complement strand
GGGACCGCGCGCGCCGTGGATGCGGCCTTCCCGGGCGAAACGCCATTCGTCCAGCGAGGGTCCCCGCGCGTAGCCGAGACATTCGTGCGCGGTGAGGTCGGCGGGCGTGCTGGGCGTGCCGCGCGCCTGCAGATAGCCGGGTGCCGCGCAGAGGACGAGGCGAAAGGGCGCCAACTCATGCGCGATGAGGGTCGAGTCCGCGAGGTGCCCGATGCGGAACGCTGCCTCGAACTCCTCCCCCACCAGATCGACCAGCCGATCCGCGAGCACGAGGTCAACCTCGACCGCCGGATGATCGCGCAGGTACCGCGCGATCAGAGAAACGAGCGAGGTGCTGCCGAACGAAACCGGCGCGCTGATCCGCAGCCGCCCACGCGGCTCCGCGCGCGCTTCGTTGCCGACCGCATCGGCCCACTCGGCCTCCGCCAGCGTCTGCCGGCAACGTTGGCAATAGGTGTGACCGATTTCGGTCAGACTCTGACGGCGCGTAGTCCGATTGAGGAGACGCGCACCGACACGATCCTCAAGGAACGCAACATGCTTTGAGACCATCTGCGCGGACATCCCAAGCGCTGTCCCAGCGGCCGCGAACGAGCCGAGTTCGGCCGCTTTCACGAACGCGGCCATGCTGGCGAGACGGTCCAATCACTGCTCCCAATGCCGCGCAACATTCCCTACCAGGAGTGTCGGGACCCGCACGCGATTCTCCTCTTATGCTTCGCATTGCGATGAATAGATATTGGCTTGCGGCCCGGGGCTCGCCGATCCGTCCATAAGCTCAATCAGCCAATCGCAGCGCCGCCGCCGTGAAGCACTGCTCAAAGGCTGCCGCAAGGAGTCGTTTCCGATGCAATCCTATACCCTTTTGGCTGGAACCGGCCTTGCCGGGCTCACCCTTACTGACGCTGAGCCAAGCCCTCTCGGGCCGAACGACGTCCGTGTGGCGATCCGCGCCGCCGCTCTGAATTTCCGCGACCTTCAGATCGCCAAGGGAGCGTATCCGGGCACACAGGACCGTCCAGTCGTGCCGCTAAGCGACGGCGTCGGCGAGGTAGTCGAGATCGGCTCCGCGGTGACCCGGCTGGCGATCGGCGACCGCGTGATCACCACCTTCTGGCCGCAATGGATCGACGGGCCGATCACCCCGCCTAAACTGGCTGTCTCGTACGGCGCGCAGATCGACGGCACGCTGGCTCAGGAACTCGTCGCTCATGAAGAGGGGCTGGCCCCTGCTCCGTCTAGCGTCAGCGATGCTGGCGCAGCGGCGATCCCGTGCGCAGGTGTCACCGCGTGGAACGCATTGTTCGTGCAGGGCGCAGCCCGTCCGGGAGATACCGTGCTGATCCTCGGCACGGGCGGCGTCGCCACGTGGGCGCTGCAGCTCGCGGCCGCGGCCGGGCTCAACCCGATCGTCACCTCGTCCAGCGACGCCAAGCTCAAAAAGGCCGAGACGATGGGGGCTCGCGCGCTCATCAACTACCGGACCCATCCAGAGTGGCAGCATGAAGTGCTGAGCCTCACCCACGGCCAGGGCGCGGAACTCGTGCTCGAAGTCGGCGGCGAGCAAACCTTGCCGCGCTCGATCGCGGCGACGCGCTTCGGTGGCCGCGTGATCGTTGTCGGCGGGCTCAGCGGGTTCGGCGCGGCCGGGATCGAGCCGCATGACCTGATTTTTGGATCCAAGACGCTGTCGGGGGTGGCGGTGGGAAGCCGCGCCATGACCGAGGATCTCGTCCGTTTCATCGACTTGCATGGCATCGCGCCGGTAATCGACAGCGAGTTCGCATTCTCCGACGCACGGGCCGCTTATGAGCACCTCGAAGCCGGGAAAGCGGTCGGCAAGGTCGTCGTTACCACGCAATAGGAAGCACGGACGCACCCGTGCAGCCGGCAGTTGGCCCGACGCGTGCTCGACTCTAGGGTAGAGCGACAAGAGAAGCAGTGAAGCCGGTCGCCGTCTCCGACGCACGCGCCAGCATAGCCGGATCCGACACGCCTTGGCTGTCGCGGCGCGGGGTATAATCCGCCTCCAGCCGTGCGGCCTCTTCGTCGGTCAGCGTGAGCGAAACAGCCGCGACTGCATCGTCAATGTGGCTGGTCTTGAGCGCTCCGACGAGCGGCGCCGCGACCACAGCGTGCCGACGTAGCCAGGCATAAGCGACCGCCGCCATGCTTGTGCTGTGTTCCTCCGCGATCTGAGCCACCACGGCGACGATCCTCCGGTCGCTATCGGCAGTCGCTTCGTACATCGTCGCATAAGCGGCCTCGTCATGGGCGCGAGCGGTCTCCTGGCCCCAAATGCGGGCAAGGCGTCCGCGCGCCAGGGGGCTGTAGATGACGGTCTGTACCCCTTCGTCAGCGCAGAGCGGGATCATTTCCAACTCCTCCTCGCGGGCGAGTAGATTGTAGTTGTGCTGCATGATGATGAAGCGGGTCCAGCCGTTCGCCTTCTGGATGTGCAGCGCCTTGGCGAACTCCCAGGCCTTCATCGAGGATGCGCCGAGGTACCGGGCCTTGCCGGCCTTCACGACATCGTGGAGTGCTTCGAGCGTCTCTTCCCACGGGGTCGTCTGATCACGACGGTGGATCTGCAGGAGATCGATGTGATCGACCCCTAGGCGCCTCAGGCTATGATCCACCTCCGCCAGGACCGCCTTTCGCGATAGGCCGATCGCGTTGGGACCATTGCGCGTTGGGGCGCTCAGCTTGGTGGCGATGACGACGGCATCGCGGTGGATGAAGTCTCGCACCGCCCGGCCAATTATCTCCTCGCTCTCGCCGTTCGAATAAAGATTCGCCGTGTCGAAGAAGTTTATGCCTGCATCGATCGCGTGGCGGATCAGGACGCGGCTCGCTTCCTCGTTGATCGACCAGGTGGGATAGCCGTGGCCGGGATCGCCGAAGCCCATGCAACCGATCGCCACCGGAGAGATGTCGAGACCCGAACGGCCAAGCTTCATATATTGCATAAGCACCTCCAACGCCACATAAGCGGACATATGTCCGAAAGGCTACTACCGGACACATGTCCGTTTAGTCAAGGAGCGTTATGAGCGAGGGTGGCAAGCTGCGTGCTGACGCGCGAGGCAACCGGGCCCGCATCCTGGAGGTGGCGCGGACCGCTCTGGCAGCTGATCCCAATGCAACGCTTAACTCGATTGCCAAGGCCGCCGGGGTCGGTCAGGGCACGCTCTACCGGCACTTTCCCACGCGCGAGGCGCTGGTGTTGGGCATCTACCGCGAGGAAATCGATGATCTGGTCGGTCTGGCCCCGACCCTGCTGACGCAGCACCGGCCCCTTGAGGCCTTTCGTCTTTGGTGCAGTGAGCTTGCGCGCTTGGGTAGGGTCAAGCACGGTATAGCAGATGTGCTTCATGCGGTAATTTCGGAGCAGGATTTTGAGCAAACATATTTGCCGATTGTAGGCGCGGTAACGCTGATAATGGAGGCCTGCGAGACGACTGGACAGATCAGATCAGGGACGCAGCCTGCGGATTTCCTAATGCTCCTTCAGTTCCTCTGGCAAATGCCTCCGGATTCAGACGGCGCGGCGCAAACTCAACGGCTTTTTGAACTCCTGTTTCGCGGCCTTGGTGCCAAAGACTGACGCTCAGCGATCCACTGCGCTTCGTACACACCTGGACGAGATCGGCGTCCGCGTGACGCCCGAGGTCTGGCCGAAGATCTTTGACGTCTGCACTATTACTGGGCGAATCTGCCCAGAGCGGTAACCCCCATCGCGAACGGGACGACCTCGCTGGAACGGGCTCTCGATCCCTCGCTGGACGACAGAGGAAGTCTTTTGGACGCTGCGAAATGGCAGGGCCACCGCAGAATGCGTATGGTCAAGATCATGAGTTCGCGCGGTAACACACGCCGTCACGCCCGCCCGCAAGCCGCCTTTCGCATGGCTGCGGGTCTGACGGTAATCGTTCTTCTCGGCCTGTCTGTCAGCGCCGCCCAGGCAAAGCCGAACGAGCCGGCAGAAATTGCGGCAACGCAGAGCGCGGCCAATGGCAAGCCCGGTCCTCGCACTGTGCCCGCCAGAACCATTCAGCCGCCTTCGGATCTGGACCCCGATACGGCGAAGCTCGTTGCGGCGCCTTATTCTTCCTTCTGGAACTGGGATCCCGCAACCGATGCAGCATGGCGGGCGATGCTGGCCCAAGCGGCCAAGGCCGCTGTCCCGGGGCTAGCCAAGGACCGAGCGAGCCTCGGCGTCACGATCACGCCGACAACCGTGGGCGGCGTCAAGGCCTTCCTGCTCACGCCCAGGCAGATGCCCCAAGCGCATAAGAATCAGCTGATCTTCCAGATTCATGGCGGGGGATATGTCTTTGGTGCCGGCGAGTCGGGCACGGGTGAGGCGGCGATCATGGCCGCTTACGGCGGCTACAAGGTACTAGCGATCGACTATCGCATGCCGCCCGACACACCCTTCCCGGCCGCGATGGACGATGTGACGTCAGCTTGGCGCGCGGTCGTGGCGACGACCGACCCGCGCCGGATCGCCGTCGAGGGCACATCGACGGGCGGCGGCATGACGCTCGCGCTCATGCTGCGCCTGAAAGCCGAGGGACTCCCGCTTCCCGCCGCGATCGCGCCGGGTTCGCCTTGGTCCGACCTCACGGAGACGGGGGACAGCTACAAGACGAACGAGTGGCTCGACAATGTCCTGGTCAGCTACAACGGCTATCTCGGCCGCGCGGCCCGGTTGTACGCGCACGGGCGCGACCTCAAGGATCCGCAGCTATCGCCGATTTACGGCGACTTTCATGGCATGCCGCCAGCCATCCTCACCGCCGGCACGCGCGACCTGTTCCTGTCCAACACCGTCCGCGCGCACCGCAAGCTTCGCGACGCCGGCATCGAGGCGGATCTGGAAGTCTATGAAGGGTTGTCACACGCTCAGTTTACCTCGGACGCCAGCGCGCCGGTGACGAAGCAGGTCTTCACCGAAATCGCGCGCTTCTTCGATGCGCACCTCGCGAAGTGAGGCGGCGGACCTTCCTGATCGGCGCGGCGAGCGCAACCGCCACCGGCTGGCCGGCAATCGCGACCGCGCGCGTGAGTGCCGCGGCTCGATCGGACATCGGACTCCAATCCTACCGGCAGTTCACGACGCCGCGACATCGTTCGGCCTATATCGACATCGGTCCCGCCGATGGCCCGTTGATGATCTTCCTGCATGGCTGGCCGCATCTGGGTCTCGCTTGGCGGCCGCAACTCGCCCATTTCGCGGCGGCGGGATGGCGCTGCATCGCGCCCGACCTGCGGGGCTATGGCGGGTCGTCCGTGCCCAATCACGTCACCGATTACGCTGTCCGCGAGGTGGTCGCCGACATGACCGAGCTCCACGATTCGCTCGGTGGCCGACCTGCCATCTGGGTCGGGCACAGCCTCGGCTGTACGATCGGCTGGGCGATGGCGACGAACAATCCCGAGCGGTGCAGTGGCGTCGTCAACCTGACCGTGCCGCATTTCGCGCGCGGCAATTCGCTGCCCAACTTCCTGCCGCTGGTCGATCGGACGATCTACCCGGCGGATCGCTACCCGTTCGGTCAGTGGGATTATATGCAGTACTGCAACGAGCATTTCACCAAGGCGGTGCGCGATTTCGAGGCGAACACCCCGCGCGTTGTCGACATGTTCTATACGCCCGGTTCGCCCGATGCGGTGGGGAGGCCGACGCCGCTGGCCAGCATCCGCGCGCAGGGCGGCTGGTTCCCGCCCGGCAGAACACCGCCCGCGACGGCGCCGGGCCGGACGCTGTTGGGCGCGGGTGACCGCGCGGTCATGCTGGCCGCCTTCGCGCGTAACGGCTTCAGCGGCCCGTGCGCCTGGTATCTGAACGATCGGGCCAACATCGCCTATGCCGCGGAGGCGCGCGATTACGGACGCGTCGCGCTGCCCGCACTGTTCCTGGGTGGCCAGTGGGACACGGTATGCGACACCGCGCACGGCCATTTCGCCGAACCGATGCGCGAGGACTGCTCGGACTTGACCGAGATCGAGCTTCCCGCTGGTCACATGCTGATGCTGGAGCGTTCCGACGAGGTGAACCATAGGATCGCTGGAT